>JBDHZV010000061.1:0-14624 GCA_039812125.1 Candidatus Nanopelagicales bacterium
TCAGCGACAAGATGGACAAGACCGTCGTCGTCGCCGTCGAGGACCGCTTCACCCACCCGCTGTACGGCAAGGTGGTGCGGCGCACCTCCAAGCTCAAGGCGCACGACGAGGCCAACGCCGCCGGCGTCGGCGACCGCGTCCTGTTGATGGAGACCCGCCCCACGTCAGCGACCAAGCGCTGGCGCGTGGTGGAGATCCTCGAGAAGGCCAAGTAGTCCCAGTTCGGCCAGGCTCACGGGAGGCACCCGTGAGAACCGGCACGACGATCAGGAGAAGAACGTGATCCAGCAGGAGTCGCGACTGCGCGTCGCCGACAACACGGGTGCCAAGGAACTCTTGTGCATCCGTGTCCTCGGCGGCTCGGGTCGGCGCTACGCGGGCATCGGCGATGTCATCGTGGCCACCGTCAAGGACGCCATCCCCGGCGGCAACGTCAAGAAGGGCGAGGTCGTCAAGGCCGTCGTCGTGCGCACCTCGAAGGAGCGCCGGCGCCCCGATGGGTCGTACATCCGCTTCGACGAGAACGCGGCCGTGATCCTGAAGGGCGACGGGGAGCCCCGGGGCACCCGCATCTTCGGGCCGGTCGGCCGCGAGCTGCGCGAGAAGCGGTACATGAAGATCATCTCGCTGGCACCGGAGGTGCTGTGATGGCCAAGATCCGCAAGGGTGACACCGTCCAGGTCATCGCCGGCAAGGACAAGGGCCTCACAGGCACCGTCCTGGTCGTCCTGCCCGACGCCGATCGCGTCATCGTCGAGGGCGTCAACCGCGTCAAGCGGCACACCAAGGTGGGCCAGAACAACCGGGGCGCCAAGACCGGCGGCATCGTGACGCAGGAGGCCGCGATCCACGTGTCCAACGTGATGCTGGTGGATCCGGACACCAAGAAGGCCACCCGCGTCGGCTTCCGCAAGCAGTCGGGCGACAAGGTCCGTCCCGACGGCTCCACGTACTCGGTCGAGCGCAACGTGCGTGTCGCGAAGCGCTCCGGTAAGGACATCTGATGAGCACCGCCACCTCCGCTCCGGCGCTGCCGGAGATCCCGCGCCTGAAGGCCCGCTATCGCGCGGACGTCGTGCCGGCCATGAAGACCCAGTTCGCGTACCCGAACGTCATGCAGGTCCCCGGCCTGGTGAAGATCGTGGTGAACATGGGTGTCGGCGAGGCTGCTCGCGACTCCAAGCTCATCGAGGGCGCCATCAAGGACCTCACCGCGATCACCGGCCAGAAGCCGCAGGTCACCCGGGCCCGCAAGTCGATCGCGCAGTTCAAGCTGCGCGAGGGCATGCCCATCGGCTGCCACGTGACGCTGCGCGGGGACCGCATGTGGGAGTTCCTCGATCGGCTGCTCAGCGTGGCGCTGCCCCGCATCCGCGACTTCCGCGGCCTCAACCCGAACCAGTTCGACGGCAACGGCAACTACACGTTCGGGCTGAACGAGCAGTCGATGTTCCACGAGATCGACCAGGACCGGATCGATCGCGTGCGCGGCATGGACATCACGGTGGTCACCACCGCCAAGACCGACGACGAGGGCCGCGCGCTGCTGAAGGCGCTCGGGTTCCCCTACAAGGAGAAGTGACCCGTGGCGAAGAAGGCGCTGATCAACAAGCAGGCGCGCAAGCCCAAGTACGCCGTGCGGGCCTACACCCGCTGCACCCGCTGCGGCCGTCCGCACTCCGTGTACCGCAAGTTCGGCCTCTGCCGGGTCTGCGTGCGCGAGATGGCGCACCGCGGTGAGCTCCCCGGCGTGACCAAGTCCAGCTGGTAGGCCCAGCACCATCCCGACCCCAGCGCCGCAGGTCCCCTGCCAACGGCAGGCGGATACCACGGCGAGAAAGGCCAGACGGCCATGACCATGACAGACCCGATCGCGGACATGCTCACGCGCATCCGCAACGGGAACACGGCCTACCACGAGTCCGTGTCCATGCCCCTCTCGAAGATCAAGCTCGGGATCGCGGAGATCCTCAAGGCCCAGGGCTACATCGCCGGCTTCAGCGTCGAGGATGCCCCGGTGGGCCAGACGCTGACGGTGGTGCTCAAGTACGGGCCCAACCGTGAGCGCTCGATCGCGGGCCTGCGCCGGGTGAGCAAGCCCGGCCTGCGCGTCTACGCCAAGAGCAGCGCCATGCCGCGCGTGCTCGGAGGCCTGGGCATCGCGATCATCTCGACGTCCACCGGCCTGCTGACTGATCGGCAGGCCCAGGCCAAGGGTGTGGGTGGGGAAGTCCTCGCCTACGTCTGGTGATCGGAGGCTAGGACGATGTCACGTATCGGACGGCTCCCCATCCCGGTTCCCGCGGGTGTCGAGGTCAGCATCTCGGGTTCCGAGGTGACCGTGAAGGGCCCCAAGGGCTCGCTGAGCCACACCGTGGCGGCGCCGATCGTCGTGCAGAAGGCCGACGACGGCACCCTGCGGGTGACGCGGCCCGACGACGCCCGGCAGTCACGCTCGCTGCACGGGCTGACCCGCACGCTGGTGGCCAACATGGTCAACGGCGTCACCCAGGGCTACACCAAGAAGCTCGAGATCCACGGAACGGGCTACCGCGTCGTGGCCAAGGGCAAGGACCTCGAGTTCGCGCTCGGCTACAGCCACCCGGTGCTGGTTCCCGCCCCGGAGGGCATCACCTTCGCGGTGGAGACGCCGACCCGCTTCGCGGTGTCCGGGATCGACAAGCAGAAGGTCGGCGAGGTTGCCGCCAACCTGCGCAAGCTGCGCAAGCCGGACCCCTACAAGGGCAAGGGCGTGCGCTACGAGGGCGAGGTCATTCGCCGCAAGGCTGGAAAGGCGGGTCGGTAGACCATGGCTGTGGCAACGAAGATCGGCTCGGGCAGCCGCACCCGGGTGGGGCGCGCGCGCCGTCACCTGCGGGTCCGCAAGAAGGTGTCCGGCACGCCGGTGCGCCCCCGCCTGGTCGTGAACCGCTCGGCTCGCCACGTGTTCGTGCAGGTGGTCGACGACACGACGGGCACCACGCTGGCCTGGGCCTCCACGATGGAGGCGGACCTGCGCGCGAGCAGCGACGACAAGACGGCCAAGGCCCGTGCGGTCGGGGCGCTCGTCGCGGAGCGTGCGAAGGCCGCGGGCATCGACACGGTCGTGTTCGACCGGGGCGGCAACAAGTATCACGGCCGCGTGGCGGCCCTGGCGGATGGCGCCCGCGAGGGCGGCCTGGCGTTCTGACGAGGAAGAGGACGAGTACACATGGCTGGAGTTCAGCGCCGCAGCGGCGGCCCCGGTGAGGGGTCGGCCAGCGGTTCCAACGAGCGCCGCGGCCGCCGTGAGGACCGGGCCCCCCGCGAGGAGAAGTCGGCCTTCGTCGAGCGCGTCGTGGCGATCAACCGGGTCGCCAAGGTCGTCAAGGGCGGTCGGCGGTTCAGCTTCACCGCCCTGGTGGTCGTGGGCGACGGCGACGGCAACGTCGGGGTCGGCTACGGCAAGGCCAAGGAGGTGCCTGCGGCGATCGCCAAGGGCGTCGAGGAGGCCAAGAAGCACTTCTTCGCGGTTCCCCGCGTGCAGGGCACGATCCCGCACCCGGTGACCGGCGAGGACTCGGCGGGTGTGGTCATGCTGCGCCCTGCCGCCCCCGGTACCGGCGTCATCGCCGGTGGCCCGGTGCGGGCCGTGCTCGAGTGCGCCGGTGTCCACGACGTCCTGAGCAAGTCGCTGGGGTCGGACAACGCGATCAACATCGTGCACGCGACGGTGGCCGCGCTGAAGATGCTCGAGCGTCCCGAGGCCGTGGCCGCCCGCCGCGGGCTCCCGCTCGAGGACGTCGCCCCTGCCGCCCTCATCCGGGCCCAGGCCGCGGCGAGCGCGGAGGTGGTGGCCTGATGGCCGGCAAGCTGAAGATCACGCAGGTCCGCGGGCTGGTCGGGTGCACCCAGGTGCAGAAGGACTCCGTCCGATCCCTGGGCCTCAAGCGGATCCACGATGTAGTGATCAAGGAGAACCGTCCCGAGATCCTCGGGATGGCCAAGGCGGTGCCGCACCTGGTGACCGTCGAGGAGGTCGACTGACATGACGCTCAAGGTCCATCACCTGCGTCCCGCCCCCGGCGCGAAGACCGACAAGGTCCGCGTCGGCCGTGGTGAGGGCGGCAAGCGGGGCAAGACCGCAGGTCGCGGCACCAAGGGCACCAAGGCCCGCTACCAGGTGTCGGCCGCCTTCGAGGGCGGGCAGATGCCGCTGCACATGCGGCTGCCCAAGCTCAAGGGCTTCAAGAACACCAACAAGGTGCCGTTCCAGGTCGTCAACGTCGCCAGCCTGGCGGCGCTGTACCCGACGGGTGGCGACGTCACCGTCGAGGACCTGGTGGCCAAGGGCGCGGTTCGCAAGGGCGAGCCCGTCAAGGTCCTGGGCACCGGCGACCTGGCGGTGGCGCTGACCGTGACGGTGGACGCCGCTTCCGAGTCAGCCCGGGCGAAGATCGAGGCCGCAGGGGGCTCGGTCACCACCGCCTGACCCGAGCAACACCCCCTGATGGAGGGCTGCCGCCGTGCTGGCGTGCAGCCCTCCATCGTCGTTGCCGGCGCCGTCCGGATCGACGCTGGCATGGCTCATGCCGGGATTCGGCGGCGCCGATGGGGTGGCCGGGGCGGCTGTTAGGCTGTCGGCACGTATGGCCCGCGGTCATCGCGGAGCCCTCAGGAGGATCCTGTGCAACTGTCCGCGTTCGGCTCGGCGTTCCGCACGCCGGACCTGAGGAAGAAGCTGCTCTTCACCCTCGGCATCATCGCCCTGTTCCGGCTGGGGTCGGTGACACCGACCCCCGGTGTCGACTACGCCGCCGTTCAGAGCTGCATCGCCAGCGTGGAGGGCAACTCGCTCTACGGCCTGATCAACCTCTTCAGCGGGGGAGCGCTGCTGCAGCTGTCGGTGTTCGCGCTGGGGATCATGCCCTACATCACCGCCAGCATCATCCTGCAGCTGATGACCGTGGTGATCCCCCGGCTGGAGGCCCTCAAGAAGGAGGGACAGTCCGGCCAGGCCAAGATCACCCAGTACACCCGCTACCTGACGGTGGCCCTGGCGATCCTGCAGTCCACCGGCATCGTGGCCCTGGCCCGGGTGCCCGGACAGCTGTTCCAGGGGTGCGCCTCCCAGCTCATCCCAGACACGGGCACCATGACCATCGTCACGATGATCCTGACCATGACCGCGGGAACTGCCGTGATCATGTGGCTCGGCGAGCTCATCACCGATCGGGGGGTCGGCAACGGGATGTCGCTGCTGATCTTCACCTCGATCATCTCGTCGTTCCCGTCGCAGATGGCCTCCATCTACGCCACGCGGGGCGCCTTCACCACCGCCCTGGTCCTGGTGGTCGGGTTCTTCGTCATCATGGCGGTGGTGTTCGTCGAGCAGGGGCAGCGCCGGATCCCGGTGCAGTACGCCAAGCGGATGGTCGGGCGCAAGATGTACGGCGGGACGTCGACCTACATCCCCCTCAAGGTGAACATGGCCGGCGTCATCCCGGTCATCTTCGCCTCGTCGCTGCTGTTCATCCCGACGCTGTTCGTGCGGCTCACCGACCAGACCAGCTCGGTGTCTCAGTTCATCCTGCGGCACTTCCAGCGCGGGACCGAGCCGCTGTACCTGATCACGTTCTCGGCGCTGATCGTGTTCTTCACGTACTTCTACGTCGCGATCACCTTCAACACGACCGAGGTCGCCGACAACATGAAGAAGTACGGCGGGTTCATCCCCGGCATCCGCGCTGGTCGTCCCACCGCGGAGTACCTGGACTACGTCCTGAGCCGGCTCACCCTGCCCGGCTCGATCTACCTGGCCCTCATCGCGGTCATCCCGGTGTTCGCGTTCAACGGGCTGAACGTCTCGGGCAGCTTCATCTTCGGCGGGACCAGCCTGCTGATCATGGTCGGCGTCGGACTGGACACGGTCAAGCAGATCGAGAGCCAGCTCCAGCAACGCAACTACGAAGGGTTCCTCCGCTGATGCGCATCGTCCTCATGGGTCCGCCGGGTGCCGGCAAGGGCACCCAGGCGATGGTGCTCGCCGACAAGCTCGGCATCCCCCACATCTCGACCGGGGCCATCTTCCGCGACCACGTGTCGCGCGGCACCGAGCTGGGGGTCCAGGCGGCTGCGCTCATCAACCAGGGCCACTACGTCCCCGACGCCGTCACCAACGCGATGGTGCGCGAGCGCCTCGCCCAGCCCGATGCCGCGGCCGGCTTCCTGCTCGACGGGTACCCGCGGACGCTGGCCCAGGTGGGGGCCCTGGACGAGATGCTCGCTGAGCAGGACCTGGCGCTGGACCGCGTCGTCGAGCTCACCTGCGACGTCGACGAGGTGGTGGACCGCCTGCTCAAGCGCGCGGTCGACCAGGGCCGCGCCGACGACACGGAGGAGGTCATCCGCCACCGCATGGAGGTCTACTCCGAGCAGACCGCCCCGCTGACCGCCGGGTACGCCGAGCGCGGCCTCCTGGTGCGGGTCGAGGGGATGGGCTCCGTCGACGAGGTCCGCGACCGCGTCTTGGCTGCGATCTGACGCCCATGTGGGGCCGCGGACCGCGCATCGAGATCAAGACGATCGATCAGCTCCGGCACATGCGCGAGGCCGGACTGGTGGTGGCCGGTGCCCTGGCGCATGTGCGGTCCCTGGTGGGGCCGGGTGTGACCACTGCGGCGTTGGACGGGGCCGCGGAGGAGTTCATCCGGGATGCCGGTGCCCGGTCGAACTTCAAGGGCTACCACGGCTTCCCGGGGGTGATCTGCACCTCGGTCAACGACGAGGTCGTGCACGGCATCCCCGGCTCCCGGGTGCTGCGCGAGGGGGACCTGCTGTCGGTGGATTGCGGAGCCATCGTCTCGGGCTGGCACGCGGACGCGGCCATGACGGTCGAGGTCGGTGAGGTCGACGCCGCCGCCCGGGCGCTGAGCGAGGTCACGGAGCAGGCGCTGTGGGCCGGGATCGCCCAGGCTCGGGTCGGGGGACGCCTGACCGACATCGGGGCAGCCTGTCAGGACCTCGTGGCCGGCCGGTACGGGATCGTCGTGGACTACGTGGGCCACGGGATCGGCTCGCAGATGCACATGGAGCCCTCCGTGCCCCACGTCGGCCCGCGCGGTCGAGGACCGGTGCTGCGCGTCGGGATGGCCCTGGCGATCGAGCCGATGCTGACGGCGGGCTCGGATGAGGTCGACGTGCGCGACGACAACTGGACCGTCGCCACCGTGGATGGTTCCTGGGCCGCGCACTGGGAGCACACGGTCGTGCTCACTCCCACCGGCCCGCTGGTCACCACCGCCCCGGACGCCGGGGCCGCGCGCCTCGCGGCGATGGGGGTCACCGTCGGCAGCCTGGACTGATCCGCGTCCGCCATTCGGGTGATGCCCCGCCCGGCAGCGTCCATTGGGACGCTCCAGATGGCGACATCCTCCTCGGGAGCCGACCACCCGAGGGGATGCCACATGAGCCAGGACGTGCTGACGCGCTCCGCCTTCACTCCCGTTGAGCCGATGAGCGTCGCGGACGCCGGCCTGACCGACAGCGAGGTCGAGGCCATCATCCTGAAGTACCTGGCCGCGCGCGGGGACGCCACGGGCAACGCCATCACCACCCAGGTGTGCCTGCCGTACCCCTTGGTCAACGAGGCGCTGGCCCGGCTGCGCGACGCCAGGATGGTGGTCTACAAGTGCTCGTCGGGCATGAACGACTTCGTCTACCAGGTCACCGAGCTGGGTCGGGAGGAGGCCCGGCGGCTGGCTGCGCGGTGCACGTACTTCGGTGCCGCGCCGGTGCCCCTGGAGGACTACATCGACAGCGTGCTGGCCCAGGGGACCTCCGAGCGCTACCCGTCCCCCGGTGACCTGGCGGCGGCGTTCCAGGGGCTCATGCTCTCCCCGGCGATCACCGACCGGCTGGGCCCGGCCATCGCCTCCGGACGCGGCATGTTCCTGTTCGGCCCCCCCGGAAACGGCAAGACCAGCATCGCCCAGCGGATCACCCGGTCCCTGGGTGGGCCGATCTGGGTCCCCCGGGCCATCGGCATCGAGGGCGAGATCGTGCGGGTCTTCGACCCCCAGCACCACGTCGAGGTCCCCGTGGACTGGCAGGAGCCGACTGCCACCGGCGTGTTCCCGGATCGCCGGTGGGTGCGCATCGAGCGTCCGACCGTGTGCGTCGGCGGGGAGCTGACGATGCACCAGCTCGAGGTGACGACCAACCCGCTCACCGGGGTCAGCGAGGCCCCGCTACAGCTGAAGGCCAACTGCGGGACCCTGGTGATCGACGATTTCGGCCGCCAGCGGATGCCCATCGCGGACCTGCTCAACCGGTGGATCATCCCGCTGGAAGCCGGGTACGACTTCTACAGCATGAGCAGCGGCCAGCGGATCTCCATGCCGTTCCAGCAGGTGATCGTCTTCTCCACCAACCTGGAGCCCCGGGACCTCGTCGATGAGGCGTTCATGCGCCGGATCCCGTACAAGATCCCGGTGGGGGACCCCACGGAGGGGCAGTTCCGGGAGCTGTTCGACCTGCTGGGGGCCAACCTGGGCGTCGAGATCAGCCCGGCCGCGATCGACCACCTCGTCGAACGGCACTACCGGCGCGTGGACCGGCCGTTCCGGTTCTGCCATCCCCGCGACCTGCTCACCCACGTGATCAACGAGGCCCACTACCGGGGGGTCCGGCCGTGCGTCACCGCCGACAGCGTCGACCGCGCCGCTGAGACCTACTTCTCGGTGATGTAGCAGCAGCCCGCATCCCGCCCTGTCGCAGCGAGCCGGGGGCCGTCGGCGGTTACAGTCGGGGCTGCCGACCGACCGACGAGGAGGGGACGTGTCCCGCGACCTGCTGGCGACCGACGAGTTCGTGCCGGTCGAACCGACGAGCCTGCAGGCTGCCGGCCTGACCGACTCCGAGGTGGAAGCCCTCATCCTGAAGTTCCTCAACGCCCGCGGGGACGCCTCCGGCTGGGCGATCTCCGAGCAGGTCCGCCTGCCCTACCGCCTGGTCAACGACTGCCTCGCGCGCCTGAAGGATGCCCGGCTGATCGCCTACCGGGGCTCGGCGGGGATGAACGACTTCGAGTACCAGATCACCGACCACGGCCGGGACACGGCTCGTCGGCTGGCTCACCGCTGCACCTACTTCGGCTCGGCGCCGGTGTCGCTGGACGACTACGTGCGCAGCGTCCAGGCCCAGGGCACCGCGGACCGGTACCCGACGCCGGACGACCTGCGCCGGGCGTTCGAGGGGCTGGTGCTCGACGACGCGCTGCTGGCCCGGCTGGGCCCGGCGATCGCGTCCGGCCGGGGGATGTTCCTGTTCGGGCCCTCCGGGAACGGCAAGACCAGCATCGCCCAGCGGATCACCCGGTCCCTCGGCGGCCAGATCTGGGTGCCGCGTTCGATCGGCATCGACGGCGAGATCGTGCGGATCTTCGACCCGCAGCACCACCAGGAGGTCGCCGTCGACTGGGACTCCCCGCTTCCCGGGCACCGCGCGCTGGATCGCCGGTGGGTGCACATCGAGCGTCCCACGGTGGCGGTGGGTGGCGAGCTCACCATGGACCAGCTGGAGGTGACCACCAACCCCCACACCGGCATCAGCGAGGCGCCGCTGCAGCTGAAGGCCAACGGCGGGACGCTGGTGATCGACGACTTCGGCCGGCAGCGGATGCGGATCTCCGACCTGCTGAACCGCTGGATCGTCCCCCTGGAGTCGGGGATCGACTACTACAGCCTGGTCAGCGGCCGGCGCATCGCGATGCCGTTCCAGCAGGTCATCGTGTTCTCCACCAACCTCGAGCCGCGCGACCTGGTCGACGAGGCGTTCCTGCGGCGCATCCCCTACAAGGTCCCGGTTCCCGACCCGACTGAGGCGCAGTTCCAGTCCCTGCTGGCGGGTCTGGCCGCCGAGCTGGGCGTCGAGGTCGACCCCGATGCCGTCGAGCACCTCCTCGAGGTCCACTACCGGCGGGCGCGGCGGGCGCTGCGGTTCTGCCATGCCCGCGACCTGCTCACCCAGGTGCGCAACGAGGCCCGGTACACCGGGACCCCGGCTCGGTTGACCCAGGACAGCGCGGACCGGGCCGTGGACAGCTACTTCTCGGTGATCTGAGCACGCCGACTCCCGCCCCCCGGCACGCCCGAGCGCGGGTTGGGGCACGCGTTTGGTCGCGGGCGGGGTGTGGCCGTAGACTTTGCGGGCGGTGCGCCCATCCGCGCAGCGTCCTACCAGAGCGTCCAACCGTCCCGGTGCAGCCGGGCGACCAGCAAGGTGTGGTGTCACAGCAGCCTATGGCCAAGAAAGACGGTGCCATCGAACTCGAGGGCACGATCCGCGAGTCGCTCCCGAACGCCATGTTCCGGGTCGAGCTCGACAACGGCCACAAGGTGCTGGCCCACATCAGCGGCAAGATGCGACAGCACTACATCCGCATCCTGCCGGACGACAGGGTGGTCGTGGAGCTGTCGCCCTACGACCTGACCAGGGGACGGATCGTCTACCGGTACAAGTGACACGAGTCCGCCCGGCCGGCCGGGTCGGTGAAGGCTGCGAGGAAAGAGCGATGAAGGTCAAGCCCAGCGTCAAGAAGATCTGCGACAACTGCAAGGTGATCCGCCGTCACGGCCGCGTGATGGTGATCTGCGAGAACCCCCGGCACAAGCAGCGCCAGGGCTGATCGCCCGCCGGTCCGCCGGCATCCGCACGACCGGCAGCGTGCCCGCGGGCGCGTCCCACCTGGGCCAGTCCCGGTGTGGGGGCCACAACCGAAGAATGCGCGATCCCGTCCCCCCGTGCGGCCCCAGCCAGGGCCCACCGGGACGCAACCCCCGGCCCGGAGGCCGGGGACCCACCACGAAGGGCGGTGGGGTCGGTCGCGCACCGAAACCTCCGGGGCACAACAGGAAGAAGGACCCTGCCCGATGGCACGTCTCGTCGGCGTCGATCTCCCGCGCGACAAGCGCATCGAGATCGCGCTCACCTACATCTATGGCATTGGCCGTTCCCGTGCGGCGGAGATCCTCGAGGCGACGGGGGTGGATCCGAGCATGCGTGTGAAGGACCTCACCGACGCCGAGCTGGTCCCGCTGCGCGACTACATCGAGGGCAACCTCAAGGTCGAGGGCGACCTGCGTCGTGAGGTGGCCGCCGACATCCGCCGCAAGGTGGAGATCGGCTGCTACCAGGGCCTGCGGCACCGCCGGGGCCTGCCCGTCCGCGGGCAGCGCACGCACACCAACGCCCGTACCCGCAAGGGTCCGCGCAAGACGGTCGCCGGCAAGAAGAAGGCCGGCAAGAAGTAGTCCGACTGGTCCGGGCGGGTTCCCCGCCGCGGCCATGCGCCGACCAGCGGACCGACGACCTCACGCAAAGGAACGCAATGCCTCCCAAGTCCCGCCAGAGTGCGGCGAAGACCAAGGTCCGCCGCAAGGAGAAGAAGAACGTGGCCCACGGCCACGCTCACATCAAGTCGACGTTCAACAACACCATCGTGTCGATCACGGACCCGTCGGGGGCCGTGATCGCCTGGGCCTCGTCCGGCCAGGTCGGGTTCAAGGGCTCGCGCAAGTCGACCCCGTTCGCCGCGCAGCTGGCCGCCGAGGCCGCTGCCCGACGTGCCATGGAGCACGGCATGAAGAAGGTCGACGTGTTCGTCAAGGGTCCGGGCTCCGGCCGTGAGACCGCGATCCGGTCGCTGCAGGCGACCGGACTGGAGGTCGGCTCGATCTCCGACGTCACCCCCATGGCCCACAACGGCTGCCGCCCGCCCAAGCGCCGCCGCGTCTGACCCCGACAAGGACTGATCACCGATGGCTCGTTACACAGGGGCGGACTGCAAGCGCTGCCGCCGCGAGAAGACCAAGCTGTTCCTGAAGGGCAGCAAGTGCGAGGGGCCCAAGTGCCCCATCGAGCTGCGCCCCTTCCCGCCCGGCCAGCACGGCCGCGGCCGGACCAAGGACAGCGAGTACCTGCTCCAGATGCGCGAGAAGCAGAAGTGCGCGCGCATCTACGGGGTCCTGGAGAAGCAGTTCCGGGGGTACTACGAGGAGGCCCAGCGCAAGCAGGGCAAGACGGGTGAGAACCTGCTGAAGATCCTCGAGACCCGTCTGGACAACGTCGTGTACCGTTCCGGCTTCGCCAAGAGCCGCGACATGGCCCGCCAGCTGGTGCGCCACGGTCACTTCACGGTCAACGGCGCGAAGGTGGACATCCCGTCCTACCGGGTGGCGCCGTCCGACATCGTCGAGGTCCGCCATTCCTCCCGTGAGCTGACCCCGTTCGTGGTCGCCCACGCGGAGGCCGGGGATCGTCCGGTGCCGGCCTGGCTGGAGGTCTCGCCCAACCAGATGCGCATCCTGGTGCACTCCGTGCCGGAGCGAGCCGTGATCGACACGGCCGTCCAGGAGCAGCTGATCGTCGAGCTCTACTCCAAGTAACCCCGTGCCGGGCGGGGCGTCCCCCCCGCCCGGCCCCTCGCAGGCTTGAGACAGCACGCGGCGTCAGATGGTGGGCGTCGCGGAAAGGACCGGTACCCCGTGCTTATTGCCCAGCGTCCGACCCTCACCGAGGAGCGCGTCAGCGACTACCGTTCGCGGTTCGTCCTGGAGCCCCTCGAGCCGGGATTCGGCTACACCCTGGGGAACTCCCTGCGCCGCACGCTCCTGTCGAGCATCCCCGGCGCTGCCGTCACCAGCATTCGCATCGACGGCGTCCTGCACGAGTTCACGACGATCCCGGGCGTCAAGGAGGACGTGACCGAGATCATCCTGAACCTCAAGGAGCTCGTGGTCTCCTCGGAGCATGACGAGCCCGTCGTGATGTACCTGCGCAAGCAGGGCCCGGGTGCGGTGACGGCTGCCGACATCGCACCGCCGGCCGGTGTCGAGGTCCACAACCCCGACCTGCACATCGCCACCGTGAACGCCAAGGGCAAGATCGAGGTCGAGCTCGTCGTCGAGCGGGGGCGTGGCTACGTCCAGGCTGCCAACAACAAGCAGCCGGGGCAGGAGATCGGCCGGATCCCGGTCGACTCCATCTACTCGCCGGTGCTCAAGGTGACCTACAAGGTCGAGGCGACCCGTGTCGAGCAGCGCACCGACTTCGACAAGCTGGTCATCGACGTCGAGACCAAGCCGTGCATGACCCCCGCTGACGCGGTGGCCTCGGCCGGCAAGACCCTGGTGGAGCTGTTCGGCCTCGCCCACGAGCTCAACGTCAACGCCGAGGGCATCGACATCGGCCCCTCGCCGGCCGACGAGCTCGTCGCTGAGCAGCTGTCCACCCCGATCGAGTCGCTGGACCTGACGGTCCGCAGCTTCAACTGCCTCAAGCGGGAGGGCATCCACACCGTGGGTGAGCTGATCTCGCGCTCGGAGGCCGACCTCATGGACATCCGCAACTTCGGGAGCAAGTCCATCGAGGAGGTCAAGGACAAGCTGCGGTCCCTGGGCATGGCGCTCAAGGACAGCCCCGCCGGGTTCGTGCCGGCGTTCGCCGATGATGAGGACGGGGATTTCGCCGAGGACGAGCAGCTCTAGCAGCCGCCCCCACTCGTCGAGAACCTTTGGATCACAGGAGTAGGAACTATGCCAACGCCCACCAAGGGCCCCCGTCTGGCCAGCAGCCCGGCCCATGAGCGGCTCTTGCTCGCCAACCTTGCCACTGCCCTGTTCGAGCATGGCGCCATCACCACGACCGAGGCCCGCGCCAAGCGAGTCCGGCCGCTGGCCGAGCGGATGATCACCTTCGCCAAGCGCGGTGACCTGCACGCCCGTCGCCAGGTGATGACCGTCATCCGCGACAAGTCGGTGGTCCACGTGCTCTTCACCGAGATCGGCCCGCGCTTCGCCACCCGCCCGGGCGGCTACACCCGCATCACCAAGATCGGGCCGCGCAAGGGCGACAACGCCCCCATGGCCGTGATCGAGCTGTGCGAGCCCCTGGCGGAGCAGGTCGTCGCCGAGGCGACCGGCGCCACCAAGCGCGCTGCCAAGGAGTCGGCTGCTGCCGCCGCTGCGGCGGCAGCCGTCGTCGCGGAGCCCGTGGTCGATCCCGCGGCCGACGCCGTCGAGGCGGTCACCCCCGCTGAGGTCGTCACCGAGGCCGACGCCGTGGTTGCGGCGGAGGCCACCGACGCGGCTGGGGACACCACCACCGCGTGACACCGCACGTGGACGAGCCCGCTGGGGCGCCGGGGCACCCCGGCCCCGGCGGGCTCGTCCGGCTTCGCCTCGACGTCGCCTACGACGGCACGGGGTTCTGCGGGTGGGCCCGCCAGCCTGGACGGCGCTCGGTCCAGGCCGAGCTCGAGGAAGCCCTGGGTGACGTCCTGCGCGTGACCCACCGGGTCCGCGTGGCGGTGGCCGGACGCACCGACGCCGGGGTGCACGCGATAGGACAGGCCTGCCACGCCGACGTTCCGGCTGCCGCGGCCGGCACCGACCTCGAGGTGCTGCTGCGCCGCCTGGACGGCAGGCTGCCTGCCGACCTGCGGGTCCGCGCCGTGCGCGTGGCCCCCGACGGCTTCGACGCCCGCTGGTCGGCGCTCTGGCGGCACTACCGCTACCTGGTCGCCGATCATCCGAGCGCCCGGGATCCCCGCACCCGGGGACACGTGCTCTGGACCGCCCGCCCCC
>JBDHZV010000062.1:0-14484 GCA_039812125.1 Candidatus Nanopelagicales bacterium
GTGGCCTCGACCTCCTGGTCGTAGAACTGGCTGATCTTGTGGAGCATGGTGTCCAGGGCCCCGGTGTCCTCGCCGACGGCCATCATCTGGACGACCATCGGGGGGAACACCGGGTGCTCGAGCAGCGGCCGGGCCAGCGACTCCCCCTGGCGGACGCTCTCCTGCACGTCGCGCACCGCACGCCCGACCACCACGTTGCCGGTCGTGTCGGCGACGATGTCCAGGGCCTGCAGGATGGGCACGCCGGAGTGGATCATCGTGCCCAGGTTGCGGGTGAACCGCGCGATGGCGATCTTCTGGAACAGCGGGCCGAACACCGGCATCTTGAGCTTCAGGGGGTCCACGACGTCGCGGACCCGGGGGTGACGCTTGTACCGGTGCCACAGCACCCCGGCGACGACGAGCATCACCACGATCACCGGCATCCAGTGCCGCAGCAGCCCGGACAGCAGCATCAGGAACCGCGTCGGCGCCGGCAGGGTCCCACCCAGCGAGTCGAACATGCCCGCGAACGTGGGCACGATGAACAGCAGCATCCCGGTCACCGCGAGCACCGCGATGACCGCGACCACGACCGGGTAGGTCATCGCCGACTTCACCTTGCCCCGCAGCTTGACCTCGGCCTCGTAGTTGGCGGCGATCTGAAGCAGGGACTCGTCGAGGAAGCCGCCCACCTCGCCGGCCCGGCACATGTTGACCATCAGGGGCGGGAATACCTTCGGGTGCGTGCCCAGGGCCGCGCTCAGGGCCTTGCCGGCCTCCACGTCGCCGCGCACGGTGGTGAGCACCTTCGCCAGCCCCTTGGACTCGGTCTGCTCCTCCAGGATCGTCAGCGCCCGCAGCAGCGACAGCCCGGAGTTGATCATCGTGGCGAACTGCCGGGACATGACGGCCAGGTCCTTCAGCCCGACGCGGTTGCCCATCCCGGGGATGGAGAGCTCCCGCTTCATGCCGGCGTTGGCCTCGGTGATCGACACCGGGGCGTACCCCATGCTCTTGAGCTTGCCCGCGACCATCGCCGGCGACTCCGCCCGCAGCCTGCCGCGCACCATCCTGCCGGCGCGGTCACGCACCGCGTAGTCGAACTCCAGCGTCTTGGCCGTCATGTCCCGCCGCCCCTCAGTGCCGCCCGGCCAGGCGCGTGAAGTCCTCCGCGTGGTGGCACTTCTCGAACCCGGTGTCGAAGGTGATCCGGCCCGTGCGCACCAGCTCCGCCAGGTGCTGGTCCAGGGTGTGCATGCCGAACGACGCGCCGGCCTGGAGGGCCGAGTAGATCTGGTGGGTCTTGCCCTCGCGGATCAGGTTGCGGATGGCCGGCGTGGCCACCAGGACCTCCGTCCCGGCGACCCGGCCCCGGCCGTCGGTGGTCTTGCACAGCGTCTGGCACACGATCGCCTGCAGCGTGCCGGCCAGCTGCTGGCGGATCTGCTGCTGCTGGCTGGGTGGGAACACGTCGATCACGCGGTCGATGGTCTGGGCCGCGTCCTGGGTGTGCAGCGTGGCGAACACCAGGTGCCCGGTCTCCGCGGCGGTCAGGGCGACCTGGATGGTCTCCAGGTCGCGCATCTCCCCGACCAGGATGATGTCGGGGTCCTGGCGCAGCACATGCTTGAGGGCGTTGGCGAACGAGTACGTGTCCTCCCCCACCTCCCGCTGGTTCACCAGGCACTTCTTGTGCTCGTGCAGGAACTCGATGGGGTCCTCCACGGTCATGATGTGCTCCGCGCGGGTGCGGTTGGCCATGTCCACCAGGGCGGCCAGCGTGGTCGACTTGCCCGACCCGGTGGGCCCGGTGACCAGCACGAACCCGCGCGGCAGGGCGGCGAAGTTGGCCAGCACCGGCGGCATGCCCAGCTGCTCGAGCGAGCGGATCTCGTACGGGATGATCCGGAAGGCGGCCCCCAGGGCGCCCCGCTGCCGGTACAGGTTGACCCGGAACCGGGCCACCTCGGGCAGTGCGTAGGAGAAGTCCAGCTCCAGGGACTCCTCGAACCGCTCCCGCTGCTGCTGGGTGAGCATCGCGTACATCACCCGTTGGATGACCTCCGGGCTCAGGGGCTGGGCGTCCGGGATGGGCCGCAGCGACCCGTCCACCCGCACCGTGGGCGGGGCTCCGGAGGCCAGGTGGAGGTCGGATCCCTTCATGGCCACGAGCTCGGACAGCGCCCCGGCCAACGAGAAGTCGTCGAGGCGCACCTCGTCCTCGGTGCTGCGTCGGGCGTAGGCCTGCGAGCTCGACTCCGACCGCCGCACCTGCGGGGCCGGCACGGCGCTGGGGGCCTCCGGCGCCAGACCCACGTCGGCCCCGTGGAGGTCCGGGGCCAGCGCGGGCACCGGTTGGTGGGTGGGCGCCGGCGGGCTTACGACCGAGGGGGGCACGGCCGAGCGGGCCAGCAGGGCGTCGAGCATGCTGCCCGGCCGCGACCCGGCGGGCGCGGGCGGCGGCACCGGCGGGGACCCGACGGCCGGGTGCGGGACGGCCCCGGTCCCGACCGCCGGGAGGCCGACCGGGGGCAGGACCTCCGGGGCAAGGCCGGGAACGGCGTCGTCCATGTCCCCTCCGCACGGGTGTCGGGGGGCGGGCGCCCCACAGCAGGTCCATCGGAGGCGACGGCCATCGCCTTGAGGTCAGACCACCACCCGGAGGATCTCGTCGAGCGACGTGATCCCGGCGGCGACCTTGTGCATCCCGTCCAGCCGCAGCGACACCATGCCCTCGTCGTGGGCCAGGCGCTCGATGGTGGCCGCCGAGGCCCGCTCCACCGTGAGCCGCTCGATGCCCTCGGTGACCGCCATCACCTCGTGCAGCGCCAGGCGGCCCTTGTAGCCGGTGCTCGCGCACGCCGCGCAGCCGTGGGCCCGGTACAGGGTGGGCAGCGGGTCACCCGGGGACCACGGGAACCGGGCCGCCTGCAGGGTGTCCGGCGTCGGCACGTACGCCTCGCGGCACTTGCTGCACAGCCGGCGGGCCAGGCGCTGGGCCAGCACGCAGTCCAGGGCCGAGCCCACCAGGAACGGCTCGATGCCCATCTCGATCAGCCGCGTCACTGCCGACGGGGCGTCGTTGGTGTGCAGCGTGGCCAGGACGAGGTGACCGGTGAGCGCCGCCTCGATGGCGATCTGCGCCGTCTCGTGGTCGCGGATCTCGCCGATGAGCACGATGTCGGGATCCGAGCGCAGGATCGATCGCAGCGCGGCGGCGAACGTCAGGCCGGCCTTCGCGTTGGCCTGCACCTGGTTGATCCCCGGCAACCGGTACTCCACCGGATCCTCGACGGTGATGATGTTCACCTCGGGGCGGTTGATCCGGTTCAGGGTCGAGTACAGGGTCGTGGACTTGCCCGAGCCGGTCGGGCCGGTGACCAGGATCATCCCGTACGGCTTGGTGAACGAGGCCTCGTAGCGGTCGAGGTTGCCGCCGGTGAACCCGAGCTCCTTGAGGTCCAGCATCGCGGTCGTGTTGTCCAGGATCCGCATGACGACCTTCTCGCCCCACACGGTCGGCAGGGTCGCAACCCGCAGGTCGATCTTGCGCCCGTACGCGCTGACCGACAGCCGGCCGTCCTGGGGGATGCGGCGCTCGGCGATGTTGATGTCGCTCATGATCTTCAGCCGGCTGATCACGCCGGACTGGATGTTCTTCGGCGAGCGCATCATCTCGTGCAGCACGCCGTCGATGCGGAACCGCACCCGCAGGTCGCGCTCCGTGGGCTCCAGGTGGATGTCCGACGCGCCGTCCTGGATCCCCTGGGTGATCAGCAGGTTCACGAACTTCACGATGGGGGCGTCCTCGACGACCTCCTTGACCTTGGACAGGTCGTCCTCGTCGTCCGGCACGTCCAGGGCGCTGGTCAGGCTGTCGAGCTCGTCAGCCGCCCGGTAGACGCGGTCGATGGCGGCCATGACGTCCGCGCGCGTGGCCACGACCGGCTTGACGTCCAGGTGGCTGATCCGGCGGACGTCGTCCAGGGCGATGATGTTGGCCGGGTCCACCATCGCCACGACCAGCCGGCCGCCCTCGAACCCGATGGGCAGCAGCATGTTGCGCCGGCAGACCGTGCCGGGCACGAGCGCGACCGCCGAGCCGTCCACGGCCACGTCACCCAGCTCGACGAAGTCCATGCCGATCTGGGCGGCGAGGGCCGCGACGAGCTGGCCCTCCGTCAGCACCCCCCCGTCGACCAGGATGCGGCCCATGCTCCGGCCCTGCCGGCGCTGCTCCTGCTCGGCCTCGACGAGCTGGGACCGGCTGACCAGCCCTCGCTCCAGGAGCACGTCCGCGAGCTGCTTCACGGCCCGGCCCTCCCCCGTGCGGCGGCCCCCGCCGGGGGGGCGCCGCGGGTGACGGGACGGGGATGGGTCCTCACAGGCCACGGACCCCCGAGATCAGGTGCGCGATGAGCTCGTCGTCCACCGCCGGTGCCCAGCCGGCCACCGGGGTCGGGTCCGCCGGTGCGGGAACGGCAGCCGAGTCGGCCGCCAGGTCGTCGGCGAGCCCGGGCACCTCCAGCGGCGGCATCGCGACCACCGGGGCGACCACCGGGGCGACCTCCGGGGCGACCGTGAACGCTGGCACCGGGGCGGCCTCCCGGGCGACTGTGGCGGCTGGCATCAGACCGGCGTCGTCGGTCGCGGCCTCCGGCGCCGGTGACCCCGGGTCGACCGGGCCGGGCACCAGGTCGCCGGCGAGGTCGAACGGGCCCGGCAGGAGGTCGTAGCCGGCCTCCGGGCCGCCCAGCACCAGGGCATCGCGTGGTCCGGGCAGCAGCGCGGAGTCGTCGGCGAACAGCGGGATGGGGGCGGGTCGGGTTCGGGTGCGCGGTCCGACGTCGGCACCGCCGTACAGCGCGACCGGCTGCGACTGCCTGACGTCGCGCGCCTCCTCACGCAACGACGCCATCGCCAGGGGCTCCAACGGCGTCACCATGGGCACCGACGACGCCGACCCGGCCGGGGCGTGCAGGTCCAGCCCCAGGGCCTGGGCGACCGCCTGGCGCACCTCATCGACCGGCGGGAGGCGGTCCATCCCGTCCGGCCGGTCCGCCAGCGCGACCGCGACGTGGGCCGCCGGTGGGACCACCGGGGGTTCGATCGGGGGGGCCACGACCACGGGGGCCGCCGCAGCCACGGCAACCGGAGCGACCAGCGACAACCCAGGCGCACGCTCCGCGCCCGTCGCCGCAGCATCGGGCACCTCGGCGTCGTCGTCCACCAGCACGCCCGATGCCGCAGCGGCGGATCGCGCATCGGCCCCGGTGCCCCGCTCAGACCCCGGTCGCTCACCGCTGCCCCGGGCGGCACCCGGCACCTCGCGCCGGGTGGGCCCCTCCAACTCATCGAGCAGGCGACCCACCAGCGCGCCCTCCGGCTCGACGTCGTGGGCCCGCAGCATCAGCAACCCGCCGCTGACCAGGCCCGCCAACCGCTCGCTGACCTCCAGCTGCCCCGCGCCGGCGACCTGGAGCACCTCGGCGACGCTCCGGCGCCCATCCACCCGCGCCAGCAGGGCCCAGTCGTCCCGGGTCAGCTCCGGCACCTGCGGCGGGTCGGCCGCGAGCGACAGCACGGCGGTGGCGTCCGGCAGGGCGTCGCGCACCCGGTCCCACTCCTGGCCGCGACGCTCGGCAGCCCCGATCACCTCGGTGACCGGGAGCCGGACGCCCAGGTCCCCCGGATCGGACCCGACGAGGTCAACCGCGAAGGTCCCGTCGCGCCAGCCCGCCAGCACACTCAGGGCATCGATCACCTGCTCGGCTGCCAGGTCACGCACCGCATCGGCCGGGACCACTCCGGCATCCACCAGGGCCCGGACCGGCGCCGGCTGGACCACCGCCCGGGCGAGGTCCTCCGGCCCGACGGACAGGGCGGCCACCACGCGCCGCAGCAGGTCGGCCCGGGTGACGTCCGAGCTGGCGGCCGCCACGTCGCCGTCGACGACCTGGACCCATCCGGTCCCCTGCGCACCGGACACGTCGATGCGGGCCGTGCGCGACCCCAGCCCCAGCAGCCGCAGCACGTCAGCCAGCCCGAACGCCGCCAGGCTGCCGGAGAGGGTCGTGGCCATCGGGGACCTCCTGGGGTGGAGCTGCCCGGGACCGCCCACGGGCGGCCCCAGCCGCCGCGGCCCAGCCCGGCACGCTCCCACGGTTCATGGGCGTGAGCCACCCCCACGCCCTCGCGGTGGGAATCGTCAGCGGGGCGCGTGCCCTTGAGCGGCGACCCGCCGACGGGTGATCTCCGCCTGCAGGCCCGCACGCATGGCGGCCACGTCGGGCTGCTGGCCCGTCATGAGCCGCACCTGCTCGACCGCCTGGTGCAGCAGCATCTCGTCGCCGGTCGCCGCCGACCCGCCGGCCGCGACCCACGCCGCCGCCAGGGGTGGTGGCCACGGGTCGTACGCCACATCGAGCAGCCAGCCGGGATGCTCCGGCACCCGCGGCGCCAGCGCCTGCGACCCCCCGACGGGCAGGGTGCTGACCACGATCGGCGCCTGCGTCCGCTCCGGCAGCACCTGCGGCAGGGGGCCGACGTCGGTTGGCAGGCCCAGCGCCTCGGCCAGGGGCAGCAGGCCCTCTGCTGCGTCCGGCCGCCGCGCGAGCACCGCCACGCAGGTGCAGCCCAGCTGGGCCAGGGCCGCCAGCGCGGACCCGGCGGTCGCTCCTGCCCCGAGCACCACCGCGGGGGCCGCCGTGGGGGCGCCGATGCCCTGCAGCGCCCGGACGATGCCGGTCACGTCCGTGTTGTGCCCGATGCGCCCCTGCGGGCCGAGCACGACCGTGTTGGCGGCCCCGGTCAGGGCGACCATGTCGCTGGCCCCGTCGAGCAGGGGCAGCACCGCCCGCTTCAGCGGCATCGTCAGCGACAGGCCCGCCCACTGCGGGCCCAGCCCGGCCAGGAACGGGGCCAGCCCGGACTGTGTCACCTCGATGGCGTCGTAGCGCCAGTCCAACCCGAGCTGGGCATAGGCGGCCCGGTGCAGGCAGGGCGACAGGCTGTGGGCGATCGGGCTGCCGAGGACCGCAGCGCGGCGCGGACCGGTCACTGCGGGTTGCTCTTGTACCACTCGGACAGCTCGTTGCGGAAGCCCAGGAACTCGTCGTAGTCGTCGGTGAACTTGGTCTGTCCGCTGTCGGGGTTCACCGTGACGTAGTACAGCCACGGCCCGTCGGCCGGGTTCAGGGCCGCCTCCATGGCCGCCTGGCCGGGTGAGTTGATCGGCGTGGGAGGCAGCCCGACGTGCAGGTAGGTGTTGAACCTCGACTTCGTCCCGGTCAACTGCTCCGTGGTCAGGTTGATCTCCGAGGACTTCAGCGCGTAGTTCACCGTGGCGTCCATCTGCAGGAACCCTGCTGTGCCGCCCCACGTGTCCGGATCGAGGCGGTTGTAGATGACCCGCGACACCTTCGCGAAGTCGTCCGGGTGCCCCTCCGCCTGGATCAGGCTGGCGATGATCATGATCTCGTAGGGGGTGCGGCCGATCTTCTTCGCGTTGGCGGTGAGGTTCACCTCCCCCGCGGCATCCTCCCAGCGTGCGACCAGGGTGCTGATGACCTCGGTGGCCGTCAGGTCCTTGGGCAGCTCGTACGTGGCCGGGAACAGGAAGCCCTCGGCGTTGTCCCGGGCATACCGGGGCAGCCCGATCGCCGTCCCGTTCGTGGTGGCCACCTTGGTCAGCCGCGCCTTGCTCAGGCCGGTCGAGTCGTTGATCACACCGACCGACTCCCACAGCCGCAGGCCCTCCCGCAGGAGCAGCTTGTCGGTGATCCGCGTGGAGGGCTCGAGCATGAGCACCAGTGCGGACTGCGCGCTCATCCCGGTCCGCATCGCGTACCGCCCGGGCGCGATGCTGCCGGAGCGGCTGTTCGCCTGGGTGGCGTCGACCCAGGCCTCCACCGAGGCGACCACGCCTGCTTCCTTCAGGGTCTGCCCGATCTCGGAGAGGCTCTGACCGGCCACCACCTCGACCTCGACGGACCCGGAGCCGTCCCCGACGTAGTCCTCGGCGTCGCCGAACGACGGGATCAGCCCGATCGCGGCCCGCACCCCCAGCCCGATCACCACGAGGACGCTGATGCTGAGCACCACGGCGACCCAGGACCTGCCGCGACGCCAGGGCCGCTTCGGTGCCACCGGTGAGTCCTCCGGCGTCATCGGGAGGCCGAGGTCGCTCATCTCATCCCTCCAGGGGGGCTCCGGGTGCGCGGCCGGTGGCCCGCTCAGTGTCGACAGCGTATTGGAGGATCACCACCGCGGCTGCCTGATCGACGACCGGCCGGCTGGACCGAGCGGACCGACCGGCCTGCCGCAGCTGCTGCGAGGCGGTCACGGTGCTCATCCGCTCGTCGACCAGCCGGATCGGGACCGGGTCCACCTGCGGCCGCAGCGCGACCGCGAGGTCCCGCGCAGCCCGGGCCGCGCGCCCCTCCCGACCGTCCAGGCCCACCGGCAGCCCGACGACGACCTCGACAGCGGCGAACTCCCGCACGATCGCGGCGATCCGCGCCAGATCCCCCTCGCCCCGCAGCACCGTCTCGACCGGCACGGCGAGCAGGGCCGAGGCATCCGTGCGGGCGACGCCGACCCGCACCGAGCCCACGTCGACCCCGATCCGCACGCCGGGGCGCACCCCTCAGCCCCGGGCCGCCAACGACTCACGCACCGCCGTCATCGCCGCCTCGACCCCCGCCGGGTTGGATCCGCCCCCCTGGGCGGCGTCGTCGCGACCGCCGCCCCGACCGCCCACGTGGGGCAGGGCGACGGCCAGGATCTCCCGGGCGCTGAACCCGGCGGCGCGGGCCACGTCGTTGACCGACACCAGGACCGACACCTTGCCCGCCTCGACTGCCGCGCCGACCAGGATCACGGGATGCTCCTTGGACACCATCTGCATCGCCGCGGTGGTCGACTCCCGCAGGTCCGCTGCCGATGAGCCCTCCGGCAGCGCGTAGGTCCACACCCGCGCGCCGGCGATGTCGTGACGGATGCCGATGACGCCGTCGATGTTGGCCATCACCGCCGCCTTGCGGAACTTCGCGATCGTGGCCTCGGCCTCCTTGAGCCGCTCCAGCAGCCCGCCCACCCGGTCGGTGAGTTCCTCCGGACGGGCCTTGACCAGCTGCGACACCTCGTTGAGCAGCAGGTGCTCGCGGGCCAGGTGCCGGTAGGCGTCGGCCCCGACGAGGGCCTCGATCCGGCGCACGCCGGACCCGATCGAGGACTCGGAGACGAACTTGACCACTCCCAGCTGGCCGGACCGCGACGTGTGCGTCCCGCCGCACAGCTCACGGGTCCAGTCGCCCACGGAGACCACACGGACCCGGTCGCCGTACTTCTCGCCGAACAGTGCCATGGCGCCGATGGCGCGCGCCTGCTCCTGGCTCATGTACGCGGCGGTGACCTCCAGGTCCTCCAGCAGCAGGGTGTTGACCCGGTCCTCGACGTCGACCATCACCGAGTGCGGCACCGGAGCCGGGTTCGGGAAGTCGAACCGCAGCCGCCCGGGCGAGTTCTCGGAGCCCATCTGGGTCGCGGTCTCCCCCAACGCCTCGCGGAATGCCTTGTGGATCATGTGCGTGGCGGTATGCGCCCGGCTGATCGCCATCCGCCGGGGCAGGTCGACCTCCCCGATCGCCGCCGTGCCGACCTCGGCCTGCCCGTCGACGACCGTGGCACGGTGCACGAACAGCCCCGGAACCGGCTGCTGCACGTCGTAGACGTCGAGCAGGGAGCCGTCCGCGAGCCGGATGCGGCCCTGGTCGCCGATCTGGCCACCGCCCTCGGCGTAGAACGGGGTCCGGTCCAGCACGGCCTCGACATGGGTGCCCGGCCCGGCCGCGGGCACCGAGCGACCCTCGACCAGCAGCCCGCGCAGCACTGCCTCGGACACGACCTCGGTGTACCCGGTGAAGTCCGTCGTCCCGGAGCGGTCCATCACCTCGCGGTAGACCGTGGCCGGCGTCAGGCCGGCCTTGCGCGCCCGCGCATCCGCCTTGGCGCGCTCCTTCTGCTCGCTCATCAGGCGGCGGAAGCCGGCCTCGTCGACCTGGACACCGGCATCGGCGGCCATCTCGAGGGTGATCTCGAATGGGAAGCCGTAGGTGTCGTGGAGGGCGAACGCCTCGTTGCCGGGCAGCGTCGCGGAGCCGGACTCCTTGGCGCGGCTGACCGCGGCGGCCAGCATCGTCGAACCGCGCCCGAGGGTCTCCCGGAAGGAGGCCTCCTCACCGACGGCGATCGTGGAGATCCGCCCCGCGTCGGCGACGAGCTCGGGGTACTGCGGGCCCATCGCCTCGATGGTGGCCGCGATCAGCTCGCCCATGGTCGGGTCCTCGGCGCCGAGCAGGCGCATCTTCTGCACGACCCGACGCATGATCCGGCGCAGCACGTAGCCGCGGCCCTCGTTGCCGGGCAGCACGCCGTCGCCGATCAGGAAGGCGCAGGTGCGGGCGTGGTCGGCGACCACCCGCAGGTCGACGTCGGCCTTGTGGTCGGACCCGTAGCGGACCCCGGTCAGCGCGGTGGCGCGGTCCAGGATGTGGCGCGTGGTGTCGATCTCGTAGATGTTGTCCACGCCCTGCAGCAGGGCGGCCATCCGCTCCAGGCCCATCCCCGTGTCGATGTTCCTGGCCGGCAGGTCGCCGCGGATGTCGAAGTCCACCTTGGAGCGGACCTCGCCGAGCTCCGACTGCATGAACACCAGGTTCCAGACCTCGAGGTAGCGGTCCTCGTCGACCACCGGACCACCCTCCCGACCATGCTCGGGACCCCGGTCGTAGTAGATCTCCGAGCACGGCCCGCCGGGACCGGGCACACCCATGTGCCAGTAGTTGTCCTTCAGGCCGCGTCGCTGGATCCGCTCCAGCGGGATGCCCGCCGACCGGTGCCAGATGTCCATGGCCTCGTCGTCGTCCTCGAAGACAGTCACCCAGAGCCGGTCCTCGGGGAACCCGAAGCCGCCGTCGGCCACCGGCGAGGTCAGCAGATCCCAGGCGAACGGGATGGCTCCGGACTTGAAGTAGTCGCCGAACGAGAAGTTGCCGGCCATCTGGAAGAAGGAGGCGTGCCGCGTGGTCCGGCCGACCTCCTCGATGTCGAGGGTCCGCACGACCTTCTGCACGCTGGTGGCCCGGGGGTAGGGCGGGGTGGCCTGGCCGAGGAAGTACGGCTTGAACGGCACCATCCCCGCGTTGACGAACAGCAGCGTGGGGTCGTCCAGCAGCAGGCTGGCGCTGGGCACGGGCGTGTGCCCGCGCTCGGCGAAGAACGCCAGGAACCGCCGGCGGATCTCCGCGGAGTCCATGTACTCGAAGCCCGACATCTACGCCCCACTCCTCGTGCTGGGACCGCGCCCTCCGGCGGGCACCCACCCGGCCGGCATCCCGGCCTCGGTGGGAACGCGCGCGCCGGGCACGGCGACGGTGCTGTCCTGTGCTGACCCGATCACCAGGCGGCCCTCACGGCGGGCCTTGACCTCGCGCAGCCGCCCGAGTCCGTTCGCGGTGCGCCCGGCCAGCGCGCTGGTCGCCTGGGCGGCGACCTGAGCGGTGCCCAGGGGGCCCAGCTCACGGGCCCGGTTGACCGCGCGGGTCCCGCGACGGTACGCCGCGATGCCCCCGACCGCGCCCACGGCGATCCAGAACGTCCGAGTCATGCGTCGAACCCTAACGCAGCACGGGGCCCGGCCCACCGGGGACGGTGGCGCACCGGTCCGCTCCCGCCGGCGCGTGGTCCGGGTGGCGCCAGGGGTCGGACCGGGTCAGGCCGGTGGTCCGGGTCGCAGCACGGCCCGCAGCCGCTGCCAGAGGGGCCCGAGCCTGGCCTCACTGCCATGCCCGGTGGGCTCGTAGTACGCCCTGGCGACGACCGCGTCGGGGGCGTACTGCTGGGTGAGCACCCCCGAGGGGTCGTCGTGCGGGTAGCGGTACCCGACCCCGTGGCCCATCCGCTGGGCTCCCGGGTGGTGGGCGTCGCGCAGGTGCGCCGGCACCTGACCGATCCGCCCCGCCCGGACGTCAGCCTGGGCGGCGTCGATGGCGCGGATGACGGCGTTGGACTTCGGGGCCAGGGCCAGGTGCAGGGTGGCCTGGGCCAGCGGCAGCCGGGCCTCGGGAAGGCCGATGGCCGCCGCGGCCTCCATCGCCGCGACCGCGACCGGCAGCGCCGTCGGATCGGCCAGGCCGACGTCCTCGCTGGCCAGGATCACCAGCCGCCGGGCGATGAAGCGGGGGTCCTCCCCCGCCTCCACCATCCGGGCCAGGTAGTGCAGGGCGGCGTCGGCGTCGCTGCCCCGCACGCTCTTGATGAACGCCGAGATGACGTCGTAGTGCTGGTCACCCTGGCGGTCGTAGCGCACCAGCGCCCGCTGCACCGCACCGGCGACGTCCGCCGCCGTGATCGGCACCGGGCCCGCCGGTGGCCGGGGCAGGTGCGCCGGCGCCGCGGCCTCCAGGTAGGTCAGCGCCCGGCGGGCATCACCCCCGGCGTAGCGCACGAGGGCCTCCTGGGCGGCGTCCTCGAGCACCACCGCCCCGCCGAGCCCCCGCGGATCGGCGGCGGCCCGCTGCACCAGCGCCGCGATGTGGTCGTCCCCCAGCGGGTGCAGGGTGAGCACGAGCGAGCGGGACAGCAGCGGCGCGACGACGGAGAAGGTCGGGTTCTCGGTGGTGGCGGCGACCAGGGTGACCCAGCCGTTCTCGACGGCCGGCAGCAGCGCGTCCTGCTGGGTGCGGTTGAACCGGTGCACCTCGTCGATGAACAGCACCGTGGGCGTCCCGGACACCCGCGCGACGTCCACCGCCGCTCGCACGTCGCGCACCCCGGCAGTCACCGCGCTCAGCTCGACGAACCGCCGGCCGGACGCCCGACTGACCAGGGCCGCGAGCGTCGTCTTGCCGGTCCCCGGCGGCCCCCACAGCACCACCGAGGACGAACCCGACCCCTCGATGAGACGTCGCAGCGGGGATCCGGGGGCCACGAGGTCGTCCTGCCCGACCAGCTCGGACAGGTCCTGGGGACGCATCCGCACCGCCAGCGGGGCGCCTGCGGCTGCCGAGCGGGCCGCCACCTCCGGCGGGTCGAACAGCGTCGGCCCCGGGGAGGGCTCGCGACTGTCGGGCACCCGATCATCCTAGGGACCCTCCCCGCCACCCGACGGCCACCGCCCCACCGGTCACCCCCGCGCCGCCCGGCCCGCCCGGGGTCCCCGCCACCCCGACACCCGGTGACCCCTCGGTCGGGCGGGTCGGAGCTGGTGTGTCCGCTGGGGTGGAGGAGCTACTGTGCGCCCATGGTCGCCCGTCGCATCATCGCCGCCCTGCTGGTGATCGTTGCCAGCATCCTCGCCCCGCTCGCGGTCGGTTCGCTGTGGGCCGAGCGGATCCTCACCGACACCCAGGACTTCACCGAGACGATCCAGCCCCTGGCCCACGACCCGCAGGTCAACCAGGTCATCGAGCAGGCGGTCTCCGAGGCGATCATCGCCAAGCTCGACGCCGAGGCCCGCCTGGAGACCGTGCTGCCCTCGGCGGCCAAGCCGTTCGCCCAGGCCGTGGCGTCGGGGCTCAACTCGGCCATCCAGTCCGGCGTGACCCGGTTCGTCGAGAGCGATCGGTTCGACGAGGCGTGGGTGGCCATCGCCACGCAGCTGCACGAGTCGGTCAACGCGCTGCTGCGCGACCAGCCCGGACGGGCCGTCGAGCTGGAGAACGGTCAGCTGGTGCTCGACACCGGTGTCGTGGCGCAGAAGGTCCAGGCCGACCTGGCCGACCGCGGGGTCCCCTTCGTCGGGTCACTGGACCTCACCGACGCGGGGCGGCAGATCGTGCTGGCCGACACCCCGAACCTGCAGCTGGTGGTCAACGCGCTGCGCATCTTCCTGCCGATCGCCAGCTGGGCCTGGCTGGCCGTCCTGGCGATGTTCCTCGCCGGGATCCTGCTGTGGCCGCGTCGGTCCCGTGGCCTGCTGTGGTCCGGCCTCGGCCTCGCCCTCGGCGGGGCGGTCATGTGGGTCGCGCTGGACCTGGGGCAGGCGGCACTGACCAGTGCCGCGGGCGGTCCCCAGCTGGAGCAGGTGGTCGGGGTGGTCACCTCGACGCTGCTGCGGTTCCTCGTGAACGCGACGCTGGTCATGGTCTGCCTGGGCCTGGCCGGCATGCTCGCCGGCTGGCTGGGCGGCGCCGCGGGGTCCGGCCACCGCGTCCGGACCGCCATCACGGACTCCGCCCACCGCTGGGGAGCCCCGCTGGCTGCCGGCCCGGTGGGCCGATCGGCCGCCCGCATGCCGCTGCTGGTCCCCGCCCTGCGCGGCGTCGTGCTGGGACTGGCCCTGTGGTGGCTGATCGCCCAGGAGCGCCTCACCCCGAGCAGCATCGCCTGGGCCGGTGTGGGCCTCGCGCTGGGCCTGCTGCTGGTCGAGATCGTCGAGGGCGCCGGACGCGGCCACGACGAGGCGTCCTCAGGCGCCGTCGCCACTGCCTGACGGGCCAC
>JBDHZV010000063.1:0-14414 GCA_039812125.1 Candidatus Nanopelagicales bacterium
GGCGCGCGGTAGCGCCGGCCCGCAGGACGCACCCCGCGGGGCGGTCCGCCGGCGCCGGCCAGTCGGCCCGGCCGTCCGCACGACCTACCATGGACGAGCCATGGTCCTCACCGCCCCGCTCCCGCTCGCCCGTCGCGGGGTCGCCCCGTCCGGGTTCCGACCCGACATCGAGGGGATGCGTGCCGTCGCCGTCCTGCTCGTCGTGGTGTTCCACGCGGGGTGGGCACCGCTGAGCGGTGGGTTCATCGGGGTCGACGTCTTCTTCGTCATCTCCGGGTTCCTGATCACCCGCATGCTGCTGGCCGAGGCCCGCCGTGACGGCCGCATCCAGCTGGCCCGGTTCTGGGCCAGGCGGGCCCGCCGACTGCTGCCAGCCTCGGCGCTGGTCCTGGTCAGCGTCGTCGCCGCCTCGTTCGCCCTGCTGGGCACCCTGGACCGCATCGAGACCGGTCGCGACGTCACCGCCGCCGCCGGCTTCGTCGCCAACTGGTGGTTCGCCCACCAGGCACTGGACTACTTCGCCGCCGACCGGTCGCTGAGCCCCGTTCTGCACTTCTGGTCGTTGTCGCTGGAGGAGCAGTACTACCTGCTCTGGCCTCCGCTGCTGGCCGGTGTGCTCGCCCTGCGGCGGCGGGCCGGAGGCCTCGTGCGGCTGCGGGTCGCGGGCGCCCTGCTGCTGGGCATCGCGGTGGCATCGTTCGGCTGGTCACTGCTGGAGACCCGGTGGACGCCGGTCGAGGCGTACTACGGCACTGTGGCCCGGGCGTGGGAGCTGGCCGCCGGCGGGCTGGTCGCGGTGCTGGCCACCGCGCGGCTCGCGCTGCCCCGACCGGTGGCCGTGGCGCTGTCCTGGGCCGGGCTGACCACCGTCGTCGTGGCGGCGTTCACGATCACCGAGCAGACCCCGTTCCCGGGCACGGCGGCCCTGGCCCCGGTGCTCGGGACTGTCGCGGTGCTGGTGGCCGGGATCACCCCGGGACTGCCCGGCGCCTGCCGCCCGCTGTCGACGGCCGCACCGCGGACGCTGGGACGGCTGTCGTACTCCTGGTACCTGTGGCACTGGCCCTTCCTGGTCCTGGCTCCCCTGGTCCTCGGCGAGCTCGACGCGGCACGCACGGCCCTGGTCGTGCTGGCCAGCCTGGCGGCGGCCTGGCTGACGTTCCGGTTCGTGGAGGACCCGGTCCGGCGCAGCCCGGCCCTGGCCGCGTCGACGTCGCGCTCCCTGCTCGTGGGGGCCGTCCTGATCGGCGTCGGCGTGGCCGCCGGGCTTGCCGCCGCGCGACCACCGGTCGCCCCGGCAACCGTCCAGCCGGAGTCGCTTGCCACCGAGGACGCCACCGTCGAGGGGACCCGGGCGCCCGACGAGGCACAGCCCGCCGCCCCGGCGAGGCCCGCGATCGTGCCCGACCCCCTGCTGGCCCGGGAGGACACCAACCAGATCCGCACCGACGGGTGCCAGTCGCTGTTCGACTGGACCGAGGTCAAGGACTGCGTCTACGCCGACATCGACTCACCGCGGCGGTGGGTGCTCTGGGGCGACTCGCACGCCGTGCAGTGGTTCCCGGCCCTGGAGGCGGTCGCCCGGGACGAGGGCGTCGCGCTGCAGGTGTACGGCAAGACGTCGTGCCCGGCCTCCCTCGTGACGTTCTACTCCCGCAAGTGGGACCGGGTGTACCACGAGTGCACGACCTGGCGCGACGAGGTGTACCGACGGGTCCAGCAGCTGCCGGCCGGCACGGTGGTGTTCCTGTCCGGCATGCACGAGTACGCCGTTGCCCAGGACGGCCGGGTGCTCAGCGAGTCCGAGAGCGAGGCCCCGGTCGCCGCGGGACTGCGGGAGGTCGCGCGCACCCTGACCGGGCTGGGGATGACCGTGGTGGCCATCCGCGACACGCCGTTCCCGGAGCGGGACGTCCCGGCGTGCGTGGCGGAGCACCGCGACGATCCGGGGGCGTGCGACGTCCCCCGACCGGCCGAGGACCGCGGGACGTCCTGGGAGCGGCGCACGCTCGCCGGCATCCCGGGGGTGCGCCACGTGGACCTCGTCGACGAGGTGTGCGGCCCCCGGACCTGCCCGGCGGTCGTGGACGGCATCCTGCGCTGGCGCGACCAGGACCACCTCACCGCGACGTTCGTGACGACGCTGGACGAGCCCCTGGCCACCCAGCTGCGCGCAATCGGCGTCGCCGGGCGGCGGTGAGCCGCAGCCCCGGGGCCGGTCCGGCGTGCCGTCAGGCGATCACGCAGCGGTCCCGACCACCCGCCTTGGCGTCGTACACGGCGCGGTCGGCCAGCCGGATCAGGTCCGCGGGCGACTCCGACAGCGGGTGCGGCAGCCCCGCCCCGCCGATGCTGACCGTGACCGAGATCCGCTGGCCGCCCTCCACGATGTCGGTCTCGGCGACGGCGCGCCGGATCCGCTCGGCGGTGGCGACGATGTCCGCCCCGCCGGCACCGGGCAGCACCAGCAGGAACTCCTCGCCGCCGTAGCGGACGAGGACGTCGCCCTCCCGGAGGACGTGTCGGGCGGCCCGCACCACCGTCTGCAGGACCCGGTCGCCCACCAGGTGGCCGTAGGTGTCGTTGACGTCCTTGAACCGGTCCAGGTCCATCATCAGGATCCCCAGCGGGTCGCCGGAGCGGGCGGACCTGCCGAACTCCTCGGTGAGCCGCTGCAGCCCGAAGCGGCGGTTGTAGACGCCGGTCAGCGGGTCCAGTGCCGCCACCCGCTGCAGGTCCTGGTGGTTCAGCGCGTTGTTGACGGCCACGCCCAGGCCGGGCAGGCTCGCCTCGAGCACGCCGATGACCGCACGGCTGGGCGGCTCCAGCCACGCGACCAGCAGTACCCCGACCGTCGCGACGCCGGAGCGCAGCGGGACGACGCGGACGTGCCGGGGCACCACGTCGACCACGCCCGTGGTGACCACGACGTCCTGCGGCAGCGCGACGGCCACCGGACGTCCGGTCCGAACGACCCGGCCCACCGCCTCGGACTCGGCCAGCCCACCGGGATAGGTCAGCCCGATGCTGCCGGCCAGCGTCACCCGGCCGTTCGACACCGACAGCAGGGCCGCCGCCGAGCAGCCGACCCGGTCCACCAGCTCGTTGAGGGTGGAGGCCGCCAGGCGGTCCAGCTCGAGGTGGGCGGCCAGCGCCTCGGACACCGCCGCGACGTCGCCGGCAACCCGGTGGCTGGCGGCCAGGCCCTCGACGAGGCGGTTGAACGACACGGCGAGGTAGCCCAGCTCGTCGTCGGAGTCGACGGGCACCAGGCAGGACCGGGGGTCGCAGGACGCCCAGTTCCCGGTGTACGTGGCCTCGGTGATCGCGCCCTCCACCCGCCGCATCGCCGCGGTCATGGGGCGCAGCCGACCGCCCACGACCGCGCGGGCCAGGGCGTGGTTGAGCTCGGCCACCACGATCCCGGCCACGAGGGTGGCCGCGAAGAACGCGGGCCTCATCACCTGCGCGGAGGACACGCCCAGCCCGACGACCGCGAACGGGAACGCCAGGCCGATGAGCAGCCCGAAGCCGATCATCCAGATCCGCAGGTCCACCATGACCCGGCGGGTCAGGCGGGGCATGCGCAGTCCCGGTGCGCTCGCGGGCGCCGCGGCGCGCGCCCCGGTGGTGGTCACGTCCCCCTGATCGGCACCCGGGCGGGCGCCCTGAGGCCTGTGGCGGACATCATCACGCGGATGCGCGGATGCGCGGGGGCGCTCAGGGGGTGGGCGCGGCCGAGATGTTGACCTGCCAGGTGACGCCGAACCGGTCGGTGCACTGGCCGTAGGTGTCGCCCCACATCTGCGGCTCCAGGGCGACGTCGACCGTCCCCTGCGCCGACAGGCCCTCCCAGAATCCGCGCAGCACGGACTCGTCGTCGCCGTTGAGGATCAGGGTGACCGTGGAGCCGGGGCGGAACTGCATCCCGGGCGGGGTGTCCGCGCCCATCAGCACGAGTCCGCCGGGGGCCTCCAGCTGGGAGTGCATGATGAGGTCGGCGGGAGCATCGGGCATGCCGAACTCGCCGAACGTGGTCAGGGTCAGCTCGCCACCGAGCACGTCGCGGTAGTGCTGCATGGCCTCGCGGGCGTCGCCGTCGAAGGACAGGTACGGGTTCAGCCGGATCACGGCACCTCCTGCGGTAAGGGTCCCCTGACTCTACGAGGGCCGCGCCGGACCGTCCAGCCCCGTCGGCCGAGTGGCCGCGAATGCCCCCAGGAGCACCAGGGGGAAGCCCAGGACGATGCCGGGCGTCAGCGGCTCGCCGAGCACCAGGATGCCCAGGGCCACGGCCACAGCAGGGTTCAGGAAGGTGATCACCGTCGCCCGGACCGGCCCGACGTGCTCGATGAGCCGGAAGAACAGCACGAAGGCCAGGGCCGTGCAGACCAGGCCCAGCACGGCGACGGCGGCCAGCGCGCCCGGGCTGGGCAGCGCGGGCGCCAGCGCGGTGGCCGTCGCCGGCAGGTACAGCACCGCGACCAGCCCCACCGACCCGGCGATGACGCCGAGCGCGGGCACGTGGCCCAGCCGGGTGGAGGCGATCACCGGGGCCACGGCATATCCCACCGCCACGAGCAACAGCTCGACGACCGAGCGGCGGTCGACGTGCCCGGACACCGAGTCCAGCCCGACCAGTGCCGCGACCCCGAGCAGCCCCAGGGCCAGCCCGAGCAACCGGACCGGCGCGACGGCCTGGGGGTCCCCCCGCAGCCGGGCGACCACGACACCCACGATCGGGACGGTGGCGATCATGAGCCCCGCGAACCCGCTGGAGACCCGGGTCTCGGCGTCGCCGAGCAGCAGCCACGGACCGGCCATCTCCAGCAGCCCGAACGCGACGACCCATGGCCACGCCCGCGCCGCCGGACGCAGCGCCCGGGCGCGCACCGCCAGCGGCAGCAGCACCAGCGCCGCGAGCAGGGTGCGCGTGCCCGCGACCGCGGCGGGACTCAGCTCGGCGACCGCGACCTTGATGAACAGGTACGGGATGCCCCAGATGATCGACATGGCCGCGAACAGGGCCCACGCCGGCCCGGTCATCCGCCCGGGTGCGGGAGCGGCCACGGTGCTCACCGGGGCGACACTAGTGGGCCCGCCGCGCGACACGAACCGGGCATGGTGGAACGGTCGCCCGTCAGCAGGCAACGCGCGTGCGACAGTGGAACGGTCCGATGCGCACCTCCGCGGACCCTCCGCGGCTGGCCTTCCTCGCCCGACGAGAGGAGCCTCGATGTCGCTGCGAGCCCGGCACATCCATCCCGGTGGCTGGATCGAGGTCCCCGGCAGCGGGACGGGTCGGATCCGGGCGCTCTACGTCGTCCCCGGCACCACCCGGTTCACCGTGACGCTGGAGTCCGGCGAGAGCTTCACCCTCGACTGGGACCAGCCGGTGCGGTTCTGGAGCAGCTGATCGACACCTCACCCGACCGGGTGAACCATCGCCCTTTACCACCTGCTTGCACGATCGCCATCTCATCGCCCTGACTCGGCGTGTCCGGGGTGGCTACAGTGCGGCCGTGCACTCGTACCAGTTCCACGTCGTCGACGGCCCGTTGCGGGGCGAGACGCTCGAGCTGCCCATGGGTCCGGGGTCGGCGGGACTGGTCGTCGACCTGACCGACCGGGACGGTCACCTCGTGCCGTACACCGCCCGCCCGGCCCCCTACCGCTCGGACAAGTGGCTCGACCCGTACGGGCTGGGCACGTACGGAGGGCCGTTCGGGCTCTGGGAGGCCGAGCAGTCCACGCCGGACGCGTAGCCCGGGAGGGTCAGGAGCTCGGGGCCGCCTCGGCGCCGCGCCGCCCCGCCTCCCGCAGCATGGCGTTCAGCCCGGAGACGGCGGTGCGCATGTCGACCCGGTCCAGGCCGGCCAAGCTCCTGCCGTAGGCATCCACCACGCTCATGCACCGGGGGCTCAGGTCCCCCGTCACGACGAGCGATCCCACCCGCGTCGTCGTCACGACCCACTCACGACCAAGCATGGGCCACCTCCTGGGCGGCTGTCGATAATGCTGACGTCGCTATTGTAGGAAATGCCTCCGAGCAACCCGCAAAGGCATTCTCGGGTCACACGAATGGAGCAACTTCCCCGCCCCATCCGAGTTAGCCGAACCTTATGAGTGACGCTCTGTCACGGGATGCGACCCGAGCTCGCCGTGCTCAGCGGGGGTCTCACAGCGCGTGAGCAACACTAAGACGGCCCCGCTCCTCTCGGCACGGACGCCGCTCGAATTTCTCCGGCAGGCCGTTGCGCCGTCGTGGCGGCGAGTCGCCGAAATTTCCCGCGTTCGCCGCTCAAGTACCCCCCTGGTGATTCCGAAGACCTTGATCACGCAACGCTTCGCTTCCAGCACATGAGGGGGACACGAGGATGGGAACGATCCCGCGACTCGCGTTCAGCCAGGCCAGCCCGGACCCACGTCCCGAGGGCCAGCCGGGCTCGACCAGCGAGCAGGACCGCCTCATCACCGAGCACATCCCCCTCGTCGGCCACATCGTCCGCGAGACCCTCGGCCGCCTGCCCGGTCACGTGGGTCGCGACGACCTGATGTCGGCCGGCCTCACCGCGCTGGTCCAGGCCGCCCGCGGCTACGACGCCAGCCGCGGGGTCCCGTTCGGGCGGTACGCCGCGACCCGGATCCGCGGGGCCATCGTCGACGAGCTGCGTGGCATCGACTGGGCCAGCCGGTCCGTGCGCCGGATGGCCCGCGAGGTCGAGCAGGCCCGGGTCACCATGACGGCGACGCTGGGCCGCACCCCCACCGCCGACGAGATCGCCGCCGCCCTGGGAGTCTCGCCCGAGGAGGTCGCGGCCAACGACGACGACGTCAACCGGGCGTCGCTGATGTCCCTGCAGGGCTTCGGCGAGACCCCGATCGACTCCCTCATCCCCTCGGCGGTGCCCAGCCCGGAGGCGGCGCTGGAGCACCGCGAGCAGCTGGGCTACCTGGTCGACGCGATCTCAGAGCTGCCCGAGCGGCTGCGCACCGTGGTCCAGGACTACTTCTTCGCCGAGCGGCCCATGGCGGACATCGCCGCCGACCTGCACATCACCGAGTCCCGGGTGTCCCAGATGCGCGCCGAGGCGCTCACGCTGCTGCGCGACGCGATGAACAGCGCGCTGGCCCCCGAGCTCGTGACGCCCCACCCCCGCCCCGACGGCGCAGCGGCCCGTCGGCGCAACGCCTACTTCGACGCGGTGGCGGCACGCCGTTCCGTGTCGGCGCGTCTGGGCGCCCTCGCGGCGGTCGACGCAATCGCATAGATGTCCGGGTGAATCGCTCAAGTCGCGATCCGCACGGTCGATAAGCACGACAGCGGAGTCCACGGATGGACACCGCGGTGACTCAGAGTCCAGGAGGGAACCCACCATGAGTCTTCGCATCAACCAGAACGTCGACGCCTTCAACGCCTACCGCAACCTGTCGGTGACGCAGGGCCAGATGTCGAAGTCGCTCGAGAAGCTGTCGAGCGGCTACCGGATCAACCGCGCGGCCGACGACGCCTCCGGCCTGGCCATCTCCGAGGGCCTGCGCTCGCAGGTCGGCGGCCTGAAGGTGGCCGTGCGCAACGCCCAGGACGGCATCAGCGTCGCGCAGACCGCTGAAGGCGCCCTGACCGAGGTCCACTCCATGCTGCAGCGCATGAACGACCTCGCGGTGCAGTACGCGAACGGCACGCAGGGCGCGGAGTCGCAGGACGCCCTGGAGGCCGAGTTCGACGCCCTCGAGACGGAGATCGGGCGGATCAAGGACAACACCACGTTCAACGGCGTCTCCCTGTTCGCAGGCGCAGCCCTGACCTTCCAGGTCGGCTACTCCAACGGCGACACCATCGACATCTCCGCCACGGCGCTGGCGGACTTCTCGGCCGCGACCGACATGGCCGCGATCGACATCGCCAACAGCGACACCCTTCGCGATGCCATCAACGAGGTCTCGGCGCAGCGGGCCGAGCTCGGCGCGATCCAGAACCGCTTCGAGCACACCATCAACAACGTCAACGTCGCGGTCGAGAACCTGTCGGCCTCGGAGAGCCGGATCCGCGACACCGACATGGCCTAGGAGATGATCTCGTTCACGCGGTCGCAGATCCTGTCCCAGGCCGGCACGGCCATGCTGGCCCAGGCCAACCAGGCGCCGCAGAACGTGCTGCAGCTGCTGCGCGGCTGATGACGGGACCGACCACACACCGGAACCGGACGTGATCGACGCCCGGGTGGGGCCCCACACCTGGCACCCACCCGGGCGTCGTCGCATCCCCTGACCGACACGGGAGCACGCCATGGCGACGTCGAGCATCAGCGGACTGGCCAGCGGGTTGGACACCGCGACCATCATCAGCCAGCTGATGCAGATCGAGGCGACCACCCAGACGCGGCTGAAGACACGGATGACCTCCGTGCAGTCCAACGTCACCACGCTGCAGGCGCTCAACACCAAGCTGGCCGCCCTGGCGACCACCGCCGCCGACCTGGCCAGGCCCACCGCGCTCAACCCGGTGTCGGCCACCAGCAGCAGCACCTCCGTGACCGCCACCGCCCAGGCCGGCGCCGTTCCCGGGACACTGGCCATCACGGTCGACGCCACCGCGCAGGCCCACCGGCTCACGTTCGCGACCACCGCGGCCCTGACCGACGTGGTCACCGGGGCGTCCACCACCGTCCGGCTCACCGACTCGGCCGGTGCCACGCAGGACCTCGACACCGGCGACGGGACGCTGTCCGGGCTCATGCGGGCGCTCAACGCCTCCGGCACCGGGGTGCACGCCAGCACCCTGAAGCTCGACGACGGCACCTACCGGCTGCGCGTGGAGTCCACCGCCACCGGTGCCGACTCCACGTTCACGCTCACCGCCGAGGACGGCACCGACCTGCTCGGCGGGGCGACCGTGCGCGCGGGGACGGACGCGGCGATCACCGTCGGCACCGACACCGTGCACTCCGCCACCAACACCTTCACCGGGATCCTGCCCGGCGTGGACGTCACGCTGTCGCCGGCCACGCCCCCGGGCACCGCGGTCGAGCTGACCGTGGCCACCGACACGACCGCGGCCAAGGCCTCGGTCAAGGCGATGGTCGACGCGGTCAACGCCGTCCTCGACGACCTGGCCTCGGCCACGAGGTCGAACGCGACCAGCACCTCGAGCTCCAGCAGCACGACCACCTCGAGCACGAACCGGCTGGCGGGCGATCCCGTGCTGCGCTCGGTGCAGTACGCCCTGACCGACGCGGTGTTCCCCACCGACGGGACGTCGATGTCGACCGTGGGGGTGCAGGTCGACCGGTACGGCCGGCTCACGTTCGACGAGGCGGCCTTCGACTCCGCGGTGGCCTCCGACCCGACCGCGGTGACCGCCGCCATCACCGGGACCACGGGCTTCGCCGCGCGCGTGCAGGCCGCCGCCACGTCCGCCAGTGACCCCATCGACGGCGCGATCACGAGCACCATCACGTCGCGCAAGACCCAGATCAGCCGGCTCCAGGACAGCATCGACAGCTGGGACGACCGGCTGGCCCTGCGCAAGGAGACCCTGACCCGGCAGTACACCGCGCTGGAGACGGCGCTGTCGAACCTGCAGTCGCAGTCCTCGTGGCTGAGCAGCCAGATCGCCTCCCTGTCCAGCTCCTCCTCAGAAAGCTGACCCATGGCCCACGACGCCCGCTCCGCGTACCTCGCCAACACCGTCGCGACGGCCAGCCCGGCCCGGCTGCTGGTCATGCTCTGCGACCGGCTCGCCCTGGACGTCCAGCGCGCGGTGGAGGCCCAGGATCGCGGCGACCACCTCGGCGCCCGGCGGGACCTGCTGCACGCGCAGGACATCGTCGTCGAGCTGCGCTCCACCCTGCGGGTCGACGCCTGGGACGGCGCCCCCCAGCTGGCCGCGCTCTACGACTGGCTGTTCACCAACCTGGTCCGGGCCAACACCCAGCGCGACGTCGCGATCACCCGGGCCTGCCAGCCCATCGTCGCCGAGCTCGCCGACACGTGGCGCCAGGCCGCCCTGACCACCCTGCAGGCCAGCTGATGGACGACTGGCACCAGACCTGGGTCGCCGAGCTCGACCGGCTCGAGCTGAGCCTGGACGACGCCGAGGCCCTGCTGCGGGTCAACGACCCGGCCGGGCTGCCCGACCCCTCGGGCCCGCCGTGGCAGCCCCAGGCCCGCGGCGTGCTGCCGGCGGACCTGCTGCCCCGCGCCCGGCTGATCCACGAGCGGCAGCTGGCCGTCGCCCGGCTGCTGGCCGAGCGCACGCTGAGCACGCAGCGGCAGTCCGCGCTGGCCCGGGTCATCCGCGAGAACACGATGCGCCCGGACATCCCGGTGTACGTCGACATGATCGCGTGACCCGACAGAACCGCTAAACCGGACCCCCTCCCCGCCGATAGGCACGCCGAGCACGGATCGCTCGACCTGCCGATGGACCGGCCACGGATCTTCCGCGAACCAGGGGAGGCTGGGCGTGTCCATCTTCGCCACCGACCGCGTGGGCACGACGCTGCACACGGCGCTCGACGGGCTGTCGATGCGCCAGCGCGTCATCGCCGACAACATCGCCAACGTCAACACCCCCGGCTTCCGCGCGAGCACCGTGCAGTTCGAGTCCTCGCTCAGGGCCGCGCTCGCCGACGGCACCCTCACCCCCGACACGACCGTGGCCGCCACCACCCCGGCGAACACCCCGGTGGGCGCCAACGGCAACAACGTCGACCTGGGCTCGGAGACCATGTCGGCGATGCAGTCGGTGTTCCAGTACCAGCTGATGTCGCGGGCGGCCACCGACCGGTACACCCTGATCAGCACCGCGGCAGGCAGCTTCTGATGGCCGCCTTCGACGCACTGCGCATCGCGAGGACGGGCCTGGGCATGCACCAGACCTGGCTGGACGCGCTGGCCCACAACATCGCCAACGCCAACACCGTGCGCCCCACCAGCGGCACCGCGTTCCAGGCCGAGCTGGTCGAGGCCGCACCGCTGGCCGACGGCGGGGTCACCGTCAGCGGTGTGGCCCACTCCGACGCCGCCGGCCGGCTCGCCTACGACCCGCAGAACCCGCTGGCCGACGCCGACGGGATGGTCCGGCTGCCCGACATGGACCTGGCCACCCAGATGACCCAGCTGGTCATGGCCCAGCGCGGCTTCCAGGCCTCGGTCTCGACCACCAAGACCGCCCAGGACACCTACGCCAGCGCGCTGCAGATCGGACGTGGGGCATGAGCATCCCGAGCATCGCCGGCATCGGCTTCGCCCCCTATGTCGCGCCCACGCTGCCCGCCACCGGCACGACCGGCGTCACGGGCACGTCGGCGACCTCGTCGTCGGGCGGGGTGCGGTTCGGCGACCTGCTCGGCGAGGGCATCGACCGGCTCCAGGGGCTGCACGGAACCGCCGACAGCCTGGCCGTCCAAGCCGCCACCGGTGACCTGCAGAACCTGCACGACTACACGATCGCCGCGACCGAGGCGTCCGTGGCCACCCAGCTGACGGTGGCCGTGCGGAACAAGGCCGTCGAGGCGTTCAACGAGATCATGCGGATGTCGATCTGATGCGCGCCGCGATCACGGGCTCCGCCTCCCGCCTGCTGGGCACGTTCCGCGACTTCACGGCCGGCCAGAAGCTGGTGGCCGTCGTCGGGACCACCGCGCTGCTGCTGGGCGCGTTCGTGGTGTTCCGCTGGGTGTCCGCCCCCAGCTACACCCCGCTGTTCAGCGGCCTGGCCCCCACCGACGCGTCCGCGGTGATCGACCAGCTGGAGTCCTCGGGCGTGCCCTACCAGCTGGCCGACGGCGGCGGCACGATCATGGTGCCCCGCGACTCCGTCTACCAGACCCGCATCGCGCTGAGTGGCGAGGGCCTGCCCGGCGACAGCAGCAGCGGCTACTCGATCCTCGACGGGCAGGGCCTGTCCACCTCCCAGTTCAAGGAGCAGACCGACTTCAAGCGCGCCATGGAGGGCGAGCTGGCCAAGACCATCGAGGCCCTGGACAGCGTCGACACCGCGGTCGTTCACCTGGCCATCCCGGCCAAGGAGGTCTTCAGCGACTCCCAGGACCCGACCACCGCCTCCGTGCTGATCAAGACCCGGGCCGGCAGCACGCTGACCCCGGGCCAGGTGCAGGCCGTGGTCAACCTGGTCGCGTCGAGCATCGACGGGCTGTCGCCGGACAACGTCACCGTGGCCGACTCCACCGGTGCCGTGCTGTCCGCGCCGGGCAACTCCGCCGCCGCGTCGGCCACCACCCAGACCCAGCAGGTCGAGGACTTCCAGGACCGGATGCGCAACCAGGTCCAGACCATGCTCGACCGCGTCCTGGGCGTGGGCAACTCCGCGGCTGAGGTCACCGCGGTGCTCAGCTTCGACAAGAAGGTGACCCGGACCACGCGCTACTTCGACAACCCGATCGCCGCGTCGTCCTCGGAGAGCACCGAGACCTACACCGGTGCGCAGGCCGACCAGGCCGGAGGGGTCGTCGGCACCGTGCCGCAGACCGGTGCCACCGCCAGCCCGGGCAGCGCCACCGGCTCCTCGCAGTACTCCAAGACCTCGCGGACCGCCGACAACGCCCTCAACCAGACCGTGGAGGAGCGCGAGGCCGCACCTGGCGGCGTCGAGTCCCTGCACGTCGGCGTGGTGCTCGACCAGTCCCGGCTCAACGGGGTCGACCCCCTGGAGGTCCAGGCACTGGTGTCCTCGGCGCTGGGCATCGACGCCAAGCGCGGCGACACCGTGCAGGTCAGCGCCCTGCCGTTCGACCGGACCGTCGAGGAGGCCAACGCCAAGGAGCTCGAGGCCGCCGCGTCGGCCGAGCAGCGGGCCGGGCTGATGTCGCTCGGGCGCAACATCGGACTGGGCATCCTGCTGGCCGTGCTGCTGCTGGCGGCGTGGGTCCGGTCCCGGCGCAACGCCGCAGCCCGCGAGGCCGAGGGCAGCCGTTCCTGGGTCGACCAGCTGCGCCTCGAAGGCGAGGGGGCCCCCGAGCCCGTCGCGGTGGGCGCCGGGGCGGGCGCCGCGGGGAACCCGGCCGTGGTCGCCCTGGAGGCCTCGGACGCCCAGCGGACCGCCGAGATCCGCGAGGACATCGCCGACATGGTCGGGCGCCAGCCTGAGGACGTCGCGGCGCTGCTGCGCAACTGGCTGGCGGAGAAGCCATGACCACCGAGGCTGCCGCCGCAGCCGTCGCCAACGCCACGACCGCCCCCGGCCTGCGCCGGGCGGCGATCGTGATGATCCAGCTCGGCAAGGACTGGGCGACCTCGGTGCTGTCCCACCTGCCGGAGTCCGACGTCGAGGCGATCACCGCCGAGATCGCCCGGCTGGAGTCGGTCAGCTCCGCCGAGACCGAGTCGGTGCTGCACGACTTCCGCACCCAGCTGGCCGCCCGCGCCCACCAGTACCAGGGGGGGATGACCTTCGCCCAGCACCTGCTCGAGCACTCCATGGGCCGGGACCGCGCCGCCGAGATGCTCGAGCGGATCAGCGCCGCGGCCATCGAGCACCCGTTCAAGTTCCTGCAGCGGGCCGACCCGGCCCAGCTGCGCACCTTCATCGGCGACGAGCACCCCCAGGTGATCGCGCTGGTGCTGGCCCACACCCCGCCGGAGACCGCCTCGGCGGTCCTGGCCAGCCTGTCCTCGGCGCAGCAGGCCGACGTGGCCCACCGGATCGCCGTGATGGACCGCACGTCACCGTCGATCATCCGCATCGTCGAGACGACCCTGAAGCGGCAGATGTCCTCCATGCTGCAACCCGCCACGGAGACGGCACGGGTCGGCGGGGTGGACTCGCTGGTCCACATCATCAACCGCTCCGACCGCTCCACCGAGCGCCAGATCGTCGAGGGCCTGCACGGCGTCAGCCCCGAGCTGGCCAACGAGGTGCGCTCGCGGATGTTCCTGTTCGAGGACATCGTCCAGCTCGACGACCGCTCGGTGCAGCAGGTGCTGCGCCTCGTCGACGCCAACGACCTGGCCATAGCCCTCAAGGGCGTGACCGACGTGGTGCGGGACAAGATCACCAACAACATGTCCGAGCGGGCCTCGACCAACCTCATGGAGGAGGTCGACCTGCTCGGTGCGGTGCGCCTGCGCGACGTCGAGGAGGCCCGCCAGAAGATCATCGGCACGATCCGCCAGCTCGAGGAGCAGGGACAGATCATCGTCAGGAGGGGCAACGATGACGAGTTCGTGGACTGAGCGGGCCACCGTCGTGCGGTGCGACGCCGTGAACCAGGACCCCCGTGCGCGCGTCGAGGTGCTGACCGGGTCCTGGGCCCGGCTGGCCGACGCCGAGGACGGCTGCGCCCCGACCCCCACGCCCGCGCTGGGATCGGCTGCGATGGTGGACCAGGCCCGCGCCGCCGGTCGGGCGCAGGGCTACGCGCGCGGCTGGGCCGAGGGCCGCCGCGCCG
>JBDHZV010000064.1:0-14175 GCA_039812125.1 Candidatus Nanopelagicales bacterium
GCCACCGCAGGGCCGCCACGAGCTGCTCGTAGGACTCCTCGGTGTCGCGGGCCGAGTCGGTGTCCTCGATCCGGAACACGAACGTGCCGCCGGTGTGCCGGGCGTACGCCCAGTTGAACAGCGCGGTACGCACCATCCCCACGTGCGGGTTGCCCGTGGGCGAGGGACAGAACCGCACCCGGACGGCGGGGTTGCTCGCCGGCTCGGGGAGCTCGGGCACGGCCAGGACGTCAAGGTCGGACATGGTGGGCAATCCTATCGGCGCCCCGGGACCGCCCCGTTCAGCGCACGGGGTTGACCAGGGTGCCCAGCCCGGCCACGGTGACCGCGACCTCGTCGCCGGCGGACAGCGGCCCGACGCCGGCGGGAGTGCCCGTGAGGATCACGTCACCGGGCAGCAGGGTCATCACGGCCGACACAGCCGCCACCAGGGCGGCCACGTCGTGCACCATGGCTGCGGTGGACCCCTCCTGCCGGGTGATCCCATTCACCTCGCACTCGACCAGCAGGTCGGAGGGGTCCAGCGCCGTGTCGATCCAGGGCCCGAGGGGGCAGAACGTGTCGAACCCCTTGGCCCTGGTCCACTGGCCCTCGGCCTGCTGGATGTCCCGGGCCGTGACGTCGTTGGCGCAGGTGTACCCCAGGATCACCTCCCGGGCCGAGGTCGCCGGGACACGTCGGCACAGCCGCCCGATGACCACCGCGAGCTCCGCCTCGTGGTGCACGGCCGAGGACTCCGGGGGCAGCACGATCGCCTCGTCGGGGCCGATCACAGCGGTCGTGGGCTTGAGGAACATCAGCGGGGCCGGCGGTGCCGCCCCGCCCATCTCGTCGGCGTGGTCGCGGTAGTTCCTCCCGATCCCGATCACCTTGCTGGGCAGCACGGGCGCGAGCAGGCGCACGTGGTCGAGGTCGCGGACCTGCCCCGTCGTGGTCAGCGGCTCCCCGGGGCGGGCGAACGGATGCCCCGGCAGCTCGAGCAGCTCACCGCCCTCGACGACGCCGTAGGACACCCGGCCGGCGTGGGAGTACCGGGCGATCCTCACGCCCCGGCCCCCACGAGGCTGGGCGCGGACTCCGGCGCGGCGACCCCGGCGCGCATCAGGCCGTAGTCGACGGCATCCACGATGGCCAGCCACGAGGCCACGATGACGTTCTGGTCGACACCGACCGTGGACCAGCTGCCCCGGGAGTCGTTGGTCTCCACCAGCACCCGGGTCACGGCGCCAGTGCCCTTCGCGCCCGGGACGATGCGCACCTTGTAGTCGACCAGCTCCAGCCCGGCCACCTCCGGGTAGATCTGCGCCAGGGCGCCGCGCAGCGCGTTGTCCAGCGCGTTGACCGGGCCGTTGCCCTCTCCGACGCTGACGATCCGCTGGCCGCCGGCGTGGATCTTCACGATCGCCTCGGAGCCGTGCGTGCCGTCCGCCTGCGGCGACACGATGGCCCGCCACGACTCCACGTCGAAGTACCGGCGCCGCTCGCCGGGCAGCTCGTCGCGCAGCAGCAGCTCGAACGACGCGTCGGCGGCCTCGTAGGTCCACCCCGAGGCCTCCCGGGACTTGATGGTGTCGACCACGCGGGCCAGCGCGACCGGGTCCGAGGCGATGTCGACGCCCAGCTCGCGGCCCTTCAGCTCCACGCTGGCCCGTCCTGCCATCTCAGTGACCAGGATGCGGGTGTCGTTGCCCACCAGGCGCGGGTCGATGTGGCTGTACAGCGCCTCATTGACCTTCAGCGCCGAGGCATGCAGTCCCGCCTTGTGCGCGAACGACGAGACGCCGACGTAGGCCTGATGGGTGTTGGGCGGCAGGTTCGCGATGTCGGCGATGGCGTGGCTGATCCGCTTGAGCTCGCGCAGCCGGCCCTCGGGCAGTGCGGTGATCCCGAACTTGAGCTCCAGGCTGGCGACGACCGAGAACAGGTCCGCGTTGCCGGTGCGCTCCCCGTAGCCGTTCGCCGTGCACTGCACGTGCGTGACGCCGGCGTCCACCGCCGCGAGGGTGTTGGCGACCGCGCACGACGTGTCGTCCTGGCAGTGGATCCCCAGTCGCACGCCGGAACGGTCCAGCACGTCGGTGACGATCCGGTGCACGCCCATCGGCAGCATCCCGCCGTTGGTGTCGCACAGCACTCCGACGCTGGCACCAGCGTCGAAGGCGGTGCGCAGCAGGGTCACCCCGTAGTCGGGGTCATGGGCGTACCCGTCGAAGAAGTGCTCGCAGTCCACGAAGACCCGGCGGCCGTGGCGCACCAGGAAGTCGACGGTGTCGCGGACCATCGCGAGGTTCTCCTCGTTGCTGGTCCGCAACGCCTCCTTGACGTGCCGGACGTCGGACTTGGCCACCAGGCACACGACAGGGGCCTGCGAGTCCAGCAGGGCGCGCACCTGCGGGTCGTCGGCCACGCGGACCCGGGCCTTGCGGGTGGAGCCGAAGGCGACCAGCTGGGCGTTGGCCAGGCTGAGCTCGCCGGCCGCGGCCCGCGCGAAGAACTCGGTGTCCTTGGGCATGGCGCCGGGCCACCCGCCCTCGATGAAGCCCACCCCGAGCTCGTCGAGCAGCCGGGCCACCGCCAGCTTGTCGCTGACCGAGTACGAGATCCCCTCCCGCTGGGCCCCGTCGCGCAGGGTGGTGTCGAACACGTGGAAGTTGTCGCGGTCCATAGCCCTCTCCAACAGAAGACCCCCTCGCCCGAGGGCGTAGGGGGTCAGCGCGCTCCAGTCGTCTCAGACTGCAGCGCGCCCGCCGATAATGATCGCCGGTGCGGTCATGGGCGTATCCTGCCACGCCGATCCGCCCGGGGGAACCCGGGGGGTGCTGTGTCGCCCCGGGGGGCGCGATCCGGATCAGGAGATCGTGTGCACCCAGCCGAACGGGTCCTCGGCCCTACCGGTCTGGATGTCCAGCAGCGCCTGACGCAGTCGCATCGTCACCGGACCGGGCTGGCCGTCGCCGACCGTCCATTCCGCCGAGGCCGACTTCACCGACCCGACGGGGGTGACGACCGCCGCGGTGCCGCAGGCGAACACCTCCGAGATCTCCCCGCTGGCGTTGCCGCGCTGCCACTGATCGACGCTGATCCGCTCCTGGGAGGCGGGGATCCCCATCCGCTCGGCCAGGGTCAGCAGCGAGTCACGGGTGATCCCCGGCAGCAGGGTGCCGGTCAGGGCGGGGGTGACCAGCCGCGCCTGTGCGCCCGAGCCCAGCACGAACATGAGGTTCATGCCGCCCATCTCCTCGACCCAACGCCGCTCGAGGGCGTCGAGCCACACGACCTGGTCGCAGCCCTGCTGCGCGGCGTGCGCCTGGGCGATCAGCGATGCGGCGTAGTTGCCGGAGCACTTGGCCTCCCCGGTCCCCCCGGGTGCGGCACGGACGAACTCGGTGGACAGCCACACGCTGACCGGCTTCACGCCACGGGGGAAGTACGCTCCGGCCGGCGAGGCCAGCAGCAGGTAGGTGTAGGCGTTGGCGGGGCGCACCCCGAGGCCGACCTCCGTGGCGAACTGGAACGGCCGCAGGTACAACGACTTCTCGGGGTCGTCGCTGACCCAGGCCGCGTCGGTCCGAACCAGCGCCTCGACCGACCCGAGGAACACGTCCTCCGGCAGCTCGGCCATGGCCAGGCGCCGGGCGCTGCGGGCGAACCGAACGGCGTTGGCCTCGGGCCGGAACGTCGCCAGTGCGCCCTGGGGATGGCGGTAGGCCTTGAGGCCCTCGAAGATGGACTGCCCGTAGTGGATGAACATGGCAGCGGGGTCCAGGTCCAGTGAGGCGTAGTCGAGCAGCTCCGGCTCGCCCCACCCCGACGTCGCGCTCCAGTCGACCCGGACCATGTGGTCGGTGAAGTGCCGGCCGAACCCGGGGTCAGCCAGGATCTCCTCGCGACGCCCCTGCGCCAGCACGACGCCGGAACTGCGGTCGGCCACCTTGGCGGCCTCCCGCGCGGTCACCGGGTAGAGGCTGATGCCGGCAGCGGCCATCTCGGCGGCGCTGCGGTAGGTGGGCGTGGCGTCGGTGCTCATGCTGCGCAGTATTCCCGATCCCCGCTTCGGGGGGCGAGCAGGTCCAGATCTCGGGACGCCCGGGTCAGGCGCAGGCACTGGCCAGGGCGTCGCCCACCTGCGAGGTCGAGCGGACCAGGCCACCGCGACTGGCGAGGTCCGCTGCCACTGCGGCCTCCACGCGATCGGCTGCCGCCTGGTGGCCCAGGTGCGCCAGCAGCATCGCGACGCTGAGCACCGTCGCAGTCGGGTCCGCCTTGCCCTGGCCGGCGATGTCCGGGGCTGAGCCGTGCACCGGCTCGAACATGCTCGGGTTGGTCCGGCTCGGGTCGATGTTGCCGCTGGCGGCCAGCCCGATGCCACCGGCGATCGCCGCACCGACGTCGGTCAGGATGTCGCCGAACAGGTTGTCGGTGACCACGACGTCGAACCGCTCCGGCTGGGTCAGGAAGAACATCGCCGCAGCATCCACATGGCAGTAGTCCGTGGTGACCGCCGGGTGCTCCTCGGCGACGGCGCGGAAGGTGCGCTGCCACAGGTCCCCCGCATGGACCAGCACGTTGGTCTTGTGCACCAGGGTCACCTTCCCGCGCCGGCGCTCGGCCCGGGCGAACGCGTCGCGCACGATGCGCTCGACGCCGAACCTGGTGTTCAGGCTCTCCTCGGTGGCCACCTCGTGGGCTGTGCCGCGCCGCAGCGTGCCGCCCGAGCCGACGTAGGGCCCCTCGGTGCCCTCCCGGCAGACGACCATGTCGATGTCCTGGGGGCCCTTGCCTGCCAGGGGCGTGGCCACCCCGGGGAACAGCTTGACCGGTCGCAGGTTCACGTGGTGGTCGAGCTCGAACCGCAGGGGGAGCAGCACGCCACGCTCGAGGACCCCCGGTGGCACGCTCGGGTCCCCGATGGCGCCCAACAGGATGGCGTCCTGCCCGCGCAACTCGGCCAGCACGCTGGCCGGCAGCGTCTCCCCGGTCGCGTTGTAGCGCCGGGCCCCCAGGTCGTACTGCGTGGTGGCGATGGCCAGCCCTGCGGCCGGCGCGACCGCCTCGAGCACCTTCAGCCCCTCGGCAACCACCTCGGTGCCGATCCCGTCGCCTGCGATCACTGCCAGATTCAGCTCAGTCACGGGGAGAACCCTAACGTGGCGACTCGCCCGGACCGTGCCCGATCCCGGACCTGTCAGCGCTCGACGACCGCCGCAGCCACCTGGTCGGCGAACGCGGGCGCCAGCTCAGTGACGTACGTGTTGCTCAGGTGGTTGCCGTCACGCCACCGCAGGACGCCGTCGACGACCGACGGGCAGGTGTCGTCGCGGCAGATCAGGTCCGTCAGGTCCACGACCGGTGCCGAGATGCCCGCCGATCGCAGCGCCTGCTCCTCCCAGGCGATCCCCTGGGCGGAGTCCGGCCGGGGGAACCCGCAGGAGGCGATGTCGTCCGGATGCTCCGCGACGCATCGCGCGGGATCACCGGGGGGTTCGGGGGTGTCGCGAATCGCCACAACCGTCATCCCGGCATCCTGCAGCTGGCGGATGCTGCGCGCGTAGGCAGCGCTCACCAACGGCCGGCTCACTGTCCCGCTCAGGCGCCGACCCTGCTCGTCCACCGCGAGGTAGTGGTCGTGCCACCCGGCGACCAGGACCACCGATCCCCGGGGCAGCGCCGCGATGCGCCGCATCGCGTCGTCGCGCCACTGCGCGCACTCGTCGTAGCGGCGCTCCAGGCGGTAGGACCAGATGTCCATGTCCAGCGGCATGCACGACGACTTGCCGAGGACGAGCAGCTCCGCTCCGGCACGTCGGGCCGCCTCCTGCGCGGCGGGGAACCACTGCACCGCATGCGAGTCCCCGATGAGCACGTACTTCACGTCGGAACCCACCTCGCCGTAGCGGCAGTCCCGGTTGCTCACCCCGCCGAAGCCGGTCAGGCAGCCGTCCAGGTGCGCCGGGGAGAGGTCCTTGGCCGCAACGGCCGGCACGGGGCGGATCCCCTGGTCCCCCGCGGTGGCATGGCGGCCCAGCAGCAACCCGCTGCCCAGGCCGATCGCGATCAGCAGGGCGCCGAGGCCGAGGCTGCGGCCCGGTCGACGCGCCAGCCACCGACTGCGCCGGACCGGGTCCTCGACGAGGCGGTACGTGGCCTGGGCCGCCGCCAGGCTCGCCAGGACGACCAGGACGGTTCGCGGCCCGTCGAGCGGCCCGATCAGGGCCGGCGCGAGGATGAGGAACGGCCAGTGCCACAGGTACCACGAGTAGCTCAGTCGGCCGATGACCTGCAGCGGCCGCCACGACAGCAGCGCCGCCACCCCGACCCGGCCGGAACCCGCAGTTCCGGCCAGGATCACGGCGGCGGTGCCCAGCACCGGGGCCAGCGCGGCAACCCCCGGGAAGGGCGTCGAGTCCGTGATCAGCGCCGCGGACAGCAGGACGGCCGCGAGCCCGGCCAGGCCGAGCACGGCGCCGGGGCGGGCACGCATGCGCAGCCCGGTGGTCACGGCGATGGCCAGCATCCCCCCGATCGCCAGCTCCCAGGCCCGCGACAGGGTGCTGAAGTAGCCGGCGTCGGGATGGGCGAGGGTCAGGTGCACCGACCAGGCGAACGAGGCCAGTCCCAGGCCGGCCAGCAGCCACCACGCCGGGCGCAGGCTGCTGCCCACGGTCAGCCCTCGACGCCGGACCAGCAGGAGCAGCAGCAGCGCCAGCAGCGGCGGCCACACGACGTAGTACTGCTCCTCCACGCTGAGCGACCAGAAGTGAAGCACCGGGGAGCGTTCGATGTCCCCGGCGAAGTAATCGGTCGCCTGGGCGGCGAACCACCAGTTGGAGGCGAACGCCGCGCCCGCCACGATGTCGCGGCCGGTCTGCACCTGGGTCACCGGGTCGACCAGCAGGACCGAGGCCAGGGCCACCACGGCCAGGGTCAGGGTGGAGGCGGGCAGCAGGCGGCGCGCCCGCCGTGCCCAGAAGTCCGCCAGGCGGATCCCACCCGTACGGCGGGCCTCACCGACCAGCAGCCTGGTGATCAGGAACCCGGAGAGCACGAAGAACACGTCGACACCCACGAACCCCCCGGGAAGCGCGGTGACGCCGGCGTGGAAGAGCACGACGAGCAGCACGGCGACGGCGCGCATGCCCTCGATGTCGGGCCGGAACCCGGCGGACGACCGTTCCCGCCCGGGGGCCCGGACAGCGGCATCGACCTGGGTCGTTGCCGCCATGCCACCCCCTCGGGCTCCTGCGCCGGGCCGACGCGTCCAACCGGTGCGTCCAGAGTAACCCGGGCACACGCGTGCCCCCTCACGCTGACGGGCGACATGGGCTATCCTGACCGCGATGACTTCGCGACTGCTCCTCGGCAGCCGCGGCGGGGCCTGATCAGACCGGCTCCCCTGCCGCGGGTGATCGAACGCGCCGGTTGCTGACCTCCGGGTCCCACCAACCGACCACCCCAGGAGCCCCCGAACATGAGCATCGCCCCGCACGACCTGCGCAACGTCCAGCAGCCGTCCTCGATGGCATGGCAGCGGTACCGACCCTTCCGCCCGGTCGACCTGCCGGACCGCACCTGGCCCTCGGCCACCATCACCGCAGCCCCGCGCTGGTGCGCCGTCGACCTGCGCGACGGCAACCAGGCCCTGATCGACCCGATGTCCCCCGACCGCAAGCGGCGCATGTTCGACCTGCTGGTGCGGATGGGCTACAAGGAGATCGAGGTCGGCTTCCCGTCGGCCAGCCAGACGGACTTCGACTTCGTCCGGCAGCTGATCGAGGAGGGCCTGATCCCCGACGACGTGGTGATCCAGGTCCTGACCCAGTCCCGTGAGCACCTGATCGAGCGGACCTTCGAGTCCCTGCGTGGCGCCAAGCAGGCGATCGTGCACCTGTACAACTCCACGTCGACGCTGCAGCGGCGCGTCGTGTTCGGCCTGGACCGCGACGGCGTCAAGGACATCGCGGTGCATGGCGCCCAGCTGTGCCTGAAGTACGCCGAGCAGCTCACGCCGGACACCGACATCCGCTACGAGTACTCCCCCGAGTCCTACACCGGGACCGAGCTGGAGTTCGCCGTCGAGGTCTGCAACGCGGTGAACGAGGTGTTCCAGCCCACGCCGGAGCGCAAGGTGATCATCAACCTGCCGGCCACCGTCGAGATGGCCACGCCGAACGTGTACGCCGACTCGATCGAGTGGATGCACCGCAACCTGCGCAACCGGGACTCGATCGTGCTGAGCCTGCACCCGCACAACGACCGGGGCACCGCGGTGGCGGCGGCCGAGCTGGGCTTCATGGCCGGGGCCGACCGGATCGAGGGGTGCCTGTTCGGCAACGGCGAGCGGACCGGCAACGTCTGCCTGGTGACGCTGGGCATGAACCTGTTCAGCCAGGGCATCGACCCGCAGGTCGACTTCCGCGACATCGACGAGATCCGCCGCACGGTGGAGTACTGCAACCAGCTGAAGGTGCCCGAGCGGCACCCGTACGGCGGGGACCTGGTGTTCACGGCCTTCTCCGGGTCGCACCAGGACGCCATCAACAAGGGGTTCCGGGCGATGGCGGTCGACTCCGCCGCCGCCGGGGTCCCGGTGGAGCAGTTCCGCTGGGAGGTCCCGTACCTGCCGATCGACCCGCACGACATCGGCCGCACCTACGAGGCGGTCATCCGGGTCAACAGCCAGTCCGGCAAGGGCGGCGTGGCCTACATCATGCGCACCGAGCACGGCCTCGAGCTGCCCCGTCGGCTGCAGATCGAGTTCTCCAAGGTCGTCCAGCGGATGACCGACGAGGAGGGGGGCGAGGTCAGCCCGGCTCAGATGTGGGAGATCTTCGCCGACGAGTACCTGCCGGTCCCCGAGATGCCCTGGGGTCGGCTGAAGCTGCGCCACGTCGTCGTCGAGTCCGACGTCGAGGGCGAGACCATGGTCCGCACCGTGATCCGGGACAACGCCCACCACGCCCGCGAGTTCGAGGGCGTCGGGCACGGCAACGGCCCGATCGCCGCCTTCTGCGACGCCCTGGCCGCCCACGACATCGACGTGCGGGTGCTGGACTACTCCGAGCACGCCATGTCCGCCGGCGGCGACGCCAAGGCTGCGGCCTTCGTCGAGTGCGCGATCGGCGGCCGGGTGCTGTGGGGGGTCGGCATCGACTCGTCGATCGTGACCGCGTCGCTGAAGGCCATCATCTCCGCGGTCAACCGGGCCCAGCGCGACGCGCTGGCCTAGCCATCACCGCCGGAGGGCTCGCACGCAAGGATCCCCGGGTCGCCTGGAGGGAACCAGGTGACCCGGGGATCGTCGCGTGGGGCGTCAGTTGGTGATGACCTTGGGCAGCGGCGTCTGGCCGTCCTCCCAGACGTTGCCGGTCACCGTGGCGATCGACGCGGTCGCCGCGTTGATGATCATCGGGCAGCCGTACTTGCTGCCGCGCCCGAACTTGTTCGTCTGCAGCTTCAGGCCCTGGATGGCCGCGTAGCCGCTCTGCGCGACGTTCACCGAGCACCCGCCGCCGTCGGTCCAGTTGTCGGTGTAGGTCACCGCCGAGACGGTGTTGCGGTCCTGGGTGATCTGCAGCGCCGCGTTGTAGAAGGTGCCGTTGAAGGTGTTCCACTGGATCTTGATGTTCTTGCCGCCGACGATCTGGATGCCGTCGTTGTGCGACCCGTCGGAGTGCACGCCGCCGTCGTTGGCGTAGTGCGGCAGGTCGTGGATCCAGGAGTTGAGCAGCGTCACGTTGCCGGCCGTGGCATCGGTCCGGCTCGAGGTGCCATGGATGTGGACCCCGTCGACGGTGCCGGTGATCTCCACCCGCTTGGCCGTGAAGTTGGACCCCATGATCCCGTTGATGTGGTACGACGGGGACCTCGGGATGAACGTCGAGTCCTCGATCGTGGCCGAGGGCTGGCCGGCCGCCATCTTCTCCGGGGCCACGCGCAGCAGGCCACGGTCGGAGGACGTCGTGGTCCCCCGGAAGTACGAGTTGCGCAGCACGACGTTGGGAGCCTCGACCACCACGAAGGAGTCGAACCGCCACCCGTCGTACACCGCGCCCGCGGTCTTGATGGTGAACACGGTGCCGTCGGAGCTGAAGGTGTCAGCGGAGTACGGCTTGTTGGAGGCCGACAGGACCTTCAAGGTGATGTCCGGGACGCCGGTGTTGGAGGCGCCGGGCTTGGTCGTGGACGTCGTGGTGGTCGTGGTGGACCCCGAGCTCGTCGTCGAGCCCACCTCTGCGACGAAGTTGTCGACCTTGAACACCGACGAGCCGTTGGTCGCGCTGGACGAGACGTAGCCGAGCACGCCGACCTGGCCGGAGGCGGCGATCGGGGAGCTGGCGTCCGTCGCGGACAGGGTCCACGAGGACGGCTCGGTGGACCCGACCTTCCACACCTTCGCCTTGAGGGCCACGGACGAGGTGCCGCTCACCGAGAGGCGCACCCGAAGCGGGATGCCGGCGCCAGCGGTCAGGCCGGACACGGTCTGGGTGGCCAGGATCGTCTCCTTGCCAGCACTGGTCTTGCGCACCGACAGCACGACAGCGCCGTCGGACTGCACCCGGGCAGTCGCCCGGTAGCCCGTCGCCGCGGTGCCCCGGCCGAGCACGGACACGTACTGGCCGCCACCGGTGGCCGCACGGTCAGGGGTGAAGTCCGCCGCCACGTCGCTGTCGGAGGAGGTGACGTCGGCCACGACTGCCGAGGCGGTGGATCCCGGTGCGACCGTCATGAGCCCCTGGCTGCTGGCAACCGAGAACGTCCCGGAGCCGGTCTTCCAGGAACCGCCGGCGTCCGCACTCCCCCAACCGCTGGAGACAGTCCGACCGAATGCATCCTGCGCCGCGGTGGTCGCTGCCGTCGCCGGCAGCATCGTCGCGACGCCGGTGGTCACCACCAGTCCCGCCGCCGCGGCGGCGCTCAGTAATCGGGTCGTCGAATTCATTGCGATTCTCCTGTGAACGTCGATGTCGTCTGCTACCCCTCGAATGGGACGAGTGCAGTGTCCCCGGGGGAACTGCGGCCCAAACGCTGCATCGGACGCTACCGACGACCGCTGTAGACATCGATGCGCCAGAAACTGGCGCATTCACAGAATCGCTAAACGCTCATATCCTCTGCTTAAGGTCCAGGGCGCGGCGGTACGCCGCCACATGCTGCGCGCCCAGGACGTCCCAGTGGCGGTGGCTCAGGTCCGGGGCGCCTGTCGCGATCGCGGACGCGGCGCGGCGCACGGCCGCCGTGAGGTCCGCCGCCGTCAGTGCACCCGCGTACCGGATGACCCAGTCCTGACCGACCTCGTCAGCCAGCGAGCGCGTCACCTCGTTGTCCGGCACCAGGACGGGTCGGCCGAGGGACAGCGCCGCCAGCGCGGCGCCCGAGTTGTGCATCGCCGCATACGGCAGGGCGATGAGCTGCGAGGTTCCCACCAGGTCGATCAGCTCGGGGTCGGAGACGAACTGCAGGTGCAGGGAGATCCCTGGATCGCCACCGGCGAGCTCCTCCACCTGGCCGCGCTCGAGCTGACCCTCGACGGCCCCCGCGATACGCAGCGTGAGGTGACGGTCGGCGTCGCCGCGCGCTCGGTACGCCCCGATCAACTGGTCGATCCCCTTGTAGGGCCGAATGCGCCCGAAGAATCCGATTTGACCGGCGATCGGTGACGGAACGGCATCAAGGTCGTACCACTGACGGTAATCACCGTGGACGATCAGCTCGACCGCGGCCCCCGGCGGCGTGGGGGTCTGGGCGTTCATGACGATCCACACGGCGGTCATCCGGTCGATCGTGGACAGCAGGAGGGCCTCGGTCGAAGAGCCCCGCTCATGGGGCGCCACGTTGTGCGCGGTCCGGACGACAGGGATCCCGCGAGCCCGCAGAAGGCCCAGGAAGGCCATGGCTCGAGCCTGTTTGGCCAGCGTGCGCGGGCGGGTGCGGCCACGACCGAGCAACTCCGGCCAGTGCACATGGAAGACATCGAAGTCACCCCGGAACGCGCGCGACCATGCGAACGGCAGGGCCTGCGCCGTGCCCGTCGAGTCCACCGCACGCATCAGCAGGGTGGCGTACGGATTGGTGGTCGACCGCGGCTGCGGGAAGGACATGAGGACTCTCATGGGGCGCTGGGACATGCTGCTGTGATCCGCCTTCCGACCGCGTCCGGGGCTCAACGGTACCGCACCTGAACGTGAGAAAGACCACACAATGGCTTCGGCCGGACCTTCATCGACCATTAGCATTCACTGGGGGCGTCACAAACGACAAGGTGTCCATTCTGGACACATGAGCATCCATGGCACCGCAATTCCGCACCCCAAGAATGTGACGAAGGCCACGCGCGCCGAGCTTCAGTCGGGCGTTCGCCGCGCCGGCGGCCTCCTGGCCGCGGGCGTGGCTGTCTGCCTGGCCGGCGCCCTGCTGGTCGGGGGCCCCGCCCCCGACGCCCGGGCCGCGAGCACGGCGCGGCCGGCGGCCGCCAACACCGGAGTGCCCAGCACCGCGACGCTGCGCACGCTCACGGCGGCCAACAAGCCCTACAAGAAGGACGGGTTCACCGCCAACGGCGCCGTCTACGTGATCCGTACCGCCAATGCCTCGTACGACCGGTGGCGGTTCAACGCGTTCGTGGAGGTTCGCGCCCCCGGGGTGCGCCTGACGAGGTCGCACTTGCGTGGAGCCCGGACCGGTGTCGACCGCGCCCTCCTGACGATCGTCCCGGGCACCACGACAACGGGCAAGCCCTCGGCATCCGTGACCGACTCCACGCTGTCCCCGCGGTATCCCTCGTACCGCGTCAACGGGATCATGGGATCGAACTTCACGGCCCGGAGGGTCGAGATCACGGGCACCGTCGACGGGATCCACATCCACGGGACGGGATCGCGCACCGACGCCCGGGCTGGCAACGTCACGGTGGATCGCAGCTGGATCCACGGCCTTCGGCACTTCGCCTACGACGGGGGCGCCCATCGGGACGGGACCCACAACGACGCGATCCAGGTCGTGGGCGGGCGCCGCATCACCATCACCGGCAACTCCCTGACGGGGGCGAACAACGCCGCCATCATGGTCAAGCCCGACCGCAACGTGATCGGCAGCGTCACCATCACCGGCAACTGGGCTGGAGGGGGAGCCTGCACCTTCAACGTGGCCAAGGGCCGACAGGGCGCCATGTCCGCCATCCGGGTGGCGTCGAACCGACTGGATCGGACCTCACGGTTCCGCTGCGGGATGATCCTGGCCCGCGGGTCCGGCGTGACTGCGAAGTCCAACGTCTGGACGGGGACCCGCACCGCGGCCAGCATCGTCTGGAAGTAGCACCAGTGGTCCGTGCGGGTGACCGGCGACCTGTCGCCGCCCGCACGGACCTGCGCCATCCGGGTGGGATCGCCCGGTCGTGGGAACCTCGGCGATCCCGACGTCCGATGGCTCCTGCATGTGGACTCCTCCCTCCCGCCGGCTCGCCACCGTCGGCACCGCGCTGCTGCTGGGCCTCGGGCTCAGCCCTGCGGGGGCAGCCGTTGCCACCCCCACCGCTGCCCTGACGCACTCCCCCGCCCTCTCCCAGTCGATCGCCCTGGCTGCCGCCCCGACGGCGGCCAAGCGTCGGACGCGGATCGCAGGGTGGCCGACGATGACCGCATCCTCGGCCAGGACCACCTCCGTCACACGGGTCATCCGGGTCACCGGACCGGCCAAGCGCACCGTGAAGCTGCAGCGCAAGACGGCCAAGGGGTGGAAGACGGTGCGGGTCTACCGCACGACGAAGTACCACCACGCGTACGTGCGGATCACCGATACCGTCGGGTCGCGCTGGCGCATCCGCGTGCCGAAGCGCGGCCGCTGGTCGCGCGCAACGTCGCAGACCCTGGTGGTGACCACGGTCGCCACGAAGCCCGCCAGCCCTACCACCCCGAAGCCCACGCCGAAGCCGACACCGAGCCCCACTGCACGCCCGACGGCTCCGACCACCCCCCCTGCGTCCACCCGACCGACGGTGGCCCCGGGAGCAGCAAGCACCGGAGTGCCCTCCGGGGTCACCCTGCGGGTGCTCAGTGCCGCGAACCGGCCGTACTCCGCGGATTCGTTCAACGCCGATGGCACGGTGTTCACGATCCGGACCCCGGGTGCGGTGTACGACCGGTGGCGCTTCGACGCCTTCGTCGAGGTCCGCGCTCCCGG
>JBDHZV010000065.1:0-13998 GCA_039812125.1 Candidatus Nanopelagicales bacterium
GGCGCGGGTGCGGCACCCGCGCGATGGGCGGTCGTCGATCGCGGCCGCGCCCGGCCTCAGTCGTCGGACATCGACCCCAGCCGGGTGCGCATCGACATCATCGACTTGGTGTGCAACTGGCAGATGCGGCTCTCCGTCACGTTGAGCACGAGGCCGATCTCGGCCAGGGTCAGACCCTCGTAGTAGTAGAGGGTGACCACGATCTGCTCGCGCTCGGGCAGCGTGTGGATGGCGCGTGCGAGGAGCTGGCGGGTCTCCTCGTCGTCGAGGGCCTCGCCGGGTGAGTCCGCCCGCTCGTCCTCGAGGGTGTCGCCCAGCGTGGAGCGTTCCCCGCGCTCGGCGCCGCCGAGCATCTCGTCGAGGGCCGCCACGTGGACGAACGACACCTGGCTGAACACCTGGCGCAGGTCGCTCAGCGACAGTCCGAGCTCCTCGGCGATCTCGGACTCGGTCGGCGTGCGCTGCAGGCGGGCCTCGAGCACCGAGATGCTGCGCTCCACGTCGCGGGCCTTCGTCCGCACGGAGCGGGGGATCCAGTCGATCGAGCGCAGCTCGTCGATGATCGCGCCCCTGATCCGGTTGATGGCGTAGGTCTCGAACTTGATCGCACGGCCCACGTCGTACTTCTCGATGGCGTCGATGAGTCCGAAGATGCCGTAGGAGACCAGGTCTCCCTGCTCGACGTTGGGAGGCAGTCCGACGCCGACGCGGCCGGCCACGTAGCGGACCAGGGGTGCGTAGTGCAGGATCAGGCGCTCCCGCAGGGCCCGGTCGCCCGACACCTTGTACTCCGACCACAGGTGGGCCAGGGCGTCGGCCGACTCGGCCAACTGGCGCGCGGCCTCGTCCGGGTCGATCCGTTGCCCCAGGTCGACCACCTGAGCCCCCCGCGCCGGCTCGGTGCCGTCAGGCTCGCGGGTGTGCCCGGTCATAGACGCTCCTCAGCCTGTCGATAGACACGTGGGTGTAGATCTGGGTCGTGCCGAGACTAGTGTGCCCGAGAACCTCCTGGACCGTGCGCAGGTCCGCGCCGCCCTCGATCATGTGGGTCGCCATGCTGTGGCGCAGTCCGTGGGGTCCCAGGTCAGGGGTGTCGGGTACGAGGCGCACCACGGTGTGCACGACACGGCGCACCACGCGCGCATCGATCCTGGCGCCCCGGACCCCCAGGAACAGGGCAGCCCCGCTGGCGTCGCTGAGCAGCCGTGGCCGGCCCACCCGCAACCACCGCTCCAGCGACACCCGAGCGGGCGCCCCGAACGGCACGACCCGCTCCCGGCTGCCCTTGCCCAGCACCCGCACCGCACCACGCGCCCAGTCCACATCGTCGACATCCAGGCCGACGAGCTCGGACACCCGTGCCCCCGTGGCGTACAGGACCTCCAGCATCGCGGCGTCACGCAGATGGGCTGGATCCTGGTCGTCCGCTCGCACCCCGGCCACGCCCAGGACCTCGTCGGCCTGACCGGTGCGCAGCACCTCCGGCAGCGGGTGGGGCACCCTCGGCGAGCCCAGCCGCGCACCCACGTCCTCGGCCTGCCCGGACCGGTGCAACCACGCCGTGAAGGCCCGAGCCGCCGACGCGCGTCGGGCCACCGTGCTGCGTGCGGCGCCCCGGGCATCCAGGTCGGCAAGCCACGCCCGAAGCGTCGCGAGGTCGAGGTCCCGGGCATGGCCGACGCCACGCGCCGCGGCGAACAGCAGCAGGTCCCGGACGTCACCCTCGTAGGCCCGCAGCGTGTTGGGTCCGCGACCCCGGACGTCGCGCAGGTGGGTCACGAACCCCTCGAGTGCGACCGCGAGTCCCGTCGGCAGCTCCATGTCCCCATGCTGCCCGAGCGGTCACCGTGATCGCCGCCACCCGCTGGCCAGCCGCTCGGCGATTCCCTGGATCTCCAGGACGCCGAGCAGGGCCAGGGCCTGCACCTCGGGCACCCCCGCCCGGGCGGCGACCTCCGCCACCGACCGACTCCCACGGGTGGGCAGGGCGGCGAACACCTGAGCACTCGGCGGGTCGAGATCCGTCGGCACCGGCAGGACTGCCCGGTCCGGCTCCGTCGGCTCGCCGCCCAGCAGGAGCTGGGCCACCTCGTTCGCCGAGGTCACCGCCCGCGCGGACTGCTCGACCAGCAGCCGGTTGGCACCCGCGCTGGCCATCGAGGTGACCGGCCCAGGAACCGCCATGACGACCCGGCCGAGGGCCATGGCCCGGTTGGCCGTGGCCATCGCACCGCTGCGCAGCGCCGCCTCGACGACGACCGTGCCACGGGTGAGGCCGGCGATGAGCCGGTTGCGCGACAGGAACCGGAACCGGAGCGGCTCACTGCCCGGGGGCAGCTCCGCCAGCACCACACCGGTGTCCGCGATCCTGGCCAGCAGCGCCTCGTGCGCCCGGGGGTACGCGCGGTCGATGCCACAGGCCAGGACGGCGACGGTCGGTCCAGGGGCCCCAAGGGCCCCGCGATGGGCGGCCGCATCGATCCCGAAGGCCCCGCCCGAGACGACGGCCCAGTCCCGCTCGGCGAGTTCGCCGCCCAGCCCGACGGCAACCCGCTCCCCATAGGCCGTGCAGGCGCGGGACCCGACCAGCGCAACGGAGCGCAGCGCGGCGGCACGCAGGTCCAGAGGTCCGCGAACCCACAGTGCCAGCGGGGGCTCTGGCAGCTCACCGAGCTGGGAGGGGTACTCGTCGTCACCGGGAACGACCACGCGAACCCCCGTGCGGGCAAGCTCGGCCAGCATCGCCGGGACCTGGTCCGGGGTGATCCGGCCCGGGACGGGGGCCCGGCCTGCGGTCGACATCCGGACCCGGGCCAGCGCCTCGACCGGGCCGTGCTCGGCGACGAGCTGCGCCACCGCACCGGACCCGGGCTCGACCAGGCAGGCCAGTGCGATCTGGGCAAGCCGCGGATCACGCATCGTCGGCACCAGCCCACACCGCCCGCCAGGCCAGGGCCCGACCGACGTGCTCGACCCCGGGCCGGGCGGCGCCCTCCAGGTCCGCGACGCTCCAGGCCACGCGCAGGGCCCGATCCGCGCCTCGGGCGGACAGCCGCCCGGATCGCACGGCCGAGCTCAGTAGCTCCCCGGCCCGTGCGGCCGGGGCCAGCGCCGTGCGCAGCTGCGCGGGACCCAGGCGACTGTTCGGCTGCGGGTGCACCCCGAGCCGCTGCGCGCGGGCTGCGGCGCGGCATCGTGCGGCCTGCACCCGGGCCCGCACCTGCTCCGAGGTGCACGAGCTGCCGGTGGTCCAAGACGCCCGACTGGGCGAGCCCAAGGTCACGCGGATGTCGACGCGGTCCAGCAGGGGTCCCGACAGCCGCCCCTGGTACCGGCGCCGGTCCTGCGATCGGCAGGTGCAGGCCTCCCCCGCCCCGTCGCCCTGCCCGCACGGGCATGGATTGGCGGCCAGCACCAGCTGGAACCGAGCCGGCATCTGGACCGTGAACCCTGCCCGGGCGATCTGCACCACCCCGGACTCCAGCGGCTGGCGCAGCGCCTCCAGGCATGCGGACCCGAACTCGGCGGCCTCATCCAGGAACAGCACTCCGCCGTGGGCCAGCGTGACCGCACCCGGGGTGGGCTGCCCCCCGCGACCACCCCCGACCAGGGCGGCCACGGACGCGGTGTGGTGCGGTGCCTGGAACGGAGGTCGTCGGACGAGTCCCTGCACGTCACAGACCACCGACCGGATCGAGGTGACCGTCAGCGCGTCCTCGTCATCCAGGTCGGGCAGGATCGTCGGCAACCTCTCGGCGAGCATCGTCTTGCCGACCCCGGGACGCCCGACCATCGCGACGTGGTGTCCACCGGCCGCCGCAACCTCCAGGGCGGCGATGGCCGCTGGCTGGCCCAGCACGTCGGACAGGTCCGGAGCAGCTCCGACCCGCTGCTCACCCCCGGCATCCGACCAGTTGCCCCGACCCCGGCGCTCGTCCCCGGCCGCCGATCCGGCCTCGGCCTCGAAGACCCCGTCGTCGGCCTCCCCGCGCATCGACGCGATCCAGGACCTGAAGTGGCGAGCACCCAGGGCGCGGATCCCGGGCACGATCGCGGCCTGGTCCGCCCCCTCCGCGGCCAGCACGATGCGCGTGGCCCCGGACCGCACCGCCGCCACAGCTGCGAGCACGCTGCCGCGGACCGGCCGGACCCGCCCGTCGAGGGCGAGCTCGGCGAACAGCACCACCCCGCGGAGCGCCTCGGCCGGAACCTGCCCATCCGCGGCGAGCACGACCGACGCGATGGCTGCATCGAGCCCCGAACCGCTCTTGTGCAGCGAGGCTGGCGAGAGCCCCACGGTGATGCGCTGCTGGGGCCACCGCGCCCCGCTGGTGAGCACCGCAGCACGCACCCGATCCCGGGACTCCGCCACAGCCGTGTCCGGCAGGCCCACGATGGACATCCCGGGCAGCCCCGGGCTCAGGTGGGCCTCCACCTCGACGACGTGGGCCTCCACCCCGGAGATCACCACGCCGTGGCAGCGCGCCAGGCCGGCCATCATCCGATCCCGCGCAGGTGCTGGACCTCCAGCAGGCCATCAGCCCCCCACAGGATCCCCAGGGCGTCGATGCGCACCGGACCCCGGTGCCCGCCCGCCTGGGCCAGCCACAGACTGGCCAACAGGCGCAGCCGGGCAGCCTTTCGGGTGGTGATCGCCGACAGCGGCGGGCCGAAGCCGAGCCCCCGTCGGGTCTTGACCTCACAGAACACCAGCGCGTCACCGTCGCGGGCGACGATGTCGATCTCGCCGTGACGGCAGCGCCAGTTGCGCTCCACCACCGTCATCCCCCGGCCCCCCAGGTAGGCCACGGCCGCATCCTCGCCATCCCGGCCCAGCTGCTGTGCACCGCGATCCATCGCGATCACCTCCGCGGGCCACCCTGCCGGGCCCGTCGAGGTCGGCCAAGGGCCTAGCGGGAAGCTGTGGACAACGAAGGCGTCCCGGCGATGGTCCCCGGCACCAGCGCTGCGTGCTCGCCTCGGGGGATGTTCCAGCTGATTCGGTGCAGCGTCGAGGGGCCGAGCCGACGCAGGGCCTCCAGGTGCTCGGGGGCGGCGTAGCCCTTGTTGTCGGCCCATCCGTACTCGGGATGCCCCTGGGCCAGCTCCACCATGAGGGCGTCGCGGGCGCACTTGGCCAGTACCGAGGCAGCAGCGACTCCGGCGCACGTCATGTCCGCCTTCACGCGCGTCACCACCTGCTCGGGCAGCACGCCGTGGTCGGCCAGGGCCAGCGCGGCCGATGTGCGCGGATCCGGGAACAGCGCGTCCTGCGTGGCCGGGACGCGCATCCAGTCGTGGCTGCCGTCGAGCAGGGCGAGCTCGACGCGCACCGGCAGGGCAGCCATCGCCCGTGCGGCGCACACCCGCAGCGCGGCCAGGATCCCCACCTCGTCGATCTCGGCGGCACTGGCCATGCCCACCGCCCATGCGACCGGCCAGCGGCGCAGCCGGGGAAGCAGCTCAAGTCGCGCGCGGGCCGACAGCAGCTTGGAGTCGCGCAGCCCCGCCGGAGCCGACCGCACGCCGAGGTCGATGACCGTCACCCCCACCGCCACCGGGCCCGCGAGCGCCCCTCGTCCGACCTCGTCCACACAGGCGAGCACGTCAGGCCCCCCGCGCAGCAGCGCGCGCTCCACCCGCAGCGTCGGTGCCGAGGTCACGACACGTCCTGGTAGTCCGGGAGGGTGGCCCATCGCGAGATCGGCCACATGATGACCACGGCGTGCCCCACCACGTTCTCGACCGGCACCGTGCCGTCCTGGTCCTCCAGGTGGTACCGGGAGTCCGCGGAGTCGGACCTGTGGTCGCCCATGACGAACAGCCGGCCCTGGGGGACGGTGATGTTGAACCGCACCTGGTCCGTGGCGTCGCCTGGGTAGATGTACGGCTCGTCGATCGGCTCGCCGTTGCGGATGATCCGACCGTCCGGCGAGCAGCACATGATGGTGTCACCGCCGACGCCGATGACCCGCTTGACCAGGTCGTCGCCGGTCTCGGAGGGCAGCACCCCGAGGAACACCCCGATCCGGGTCAGGGTGCCGGCCATCCCGGTCGGCGCGATCGGGTCGGCCAGCCAGTCGGCCGGATCATGGAAGACCACGACATCGCCGCGTCCCGGCTCGCCGCCGGGCTTCCAGGCCAGGATCCGGTCGCCTCGCTCCAGCGTCGTCTCCATGGAGCCACTGGGCACCCAGAACGCCTGCACGACGAACGTGCGCACCAGTGCCGAGATGACCAGGGCGCCCACGATGATGATCGTGAACTCCCGCAGCGCCGCCATGAAGCCGGACCGGTGCCGCTCCCCCCGTGACGACGCCCCGGGCCAGCCATGGCCGGCACCGTCGGCGGGCTGCTCGCCCGCAGGTCCCGGTGCCCCGGGATCACCTGGATCCGCCGACTGGGTCACTGGCTGTCTCCCCTCATCCGACGGAGCTGGCTCGGCGGCCACGCGACCGCGACGACCGAGCCAATCATGCGCGATGCCGGGACCGATCCCCCGCCGGGGTCGCCCAGATGATCCCGCGCGTCGGAGGACTCCTGCCGGTTGTCGCCCATCAGCCAGTAGTGCCCCTCCGGCACGACGACGTCGAAGGGCACCTGGTCGGTCCTGCCCACCACGTAGGGCTCCACGAGGGGTGTCCCGTTGCGCACCAGCCGACCCGACGGGGTGCAGCAGCGGACATGGTCGCCGCCGACGCCGATCACCCGCTTGACGAACACCGTGCCGCCCGCAGCACCTCGGGCAGCCCACAGGTCCGCGGCGTCGACCACCACGACCGTGCCGCGCGGAACGTCCCACCGATCCACGCCCGCCTTGCGCACGACGATGCGCTCCCCCGCCGAGAGCGTCGGCGCCATGGAGGACGAGGACACCGTTCGGGACTCGGCGACGAAGGCATCCAGGCCCAGGAGCAGCACGGCCAGGCCGACCGCCGCACCCACGACGAGGGCCCCCGGCCGGGTCATCCGGCGACGGGGGCCCGTCGTGGCGATCTGCGGCGACACGCCTCAGACGTTGTCGCGCTTCTCGCGGATCTTGGCCTTCTTGCCGCGCAGCTCACGCAGGTAGTACAGCTTGGCACGGCGGACATCGCCACGGGTCACGACCTCGATCTTGTCGATGATCGGCGTGTGAAGCGGGAAGGTGCGCTCCACGCCGGTTCCGAAGCTGATCTTGCGGACCGTGAAGGTCTCGCGCAGGCCCCCGCCGTGGCGCCGGATGACGACGCCCTGGAAGACCTGGATGCGCGAGCGGTTGCCCTCGACGACCTTCACGTGGACCTTCACGGTGTCGCCGGGGCGGAAGTCGGGGAGGTCGGCGCGCAGCGAGGCGGCGTCGACGGCGTCAAGCGTGTTCATGATCGCTTCCTGGCGGGAGCCACAGGTCGCCCGCTGGTTCGGGTCGTGGGTGCTGGCGCCTGACGTGCGCCTCCCCTGTGGCGGCGGCGCATGACGACAGCGGCCCCAGTCTGCCACACCGGGTGACCCGGCCGGAAATGCCCGACTCGACCGGCCCCGGTCGGCGCTGCCCGTCCGCAGCCGGACGGCGCCGTCAGCCTGCCCCGGCGTCCGGCCCCGAGTCGGCCAGGTCCGGGCGGATGGCCCGGGTCCGCTGGAGGGCCTGCGCCCGGCGCCACCGGGCGACGGCTGCGTGGTCACCGGACAGCAGCACCGCCGGGACCGCCAGCCCCTCCCAGACCGGCGGGCGGGTGTACACGGGCCCCTCGAGCAGATCGGCCATCTCCCCCGCGGCGAACGAGTCGTCGGCGTGGCTGGCCTCGTTGCCGAGCACACCGGGTACCAGCCGGGCGACCGCCTCGACCATGACCAGGACGGCTGCCTCGGCCCCGGCCAGCACGTAGTCGCCAAGGCTCACCTCGTCGACGGCCACTGGCCGCCCACCCGCGGCCAGGGTGGCCGCCCAGGCCGGGACCCGGGCATCGATGCCCTCGTACCGCCCGCACGCGAACACCAGGCGGGGCTCGCGCGACCACTCGTCGGCGATCGGCTGGCGGAACGGCCGACCGCTGGGCGTCGGGACGACGAGGCGGACCGGCTGGTCCTGGTCGCCCTCGGCCAGGACTGCCCGCAGCGCCTCGCCCCACGGTCCCGGCTTCATCACCATTCCCGGTCCGCCCCCGTACGGGGCGTCGTCGACGGTGCGGTGGCGGTCATGGGCGTGATCGCGCAGGTCATGCACCTGCAGGTCGATGCGCCCGTCGGCGATCGCGCGCCCGACGAGCGAGAGGCGCAGGGGGGCGAGGTACTCGGGGAAGATTGTGACGACGTCCAGGCGCATCAGGAGGATCCCAGCTCCGCGAGGCCCTCGGGCAGGTCCGCCACCAGGAACCCTCCGGCCACGTCCACCACAGGGACCATCGCGGTCACGAAGGGCACCAGCAGCTCCGGGCGGTCCGGCGCCCGCACGACCAGGACGTCCTGGCCCGGCAGGTGCAGCACCTCGGCGACCTCACCCAGCGCTCGGCCCTCGGGGTCACGGACCCGCAGCCCGATCAGGGCCAGGTCGTGGTACTCGTCGTCGGCCACGGCGCGGACGTCGACGTCCGCCAGGAGGATCCCCCCGCTCAGCCCCTCAGCCGCAGTCCGGTCGGCCACACCGTCGAGGGCCACCACGAGCCGCGCACCCTGCCAGCGGCGGGACCGGACCTGGACCGGACGCGTCGTGCCCGCCCGCTCGAGGAACAGGACGGCCCCCGGGGAGAACCTCTCCTCGGGGGCGTCCGTACGGACCTCCACGCTGATCTCGCCCCGGACCCCGTGGGCACGGCCGAGCCGGCCGACCACCACGCGCACGACGATCAGCGCTCGTCGGCGTCCAGGAAGTCGACTCGGACCGGGCGACCGCCCGAGACCGCGCTGACGACGGTACGGATGGCGGTGGCAGTGCGGCCACTGCGACCGATCACGCGCCCGATGTCGTCCGGGTGGACCCGGACCTGGTAGGTGCGCGTCGTGCCCTTGTCACGGGGCCCCCGACGGCCGTTGCGGACCTTGACCGTCACGTCCTCGGGATGCTCGACGATGCCCTTGACCAGGTGCTCCAGCGAGTCCTCGATGACGGCGCTCATGCCGAGGGAGTCTCCTCGGCGACCTCAGCGGCGGGGGTCTCGACGACCTCCGCAGCGGGGGCGGCCTGCGGCTTGGGGGCCTTCACCTTCGGGGCCTTGCCCGCGTCCTCGGCCGAGCGGACCGCCGCCTCGAAGACGAGGCGCTTGTCCGGCTTGGCCTCCGCCACGCGCAGGGTGCCCTCCGCGCCGGGAAGACCCTTGAACTTCTGCCAGTCGCCAGTGACCTTGAGGATGGCCAGGACCGGCTCGGTGGGCAGGGCGCCGACCCCCAGCCAGTACTGGGCGCGCTCGCTGTCCACGCGGATCAGGCTGGGCTCCTGGCGCGGCTGGTAGATGCCGATCTCCTCGATCGCCCGGCCGCCGCGCGCGGTGCGGGCGTCGGCGATGACGATGCGGTACTGCGGGTTGCGGGTCTTGCCCATGCGCTTGAGCTTGATCTTGACGGCCACGGGTGTTGGTGTCTCTTTCGGTTCTGGGGCGGGTTCACCGACCGGGGCGTGGGGTACCCGCCTGGCGAACCTCATGGACCGCGCCCCGTCCGGATGAGAGGGTCCGGCTGGGCACGTAGCGGGCCCATTGTGCCAGAGCCGCCACCGATGGCGAAAACGTCACGCCGGCTCGGCGGCCACGGCTCTGGCCAGCTCGCCGGCCAGGTCCCCCACCGGCTCGACCACGACGTCGTCGAGCGCCAGCCATCCGGCCATCGCCCACAGCCGGCCAGCCAGGTCGGGGACCGCCCCAGCCGCCATCCCGGGCTCCCGGTGGGCGGCGCGCACCCTCAGGACCCGGCCCTGCCGATCGGCCTTGAGGTCCACCCGCGCGACCAGCTGGTCACCGTGCAGGAACGGCAGCACGTAGTAGCCATGGGTGCGCTGGGCCGCAGGGACGTAGATCTCCACCCGATAGCGCATGCCGAACAGCCGCTCGGTGCGTGGGCGGTACCAGATCAACGGGTCGAACGGTGCCAGCAGCGCGCAGCCCGGCACCCGGCGCGGGACCCGCAGCCCCGGGACAGCCACGGCCGGTGGCCACCCCGCCACGGTCACCGGGGTCAGCCTGCCCTCCTCGACCAGGCCGGAAACGGCGGATCGTGCCTCGCCCAGCGCCATCCGGAAGTGGTCGGCCAGGTCGGCGACGGTCGCGACGCCCTGGGCCCGAGCGGCGATCAGGACCAGCTCGCGATGCGCAGACGCCACGTCCGGCGTCGCAGCCGAGAGGACCGCCGCCGGGAGGACCCGCTCCGGGAGGTCGTAGCGACGCCGGAAGGCCCCGTCCCGACCCGCCGACGTGATCTCCCCCGCCCAGAACAGGTACTCCAGGGCTCGCTTGACAGCCGACCAGTTCCACCCCCAGTCGTCGCGGGTGTCGCGACGGATGTGGCTGAACACGGCCTCGAGGGCGGTGGCCGTCACCGGCCCCAGGTCACGCACCGCGGCCGCGACCTCGTCGACGAGCCCCGGCTGCTCCCTGGCCACCCGCACCATCCCGCCCCACGCATCGCTGTGGGCGCGCGCCATCCGCCAGCGCACCAGCGGATGCGACGCCACCGGCAGCAGCGCCGCCTCGTGGCCCCAGTACTCGAACGCCCGACGCGGGGACCGGCCGAGGGCATCGTCGACCAGAGTGCGGTCGTAGCCCCCGAGGCGGGCCAGGAAGGGCAGGTAGTGGGCACGGGCGAGCACGTTCACCGAGTCGATCTGCACGACGCCGAGGCGGCGCAGGACGTCCCCGATCGCCCGGGCACCGGGCACGGCGGTGCCCGGGCGGCCGAAGCCCTGCGCGACCAGGGCCACCCGGCGCGCCTGCGCTGCCGTCAGACGCTCGCGGGGCACGTCGCCCATGCTGCCGGAGCTGACCGCTACCCGCCGAGGAGGTCCTTGAAGGCGGGCGGCAGGTCGGACGACTTCAGCTTCGCGGGGTCGAACGCTGCCGGGTCCAGGGTGCTGGGGTCGAACGTGCTGGGATCGAACCCGCCCGGCAGCGCCGGCGTGGCCGGTGCCGACTGCTCGAGGGCCCGGCGCGCGGGGTTCCCGCTGCGGCTCTTCTTCGAGCGCACCTGCGGCTGGGTCGCACGACCCTTGGCCTTCTTGGACCCGCCGACGCCGGGCATGCCGGGCATCCCCGGGATGCCCATGCCGGAGCGCATCTGGCGCATCATCTTCTGGGCCTCGCCGAACCGCTCGATGAGCTGGTTGACCTCGGAGACCGTGACCCCCGAGCCCCGGGCGATCCGGGCCCGGCGCGACCCGTTGAGGATCTTGGTGTCCGCCCGCTCCTGGGGCGTCATCGACTGGATGATCGCCTGGACCCGGTCGATCTCGCGCTCGTCGAGGTTCTCGATCTGCTCGCGGACCTGGCCCATGCCGGGCAGCATCCCCAGCAGCTTGCCCATGCTGCCCATCTTGCGCAGCGCCTGCATCTGGGAGAGGAAGTCGTCGAGGGTGAAGTCCTCGCCGGCGAGCACCTTGCCCGCCATCTTCTCGGCTTCCTTGGCGTCGAACGCCTTCTCAGCCTGCTCGATGAGGGTGAGGACGTCGCCCATGTCCAGGATGCGCGAGGCCATCCGGTCGGGGTGGAACAGCTCGAAGTCGGTGAGCTTCTCCCCGGTGGAGGCGAACATCACCGGAACGCCGGTGACTGTGACGACGCTCAGCGCGGCGCCGCCGCGGGCGTCGCCGTCGAGCTTGGTCAGCACGACCCCGTCGAAGCCGACCCCCTCGTGGAACGCCTGGGCGGTGGCCACTGCGTCCTGGCCGATCATCGCGTCGACGACCAGGAGGGTCTCGTCGGGCTGGATGGCGTCGCGGACCTGGCGCAACTGCTCCATGAGCGCCGTGTCGATGGCCAACCGGCCAGCGGTGTCGACGATCACGACGTCGTGCTGGGTCAGCCGCGCGATCTCCAGGCCCTCGCGCGCGACCTCGACCGGGTCGCCCCACGTGGACTGGGGGTTGGTACCGGTGTTGCCGGGGGCCGGGGCGAAGACCGGGGTCTCCGCGCGCTCGGCCACCACGGACAGCTGGTCGACGGCGTTGGGCCGCTGCAGGTCGGCAGCGACCAGCATGGGCGTGTGCCCCTGGGCGCGCAGGAAGACCGCCAGCTTGCCGGCCAGCGTGGTCTTGCCGGCGCCCTGCAGGCCCGCGAGCAGGATGACCGTGGGAGGGGTCTTGGCCATCCGCATCCGCCGGGTCTGGCCGCCCAGCAGCTCGATGAGCTCCTCGTGGACGATCTTGACGACCTGCTGGGCGGGGTTCAGAGCCCCCGACACCTCGGCCCCGACGGCGCGCTCACGCACGCGATCGGTGAACTGGCGCACGGCGGGCAGGGCGACGTCGGCCTCGAGCAGTGCCACGCGGATCTCGCGGATCGTCGCGGCGATGTCGGCCTCGGAGAGCCGACCCTTGCCGCGCAGGCCCTTGAAGGTGGCCGTCAGCCGGTCTGACAGGGATGCGAACACAGCGCGAGTCTACCGGCGCATCCACCTGGCGCCGTGGCGCCTCAGATCCGCCCGGCGCGCACCTGACGCACGCGCCACATCAGGAAGGTGATGATCCCGAGGCACACCTGGGGGATGAACGACGCCGCGCGCCACACCAGCGTGGCGGCCAGGGCCACCGACTCGGGCAGGCCGAAGGTCACCAGCAGCGCGACCAGCGCGGCGTCGACGGTCCCGAGCCCCCCGGGGGTGAGCGGGATCATGCTGGCCATCCGGGAGATCGCGAAGGCGGCGAACGCCCCCGCCAGGGACAACCCGTCAGCCCCGGTGCCGCCGACCCCCTTGATCGCGAACCACAGGACCGAGAACTGGGCCAGGACCACGAGGTAGTTCGATGCCGTGACCCAGCGCCACCGCGTCAGCAGCACGCTCGAGGTGCTGTTGCGCAGGTCCAGGACCATGCCGGTGGCGTCCCACGGATTCGCCCGCCGCCGGTTCAGCGGCTCGATGAGGCGCTGGCCCCAGCCGCCCACCTTCCGGGCGCTGGGCTCGCTGCGCAGGATCAGCCACAGGGCGACGATCGTGATCACAGTCGCCGCGAGCCCGGCAGCGGCCACCCAGATCCACCGCTGCTCGAGGCTGCCGGTGGTCAGCGCCGCCAGGACCCCGAGGACCGGCAGGGTCAGTGTCATCAGCAGGCTCCAGATGCTGGTGACCGCGATGCCCGCTGTGGCCGGTCCCGTGCCGAACCCGTAGGAGGCGAGCATGACGTACTGCATCGCCAGGCCCACGGCACCGCCGGCCGGGACAGCGTTGCTGATGGTGAACGAGGTCTGCCGGATGGTGAAGCCGGGGCCGTAGCGCAGCCCGGGGATCGCTGCCTGGTAGGGCAGCACGAAGATCAGGATCGTGACCAGCACGCTGAGCCCGAGCGCCACCAGGGATCGGGCTGACATCTGCTGGATCTCGGCCCACGCATCGGCGTAGCTGCCGAACTTGGGGATGATGCCGACGAACACCACGGCGAGCACCAGCAGTGTCACGACCGTGCCGATGATCGTCTTGCGGCGGTCGAAGGCCGCAGACACCTGGCTGGTGTCGACGGGCACTGGCTCGGGCGTGTCGGCCATCGGCGTGCTAGCCGCTCATGCCGTAGTCGGCCGTGGCGATGGCGTGGACGGCCTGGTCGACGCCGAAGGCCGCCGAGCCCGGGATGGTGGGCACGAAGCCGACCAGCATCCCGTCGGCCATCACCTGGGCCTCCAGCCCGAGTGCGCCGTCGGTGTCCCACAGCGCCTCGGCGCCGCCGGGCAGGACCACTCGCACGCACACGCGGTTCAACGCGGGGCGATGCACGGTGGCGATGAACCCCAACCGCTGCAGCCCCGCAACGACCTGCTCGACCTCCTCGACCTGCATGGGCGGAAGTCTGCCATGGCCGGGGACGCCCGCAGCCGCCTCACGCGGCGG
>JBDHZV010000066.1:0-13986 GCA_039812125.1 Candidatus Nanopelagicales bacterium
CCGCCCCGGGCCAGGGCCGGTCAGCCCAGCGTCAGGGCGGTCGCCGGGTCGGACAGGAGCGCCGCGACCTCCTGCAGGGCCCGGGCGCCCGTGGCCCCGTCGACCACCCGGTGGTCGAACGACAGCGACAGCGTCACGACGTCGCGGGGAACCACCCGGCCCTCGACCACCCAGGGCCGGGTCATCACCCGTCCCAACCCGAGGATGGCCACCTCGCCGCGATTGAGGATCGGCGTGCCGCCGTCGACGCCGAGGGCACCGATGTTGGTCAGTGTGATCGTCGAGCCGCGGAGCAGGTCCGGCGCCGTCCGACCGGCCCGAGCTGTCGCGACCAGGTCGGCCAGCGCCTCGGCCATCCCGCGCAGGTCGAGGGCTCCGGCGTCCCGCAGGCAGGGCACGACCAGGCCTCGGGGTGAGTCCACCGCCACCCCGAGGTGGACCGACCCGTGCAGCCTCAGGGTCCGGCCGTCCGGTTCGAGGGTGGCGTTGATCGTCGGGACGGTCCGGGCGGCGTGCGCGAGGGCCAGCGCGGCGAACGGCAGCGGCGACAGGGGGGTGCCGGACCAGTTCGGATGGTGCTGGGCAGCGCGCACCAGCTGAGTCATCCCCGTCACGTCGACGTCGCGCCACATGGTCACGTGCGGGGCGGTGAACGCCGACTCGGTCACCGCCTGCGCCATCATCCGGGTGACGTGCGAGAGCGCCACCTCCTGGTCCCCGGCTCGCAGCCGAGCCGCGGCGGTGACGTCGTCGTGGGTGATGGAGCCTCCCGGTCCGGACGGTGCGACCGCGTCCAGGTCGACCCCGAGCTCACGCGCCAGCCGGCGTACCGGGGGCTTGGCCCGTGCCGCCGGCTCCCCGGCGAGGCGGCCCTCCACCGCCCGGGCCTGCTCGAGCCCGCCGTGGCGCATCGGCCGGGCAGGCACGCCGGGGGGACCGGGCTCCACGTGCTCAGCGCCGTGCGGCGTCGCCCGTGGCCGTCGCCGCGGTGACGGGTCGGTGCGCACCCCGTACCCGACCAGCACCGCCCCGGAGGCCGACTCCGGCGCCGTGCCGTCGGTGGGTGGGACCGGCCCGGACCGGTGTTCGTCGGGAGCTGTCGGCGGCAGGTCGGCCGGCTCGTCGTCGGCGGTCTCCACCCGCAGCAGCGGCGCCCCGACGGCGACGACATCGCCGGGCCCGGCGAGCAGCTGGGTGATCGTGCCGGCCCAGGGACAGGGCAGCTCGACGGCGGCCTTGGCGGTCTCGACCTCGACGAGGACCTGGTTGACGGCCACCGTGTCACCCACCGCGACCCTCCATTCGAGGATCTCGGCCTCGGTGAGGCCCTCGCCGGCATCGGGCATCCGGAACTCGCGCAGCACGTCGACCTCCTAGTACGCCATCGCCCGGTCGACCGCCTCCAGGATGCGGTCGAGGTCGGGCAGGTAGAGCTCCTCCAGACGGGCCGGGGGATACGGCACCGCGAACCCACCCACCCGCAGGACCGGTGCCTCCAGCTCGTAGTAGCACTCCTGGGCGACGGTGGCGGCGATCTCGGCACCGAGACCGCCCACGACCGGTGCCTCGTGCACCACGACCAGCCGACCGGTCCGTCGCACCGATGCCAGGATCGTGGGCAGGTCGAGCGGGGCGAGGCTGCGGGCGTCCACGACCTCCAGGTCGCGCTCGGTGTCGGCCCGCGCGGCGTCCAGGCAGGTCCGGACCATCGGCCCCCAGCACAGCAGGGTGGCGTCTGTGCCGCGACGCACGACACGCGCGCGGAACAGGTCCTCGAGCGGGCCAGGGGGCGCCGCCAGGTCGACCTCGCCACGGTCCCAGTAGCGTCTCTTGGGCTCCAGGAACAGCACGGGGTCCGGGTGGGCGATGGCCTGTCGGAGCATCGTGAACGCGTCGCCGGGGGTGCTCGGGGTGACGATGCGCAGCCCGGGCGTGTGGGCGAAGTAGGCCTCCGGGGACTCGGAGTGGTGCTCCACCGCACCGATCCCGCCCCCGGTGGGCAGCCGGATGACCAGGCGCATCTGCAGGGACCCCGCGGAGCGCAGGTGCAGCCGGGCCACCTGGGTGGTGATCTGGTCGAACGCCGGGAACACGAAGCCGTCGAACTGGATCTCCGCGACCGGGGCGTACCCGCGCATCGCCAGCCCCACGGCGGTGCCGATGATCCCGCTCTCCGCCAGCGGGGTGTCCACGACGCGGTCCTCGCCGAACTCGGCCAGCAGCCCGTCGGTCACCCGGAACACCCCGCCGAGCCGGCCGACGTCCTCTCCCATGACCAGCACCCGCGGGTCGTCGCGCATCGCGGCCGAGAGCCCCTCGCCCAGTGCCCGGGCCATCGTCAGCACGGACATCTCAGCCCCCTGCCCGTTCGAAGCCGGCCAGGTAGGCGGTCAGCCACTCGCGCTCCCGCTCCACCTGCGGGTGCCGCGTGGCGTACACATGGTCGAACATGGCGGCTGGCTGCGGGTCGGGCAGCGCGCGGCACCCGGTGCGCATGGCCACCGCGAGGTCCTCGGCCTCGGCCCCGACCTGGGCCAGGAACGCGTCGTCGGCGATCCCGGTCCGGGCGATGTGGGCCCGGACCCGCTCGATCGGGTCCTTGAGCCGCCACGCCTCCCCCTGGGCAGTGGTGCGGTACCGGGTCGGGTCGTCGGAGGTGGTGTGGGCGCCCATCCGGTAGGTGAAGGCCTCCACCAGGGTGGGACCGTGGCCGGCCCGGGCCCGCTCCAGGGCCCACCGGACCACCGCCTCGACGGCGAGCACGTCGTTGCCGTCCACCCGCACCCCCGGGAACCCGTACCCGGCTGCCCGCTGGTACAGCGGGATGCGGGTCTGCCGCTGAAGCGGCTCGGAGATGGCCCACTGGTTGTTCTGGCAGAAGAACACCACGGGTGCGTCGTTGACCGCCGCGTACACGAAGGCCTCGGCCACGTCGCCCTGGGAGGACGCCCCGTCGCCGAAGCAGACCAGGACCGCCTCGTCGGTGCCGTCGCGCTGGATGCCCATCGCGTACCCGACCGCGTGCAGCGTCTGGTCGCCGATGACGATCGTGTACAGGCTCAGCCCGTGCTCGGCCGGGTCCCAGCCGCCGAGCGTCGTGCCGCGGAACAGCGCGAGCAGCGCGAGGGGGTCGACCCCGCGCACGTGGGCCATGCCGTGCTCGCGGTACGTCGGGAAGATCCGGTCGGTGGGCCGGGTGGCGCGGGCGGCGCCGACCTGGGCGGCCTCCTGTCCCAGGCAGGGGGCCCACAGGCCGAGCTCGCCCTGCCGCTGCAGCGCGGTCGCCTCCGTGTCCAGCCTGCGGACCAGCACGAGGTCGCGGTAGCGGGACCGCCACTGGTCGTCGGTGAGGGCGAGGACGTGTTCGTGGTGCTCGACCAGCACCCCCTCGGGGGTGAGCAGCTGGACGAGGTCGGGACTGCCGGCTGGGGACATGGCACCGCCTCCGCCCCCGATGCTGCCACCGTGGCGCGGCGTTGTCAGCGGGCCCCGGGCAGCCAGCTCACCTGACCTGCCAGCAGGGCGTAGCCCACGAAGGCGACGATGTCGATCAACGCGTGCGCGATCACCAGCGGGATCACCCGACCCCAACGCCGGTACAGCCAGCCGAACAGCACGCCCATGGCGATGTTGCCCAGCAGGCCGCCGATGCCCTGGTACAGGTGGTAGCTGCCGCGCACCAGGGCGCTGGTCGCGATGGTCGCGGCCGGGCCCCATCCCAGCTGGGTCAGCCGGCGCATCAGGAAGCCCACGACCACGACCTCCTCCAGCACCGCGTTCTGCACGGCCGCCGCGACGAGCACCGGCCAGCGCCACCATGCCTCGGGCAGGCCCTGGGCGACCACAGCCAGGTTCGCGCCGCTGCGGTAGGCCAGGAGGTAGCCGGCCAGCCCCACTGCGCCCACCAGGGCCGCCAGGCCGACGCCGCGTCCCAGGTCACGCAGGCGCTGCGTGGCGTCCACCCCCAGGGCTCGCAACCCCTCCCCGGAGCGCACGAGCAGGTACCAGACCAGCGCCACGGGGGCCAGGGCGAAGCCGATGCGCAGCAGCTGCCGGACCAGGTCCAGCAGCGGTCGGCCCGGGGCCAGCGAGTCGTTCAGGACCACGGACTGGCTGGACAGGGACCGCCCGCTGGTCAGGTCGGCCAGGAAGCTGACGATCGAGAACACCCCGGAGCGGCCCAGGGACAGCGCCAGGACCAGCAGCACCTCCACGACGAGCAGTCGGCGGGTCAGCCCGGTGGGCAGCCGCCCACGGGTCCCGATCCCCGGCGTGTCGGGGGAGGTGGGGGAGGGCTGGTCCTCGGCGTGGGCTGGAGCAGCCCGGCTCACCGGACCTCTCCGGTGAAGACGTTGCCGCGGGGGATCGCCAGCGAGGGCAGCGTGTCGAGGCGACGCTCGACGCGCGCCGGCTCACCGTCCTGGGTCGCCATCCAGCGCCGGCCGTCCTCGTAGGCAGCCTCCGTGCGAAGCGCGACATCACGCCAGCTGTAGCGGTCGGCCAGGGCGCGTCGCGCCAGCCGGGCGCGGGCCTCGCCGGCCTGCGAGTCGGCGCAGGAGTGCCGGATCGCATCGGCGAGGCTGGCCGGGTCCCCGGGCGTGAACGTGGCAGCCAGACCGCCGTCGTCGGCGAACTCAGCCAGGCCCCCGGTCCGGGCGACGATCAGGGGGGTGCCCATCGCGGCCGCCTCGAGCGCGACCAGGCCGAACGGCTCGTACAGGCTGGGCACCACGGCGATGTCGGCGGTGGCGACGATGGCGCGCAGGTCCTCCTCGGAGACCCAGCCCAGGAACAGCACCCGGTCGCCCAGGCCGAGCCGCCGGGCCAGGTCGTGCAGCTCGCCGGCGTAGGAGCCCCGCCCCGCCACGAGGACCTGCAGGCCCGGCGACGTGCGCTGCAGGGCCGGCACCGCCTCGAGCAGGGTCTGCACCCCCTTCTCCCACTCCAACCGGCCGGTGTAGACCACGAGCGGGTCCCCGCTGGGGTACAGCCGCAGGATCCGACCGATCGCGCCGGCCGAGGCCGTCCAGTCGGCGAGGTCGATCCCGTTGGGCACCACGCGGTCAGCGGCCACGCCGAACAGGTGGGAGACCTCGGCGCGCATGGTGTGCGAACAGGTGATCAGCGCGTCCGAGGTGTTGGCCAGCCACCACTCCCGGGCGTGGATGGCGGTGGACAGCTCGGAGGTCAGCCAGCCGTTGTTGCGCCCGGCCTCGGTGGCGTGGATGGTCACCACCAGCGGGCAGCCCGAGGACTCGCGCAGCTCGACCGCGGTGCGCGAGACCATCCAGTCGTGGGCGTGGATGACGTCCGGGCGCCAGGAGCGCAGCAGGTCGGTGCCCGCGCGGATGAACGAGTCCTCCATCGCGCCGACCCAGTCGAGCAGGTCGTCGCGGGGCACCGCCGGGCGGGCCGGGTCGTCCCCGGCGCGCACCACCTGCACGGGCCCGGAGTCCGTGCCGGGCTCGCCGGACGACGGCGACTGGGTGATGACGACCACCTGGTGGCCGAGGGCGGCCTGCGCATTGGCCAGCGCGTGGACGTGACGACCCAGCCCTCCGTACATCACGGGTGGGTACTCCCACGCCAGGTGAAGGATGCGCATCGGGAGCCATGGTAGGGGAGTCCCCTGAGCTGGGACAGCGCTGCCCCGGGTCGAGCGCCCGGAAGTCATCGGGACCTACGTCCCGAGTGTGGTGGCGACCCGGGGGGCGACGTGTGCCGGACCCGCGGATCTGCCTAGAGTGGGGCTGATCGCCTGGCCGGGTGCCGCGCACTGCCCGACCTGGGGCGCGGATCCGCCCACGCGATCGCCCAGGAGGCCACCGCTGGCCCGCAGGCGAGCGGTCGATGAGGGAGGTCGATGACCCGACCATGAAGATCGTTGTCTGTGTGAAGCAGGTGCCCGACAGCTGGGCGGAGAAGAAGCTCAGCGCCAGCGACAGCACGCTGGACCGCGGCTCCGTGGACGCCGTGATGAACGAGCTCGACGAGTACGCGATCGAGGAGGCGCTGCGGCTGCAGGAGGCCAATGGTGGGACGGTGACGATCCTGTCCATGGGCCCGGCCCAGACCACCGACACGATCCGCAAGGCCCTGTCCATGGGCGCGGATGCGGGCGTCCACCTGGTCGACGACGCGCTGCACGGATCCGACGCTGTCGGCACCGCCCGCGCGCTGGCCGCTGCGATCGCGGCCCAGGCGGCGGACCTGGTCGTGCTCGGCGTGGAGTCGACGGACGCGCGGATGTCGGTCGTGCCGGCCATGGTCGCCGAGCAGCTCGGATGGCCGCAGCTGACCTTCGCGACCTCGGTGAGCGTGTCCGGCGGCACGGTCACCGTGCACCGGGCCACCGAGACCGGCTACGACGTCCTGGAGGCGGCGCTGCCGGCTGTCGTCGGGGTCGCCGAGAAGATCAACGAGCCTCGCTACCCCAGCTTCAAGGGGATCATGGCGGCCAAGAAGAAGCCGATCGAGAAGCTCGACGCGGCTGCGCTCGGCCTGTCGGCCGCCGAGGTCGGCCTGTCCGGGGCGTGGACCGAGGTCGCCGCCTTCGCCGCCCGGCCCCCCAAGGCCAAGGGCACCGTCGTGACCGACGACGGCAACGGTGGCACCGCCATCGCCGAGTTCCTGTCCGCGCAGAAGTTCATCTGAGGAGACCCCCATGGCTGAGGTCCTTGTGCTCGTCGAGCATGTCGACGGCACTGTCAAGAAGGTCACCCACGAGCTGCTCGCCCTGGCCGCGCGCCTGGGGGAGCCCGCCGCGGTCCTGGTCGGGTCCGGGGCGGACGCCGCGATCCCGGCACTGGCCGAGCACGGGGCTGCCACGGTGTACGTGGCCGCCGCCCCCGAGCTCGCGCAGTACGCCGTGACCCCGACGGTCGCCGTGCTCGCGGCACTCGTGGAGCAGCGCTCCCCGGCAGCCGTCCTGGTGGCCAGCACGGCCGAGTCCAAGGAGGTCGCGGGGCGCCTGGCGGTCCGGATCGGGTCGGGGATCATCACCGACGCGGTCGATGTCGCCGCGGACGCCAGTGCCACCCAGTCGGTGTTCGGCGGCTCCGTGATGGTCACCTCCACGGTGACGCACGGCACGCCGATCATCACGGTCCGCCCGAACAGTGTCGCCCCGGTGGTGGCCCCGGCCGCCGGCTCGCGGGTCGACGTCACCGTGGCGCTGTCCGATGCCGACCGGGCCGTCCGGATCACCGACCGGGTGTCCCAGCCCAAGGGTGGGCGTCCGGACCTGGCCGAGGCCGGCGTCGTCGTCAGCGGCGGTCGTGGGGTGGGCAGCGCCGACGGCTTCACCGTCATCGAGGCGCTTGCCGACAGCCTGGGCGCAGCGGTCGGCGCGTCGCGCGCCGCGACGGACGCGGGCTGGTACCCGCACGAGTTCCAGGTGGGGCAGACCGGCAGGACCGTGGCCCCGCAGCTCTACATCGCGGCTGGGATCTCGGGTGCGATCCAGCACCGTGCGGGGATGCAGACGTCGAAGACGATCGTCGTGGTCAACAAGGACCCGGAGGCCCCGATCTTCGAGATCGCCGACTTCGGCGTCGTGGGCGACCTGTTCAGCGTCGTCCCGCAGCTGACCGCGGAGGTCACCGCGCGCAAGGGGTGACCGCACGCAACGCACGTGGGCCCAGTCCGGCACCGGACTGGGCCCACGTGCGTTGCCGGCGGCCCCGGCGACGCGGTCGTACGATGACCTGCGATGCGCGCCTACCTCGACCACGCCGCGACCACGCCGCTGCTGTCCCCAGCCCGGGACGCGGTGCTGGCCGCGATGGAGCGCACGGGCAACGCCTCGTCACTGCACACCTCCGGCCGTGCCGCCCGGCGGCTGCTGGAGGAGTCCCGCGAGTCCCTGGCCGCCTCCCTGGGGGTGACGCCCAGCGAGGTCATCCTCACCTCCGGGGGGACCGAGGCCGACAACCTGGCCGTCAAGGGGCTGTGGTGGTCGCGCACCGGGGCGGATCCCCGCAGGCGGCGGGTCATCGCCTCCCGGGTCGAGCATCACGCGGTGCTGGACCCCGTGGTGTGGCTGGCCGAGCACGAGGGCGCCGAGGTGGTGTGGCTCGACGTCGACCGGTACGGCGTCGTCGATGTCGAGCAGTTGCGCACCGAGCTCGCGGCGGGTCCCGCGGTCGCCCTGGCCGCGGTGATGTGGGCCAACAACGAGGTCGGCACGGTGCAGCCGATCGACCTGGTCGCGCAGGCGTGCGCCGAGCACGGCGTGCCGCTGCATGTCGACGCGGTCCAGGCGTTCGGCTCGGTCGCGCTGGACAGCACCGTGCCGGCCACCCTGGCCGTGTCGGCGCACAAGCTCGGCGGCCCGATGGGCGTGGGGGCGCTGGTGGCCCGTCGGGGCATCGGGCTGACCCCGTTGGCGCACGGCGGGGGCCAGGAGCGTCAGGTTCGCTCCGGGACGCCCGACGTCCCGGCGGCAGCCGGCTTCGCCGCTGCGGCCGCGCACGTCGTCGGCCAGTTGCCGGAGCGCGGTCGCCGGCTCTCGGCGCTCCGCGACGGGCTGCTGGCCCGGGTCCTCGAGGTGGACCCTTCGGCCCGGGTCAACGGCGCCACCGGGGGACCCGAGGTCCGGCTGCCGGGCAACGCCCACGTGTCGTTCCCCGGGTGCGAGGGCGACGCCCTGCTCATGCTGCTCGACGCCGCGGGGGTGGATGTCTCGACCGGGTCCGCCTGCAGCGCAGGGGTCCCGGAGCCCAGCCACGTCCTGCTGGCGATGGGGGTCGACCCGGTGCTGGCCCGCTCCTCGCTGCGCTTCACGCTCGGGGCGACCTCGACCGCCTCCGACGTCGACGCCCTCATCGCGGCCCTTCCCGCCGCCCTGGACCGATCGCGCCGGGCCGGGCAGCTGCGCACGACCCGACGGCTGGCCGGCACCCGGGCCGAGGGGGCCTGAGCCGTGCGGATCCTGGCGGCGATGTCGGGCGGGGTGGACTCCGCCGTCGCGGCGGCCCGTGCGGTCGACGCGGGCCACGACGTGACCGGTGTCCACCTGGCCCTGTCGCGCACCCCCGCCAGCACGCGCACCGGGGCGCGGGGGTGCTGCACCCTGGAGGACTCCCGGGATGCCTGGCGGGCCGCCGACGTCCTGGGCATCCCGTTCTACGTGTGGGACATGTCCGAGGAGTTCGACCGTGAGGTGGTGGCCGACTTCGTCTCGGAGTACGCCGCCGGCCGGACCCCCAACCCGTGCCTGCGGTGCAACGAGCGAATCAAGTTCGCAGCCGTCCTGGATCGCGCCCAGGCCCTGGGGTTCGACGCCGTGTGCACCGGGCACTACGCCCGCCTCGTCGACGGCGAGCACGGCCCCGAGCTGCATCGTGGCGCTGACCCGGCGAAGGACCAGTCCTACGTGCTGGGGGTGCTGGATGCCGGGCAGCTGGCCGGATCCCTGTTCCCCCTGGGCGCGGCCACGAAGGCCGAGGTGCGCGGCGAGGCCGAGCAGCGCGGGCTGGCGGTGGCGGCCAAGCCCGACAGCCACGACATCTGCTTCATCCCCGACGGTGACGCGGCTGGCTACCTGACCTCGCGGCTCGGCCCCGCCCCGGGGGACGTGGTGGATGCCGCCACCGGGGAGCTGCTCGGCCAGCACGACGCCGCCTACGCCTTCACGGTCGGCCAGCGGCGGGGTGTGGGCCTGGGCCGGCCCGCCCCGGACGGCTCCCGGCGCTACGTGGTGGACGTCGACGTCGTCAGCCGCCGGGTCCGGGTCGGCCCGGCCGGGATGCTCGAGGTCACCCGGCTGCACGCCGTTCGGCCGCGCTGGTCGGGGCCCCCGCCGGCTGGCCCGCTGCGCGTGGGCGTCCAGGTGCGGGCTCACGGTGAGGAGGTGCCCGCGCAGCTGACCCCGGGCGAGCAGGGCTTCATGGTCGACCTGGCGCACCCCCTGCGCGGGGTCGCGCCCGGGCAGGCCGCCGTGCTCTACCAGGGCACGCGGGTGCTCGGGTCGGGCACCATCTGCCGGCCCCCGGGATGAGCGCACCTGCCCAGCGTGGTGGTGCGGTGGCCATCCGCAGTGCCGCGCTGTCGATCGGGGTCGCGGTCGGCGCCTACGCCATCGGGTTCGGGGCGGTCGCGGTGGCCGCCGGCCTGACGCCCCTGCAGGCCCAGGCGTTGTCGGCCCTGATGTTCACCGGCGCCTCCCAGTTCGCGTTCGTCGGGGTGGTGGCCACGGGAGGCGGGCTCGTCGCGGCCGCGGCGACCGCCTGGCTGCTGGGCCTGCGCAACGGCCTGTACGCGCTGCACCTGGCCACGGTGCTGCATCCACCGGGTCGTCCCGGGGTGCGGCTGCGGGGGTGGCGTCGCGCTGGTGCCGCACACCTGACCATCGACGAGTCCACCGCCATGGCGATGTCCCATGAGGACGACCCCGGCCAGGCGTCGCCGGCCTTCTGGACGACCGGGCTGTCGGTGTTCGTCCTGTGGAACCTGGGCACCCTGCTGGGGGCAGTGGGTGCGGCCAGCCTGGCGGATCCGACGACGCTGGGGCTCGACGCGGCGATCCCGGCCGGGTTCCTGGCGCTGCTGTGGCCGCGGCTGGTCGACGGCGCGGCGTGGGCATTGGCCGTGGCGTCCGGTGGGCTTGCGCTGCTGCTGGCACCGGCGCTGCGACCCGGTATCCCGGTGCTGGCGGGGGCGGGCCTGGCGGTGGCCGGCGCGCTGTGGCTGACCAGGCCGCGCGCGTGATGTGGCCCGCGGTGCTGGTCGCCTCCGCGCTGGCGTTCCTGACCAAGTGGGCGGGGCACCTGCTGCCCGAGGCCCTGCTGGAGGTGGCACTGGTCAGGCGCGCCGCCGCCCTGCTGCCGGTCGCCCTGCTGGCTGCGCTGCTGGCCGTCCAGACGGCGTGGGGTCCGCACGGGTACCTGCTGGATGCCCGACTGGCCGGGCTCGCCGCCGCTGTCGTGGCCCTCCTGCTCAGGGCGCCGTTCCTGGTCGTGGTGCTGGCAGCGGCCGCGACCGCCGCGGTGCTGCGCGCGCTGGGCGTGGCCTGACCGGTGCGGGCTGGTGGGGATCGGGGCCGTCCCCGAAGGCGCTCGGCAGCTCCCTTGGCGACAGGGGGCCCGACTAGCTGTCAGCGGGGAAGCGCACCCCGACCTGGCCGCGGGCCTCGTCGAGGATCCGCATCACGGTCGTGGAGCGCTCGTGGGTGTTCACCGCGGACTCCCGCCGCCCGGAGCGGACCAGGCCCACGAACTCCTCGACCTCGTAGCGCATGTCGTGCGAGGACTGCTCCCGGGTCACGTCCACGGCCGAGCCGCCGCGCCGGGCGAGCGTGACGCGGGTCGGCACGCTGCAGTCGTCGAAGGTGACGACGGCCTGTTCGCCGGCGATCTGCGAGTCGATCCCGCACGGGGCGATCTTGGAGTGCAGGCAGACGACCTCGAAGCCGTCGTACCCGAGCAGGATGGTGCCCTGCCCGTCCACCCCGCTGGGCAGCAGCGTCCCCGTCGCCACGACCGAGCGTGGCGTGCCGAACAGGTGCACCGACAGGGCGACCGGGTAGACGCCCAGGTCCATGAGGGACCCGGCGGAGAAGGCCGGGTTGAACGCGTTCGGCAGCTGACCGGCCTTGAGCAGGTCGTAGCGGGAGGAGTACTGGTCCTTGACCAGCACGGCGCGGCGCACGGGGCCGACCTGCGACACCTCGTCGCGGATGGCCTGGACGTTGGGCTCGAACGGGGCCTTGTAGGCCTCCATCAGCAGGACCCCGGAGTCCCGCGCGGCGGTCACCATGTCCGCCAGCTCACGCTGGTGGGACGCGACCGGCTTCTCGACGAGCACATGCTTGCCCGCCCGCAGCAGCTCCACCGCCTGCGCAGCGTGCAGGGAGTTCGGGCTGGCGACGTACACCGCGTCGACCCGATCGTCCGCGGCCAGCATCGCGAGGTCGGTGTGCACCCGCGGGATGCCGTGGGCGTCTGCGAACACCTGCCCCGTGCCGTGCTCCCGGGACAGCACCGCGGTCGCCTCGAAGCCGGGCACGGTCCGGCCGGCGTCGAGCAGCGCGCCCGAGATCCAGTTGGTGCCGACGATGCCGAACCTGACGTTGGTCATGGCGCCATGGTCGCACCCGCAGCGGACGGGGGGAACCAGACGCGACAATGGTGGCGTGGAGCAGCGGGAGCCGGGCGTCGTGATGGTCACCGCAGTGGGGTCGATGCCGGGGTCGGACCCCCAGGAGGCCGCGCGCATCGTCGCCGGGGAGCTGGACGTGCCGCACGTCGCGGAGCTGCCCGCGCGGGGCCCGGGCGCGGACATGGTCGGGCGAACCCTCGGCATGGTGGTCGCTGCGACCGGGGAGTTCGCCGCGGAGACCACCCCGACCGGGTGGCGGTTGGCAGGGGTGCGCGCCGGCGGGGACCCGGGTCGGCAGATGCGCCGCGCCGCGAGCTGGCTGGCCGAGGACGCCGACCGTCTCGAGGAGCACCTGCTCGGCTTCACCGGGACGCTCAAGCTGCAGGTCGCCGGGCCGTGGACGCTGGCCGCGACCGTGGAGACCACCCGCGGCACGGCCCTGCTGGCCGATGCCGGGGCCTGCGCGGACCTTGCCGGGGCGCTGGCCGAGGCGGTGGCCGCGCAGGTGGAGGGGTTCGCGCGGCGGGTGCCGGCGGCTGCTCGCCTGGTGGTCCAGCTCGATGAGCCGCTGCTCGACGCGGTGGTCGCCGGTCGGATCGGCACGCCGAGCGGTCGTGGCAGGGTTCGGGCTCCTGGAACGCCCGAGCTGGTCGACCAGCTCGGCAGGGTCGCCGGGGCGGTGCGGGCCAGGAACGCTGTCCCCGCCGTCCACAGCTGCGCCCGCACCGTGCCGACCGACATCCTCGCCCGAGCCGGGTTCGACCTGCTGTCCGTCGACGCCGTCACCCTCGGCGCCCGGGCGGACGAGGACCTCGGCCGGTGGTGGGACGCCGGGGGGACGGTCGTGCTGGGAGTGGCCCCCGCCCTGGACTCCCCCCGGGCCACCCCGGACGCGCTGGCCAGCCTGGTGGCGGCCACGTGGTCGCGGATCGGCTTCGCGGTGGCCGACGTGGGGCCGCGGACCTGGTTGTCGCCGACCTGCGGGCTGGCCGGAGCCTCCCCGGCCTGGGCCCGGCAGGTGGGCGGGCTGCTGCGGCGCACCGCCCGGCTGCTGGAGTCGGCCGACTGAGGCCCCCGCTGTCGGTGGTCGCCGGTAGCCTCGCCTGCTGTGACGGGCATGACGGCGCTGGATCGGTGGCGCGAGCTGGTGGAGCAGGTCCAGGCGGCGCGCTCGGCGTACTACGACCGGGATGCCCCGACCATCTCGGACGCTGAGTACGACGCGCTGTTCGCGCAGCTGGTCGCCCTCGAGGCCGAGCACCCGGAGCTGGTGTCGCAGGACTCGCCGACGCAGACGGTGGGCGGGTCCCGGGCCGAGATGTTCGACCCGGTGGAGCACCTGGTGCGGATGTACTCGTTGGACAACGCGTTCACCGATGCCGAGCTCGACGCGTGGGCCGACCGGGTGCTGGCCGCGGTGGGGCGGTTCCCCGCGGTGCTGTGCGAGCTCAAGGTCGACGGCCTCGCGGTGGACGTGGTGTACCGGTCGGGACGGCTGGTGTCGGTGGCGACCCGCGGCGACGGCCGGGTCGGCGAGGACGTCACCTACAACGCCCGGTACATCCCCGCGATCCCGCAGCGGCTGGCCCCGGCTCAGGGGGTGTCCGTGCCGGAGCTGGTCGAGGTCCGGGGCGAGGTGTTCTTCCCGGTGGCGGACTTCGAGCGGATCAACGACGAGCAGCTGTCGCTGGGCCGGTCGCCGTTCGCGAACCCGCGCAACACCGCGGCGGGCACGCTGCGCCAGCGGGTCGACCGCCGCGAGGAGGAGCTGGCCCGGGCGGTGACCGCCCAGGCGGGGGTGCTGGAGCGGGGCGGCGCGGCCGGGTCGCGGGCCGCGGCCCGGGTGGCCCGGCTGGAGGCCGAGGTGGCGCGGGTCCGGGCCAACAT
>JBDHZV010000067.1:0-13838 GCA_039812125.1 Candidatus Nanopelagicales bacterium
GCCGCCCGGATCATGGCCCTGGACCTGGGCACCCGGCCCAGCACCCGCCTGGTCGCCCAGCTCGCCGGGGATGCTCACCTGGCCAACTTCGGGGGGTTCGCCACCGCCGAGCGCTCCCTCATCTTCGACCTCAACGACTTCGACGAGACCCTGCCCGGGCCGTTCGAGTGGGACGTGCAGCGGCTGGTTGCCAGCTTCGAGATCGCCGGCCGGCACCGGGGCTTCACCGACGCCCAGCGCGCCGAGCTGATCCGGCACGTGGCGTCGAGCTACCGGGAGGCCATGGGCGAGTTCAGCCGGATGACCCGCCTCGACGTGTGGTTCTCCCGGATCCAGGCCGAGGACATCGTGACCCGCTGGGGCAAGGATCTCGACCCCGCCCGGGCTGCGGCGTTCCGTCGGCGCTTGGCCAAGGGCCGGCAGAAGACCAGCGCCAAGGCGGTGTCGCGGTACACGCGGGTGGGTGAGGACGGCCAGCTGCATGTGATCAGCCAGCCGCCGTACGTGGTGCCCCTGCGCGAGCTGTTCTCGACCGCAACGGACGCCGAGGTCAAGGCGCTGTCCACCACGGTGCTCGACGAGTACACGATGACGCTGCCCGATGACCGCAAGGAGCTGCTCGGCGGGTTCCGCCCGGTGGATGCCGCGCGCAAGGTCGTCGGCGTGGGCTCGGTGGGGACGCGCTGCATCATCGTGCTGATGGTCGCCCGCGACGACCCCGGTGACGACCTGGTGCTGCAGCTCAAGCAGGCATCCCGGTCAGTCCTGGAGGAGGTGGCGCCGGCCAGCACGTACGCCAACCACGGCCAACGGGTCGTGGAGGGCCAGCGGCTGATGCAGGCCGGCAGCGACCTGCTGCTGGGCTGGACGCGCGTGGCCGGCCCCGACGGCGTGGAGCGGGACTACTACGTGCGGCAGATGTGGGACTGGAAGACCTCGGCGGACCTGGAGACGATGGACCACCTCGGCATGGGGGTCTACGCCCGGATGTGCGGCTGGACCCTGGCCCGCGCCCATGCCCGCAGCGGCAAGCGCCACGCCATCGCCGCGTACCTGGGGTCGGGGACGTCCTTCGAGCGCGCCATGCAGGGGTGGGCGGCGTCCTACGCCGACCAGAACGAACGGGACTACCGCGCGCTGCTGGCCGCCATCGCCGACGGGAGGGTGACCCGCTCCCACCTGGAGACGCCAGCAGCGGGGCAGGGCGCCGCGAAGGGCTGAGCGCGTCGCGGGCCGGCGCACGTCCACCCGGGCGGTCCTCGCCGGTCCACGCTCGCGTCGCCGCGTGCGAAGGGGCAGGCCCGGGCATCGGGGTCCCAGGCCTGCCCCAGCGCCCGCACGCCGCCGGAGCGTCCGGCGGCGGAGGCCAGGGCAGTCCGTGGGTCAGGCCGTCAGGCCCGCGGTGCTGGTGGTCGCCCCGGACCGGCCGTCCTGGTCGGCGGTGGATCCCTGGTCGCCCAGATGCCCGGGCCCGCCCATGTGGCCGTGCCCCCGGCCCAGGCCGCCGCCCAGGAGCATGCCCAGCGCCGGCCCGAGATCCCTGCTGTCGCCGGTCCCGTCCAGCCACTGCGCGACCCGGGCCGCCATGTCGGCGGCGATCCGGTCGGCCTGCTCCTGGGTCAGCCGGCCGTCGGACACCGCCTCGGCCAGCTGCTGCTTGGCCAGCGTCACCGCACCCGCGGCGAGCTCGTCGGCCTTGTCCCCGGCAATGTCCTTCAGGCTCTTGCCGGCCCGCAGCTGGTCCATGACCTCCTGGCGGGTCATCCCCAGGGTGTCCTCCAGGAGGGTGTCCACCGCCGACATCCGGGCGCGCATGTGCTCCTGCCGCTCAGCCCGATCCTGCTCCTGGGCGTCGGTGAGGGCCTTCTCCACCGCGTCGGCCTGGTCCTGGTTGATGGTGCCCTTCTGCACCAGGCCGGACAGGATCTCGCCGATCCTGCCGCCCGGTCCGTCGCCCGTGGCTGCCGCCGCGATCCCCACACCAGCCAGGCCAGCCAGGGCGAACCCCGCCACGATGGTCGTCGTCGTGCGCCGCATCCCTCATCCACCCCTCTCGAAGGGCCGTCCGGGGCCCTCGACCACGATCCCCCGTGCCCTGCCCACCCGCCATCGGCCGCGGGTTCGGGTTCTGTAAGGAGGATCAGCCGACCAGCCGTTGCCCCGGGACCCCGGGGCGATCAGCCGACCAGCCGCAGCACCTGGGCCAGGCCGTGGTGGGGTGCGGCGGTCCGGGGCAGCAGGAGCGTGCGGATGCCCAGCGCGGCGCCCCCCGCGTCGTCCTCCAGGCTGTCGCCCACCATCAGCAGGTCCTCCGGCGGCAGGCCGAGCCGCTGCGCCGCGATCCGGAAGATGTCCGGGTGCGGCTTGACGACGCCGACCTCGTAGGAGAAGACCAGGGCGTCGGCGAGCTGGGCCAGGCCGGTGCGCTCGAGGACCGCGCGCGGGTCGAAGCCCACGTTGCTCAGGATGGCGATGCGGATGCCACGCGCGCGCAGCTGTGCCAGGACTGCGGGGGCCTCCTCGTAGGCCTCCCACTGGTCGACCATCGTGTCGTACAGGGCGTCGCCCAGTGCGGTCGGGATGATCCCCACGCGGGCCACCATCTCCCGGTAGACCTCGCGATGCCGCTGGGGGGACAGGTCGCGCTCGCTGGTCGGGTCCACCTCCCGGGCCAGGCCCCACATCTGCACCGTCCACGGCACCAGCGCGTCCAGGTCCGGGATGGGCCACCCGGCTGGTCCGGGGTCGGGGTGTGCGCCGCCCAGGGTGGGGTCACGTGCCAGCAGCCTCGTCGCCGCGGTGAACCAGCGCACCGGGTCACCCCCGTGCAGGAGGGTGGAGTTCATGTCGAACAGGACGCCCCGGATGGGGTGGCCCTCGGCGGGGACGACAGGTGGATGCACCCGGCCAGTCTAGGTTCGCCGCCGTTGCGCCGGCTGGCGTCGGCCCCGCCCACGGAGAAGGCTGGGGCCATGGAGTACCACGTCGACCGCATGGAGCAGGACCACCAGCACACCGCCGTCGTCCGGGCGACGACGGGGGTCGAGGGGATCGCTGCGTTCCTCGGCGAGGCCTTCGGCGAGATCATGGGCCAGGTGCAGGCCCAGCACGCCGTCGTGACCGGCCCGCCGTTCGCCCGCTACACGATGCTGCAGGACGGCTTCGTCGTCGAGGCCGGATTCCCGGTGGCAGAGCCGATCACAGCGGCCGGGCGGGTCATCCCCGCGGAGCTGCCTGCCGGACTCGCGGTCGTCGTGCTGCACCGCGGTCCCTACCAGGCAGTGGCGGCCGCCTACGACGCGGCCCAGGCATGGGTCACGGAGCACGACTGGGAGGTCACGGGCGATCCGTGGGAGGCCTACCTGGACGACCCGGAGGTGCCCGAGCCCCGGACGGTCGTGCACCTGCCGGCCCGCCCGCGCTGAGCCGGCGGTCGGGTCGCGCGGACTAGGCTCGGACCATGACCGTGCTGATCCGCCCCGCGCGCACCAGCGACGTGAGGTGGATCAGGGACCTCATCGACCTCTACGCCGCCCGGCGGATCCTGCTGTCGAAGGCCACGGTGACGCTGTACGAGGACGTCCCGGACTTCCTGGTCGCCGAGGTCGGCGGGCGAGTGGTCGGCTGCGGCGCGCTGCACGTGCTCTGGGAGGACCTCGGTGAGCTGCGCACCCTGGCGGTGCACCCGGATCATCGCGGCACCGGCGTCGGTCACCTGCTCGTGCAGGCGCTGCTGGACCGTGCTCGCGCACTGGGCGTGGCCCGGGTGTTCTGCCTGACGTTCGAGACGGCCTTCTTCGCCCGCGCGGGCTTCGTGGAGATCGAGGGGGCGCCGGTCCCGCCCGAGGTCTACGCCCAGCTGCTGCAGTCCTACGACGAGGGCGTGGCCGAGTTCCTCGACCTCGAACGCGTCAAGCCCAACACGTTGGGCAACACCCGGATGCTGCGCCACCTCTGACCCGCGGGCCCGCTATCCCCGCGCGTGCCTGCGGGTCAGAGGTGATCCGCTCCCGCGCGGCCCGGCGGACCGCCGGTGGTGGTGTGGGCGCATCCCTGGGGAGCGGGTCAGCCGGTGTTGCGCAGCCCCGTGGCGATCCCGTTGACGGTGAGCAGCAGGGCCCGGCGCAGCTGCGGGTCCACCGGTGTGCCCTCGCCCTCATGCCAGCGCACCCGAGCCAGCAGGGACACCTGCAGCAGTTGCAGCGGGCGCAGGTAGGCGTCGCGCACGGCCAGTGTCTGGGCCAGGGCTGGCTGGTTGCCCAGCAGGGCATCCGTGCCCAGCACTGCGGTGAGCTGCTGGACGGTCAGGGCGTGCTCGGACCGGATCTGCGAGGCGAACCGGCGCAGGTGCCCGGGGACCAGCCGCTCGACATAGCGATCAGCCACGTCGAGGTCGGCCTTCGCCGCCGTCATCGCCACGTTGGACAGGAAGTTGGCGAAGAACGGCCAGCGCTGGGCCATGTGGCGCAGCGTCTCCTCGTGACCGGCTGCCCGGGCTGCCGCCAGCCCGGAACCGACCCCGTACCAGCCGGGCACGATCTGGCGCGCCTGGGTCCACCCGAACACCCACGGGATCGCGCGCAGGGTGTCCAGGCCCGCGGCAGCCGACGGTCGCCGGGCCGGTCGCGAGCCCAGGTGGAGGTCGCCGAGCTGTTCCACCGGTGTGGCCATCGCGAAGTAGGCCGGCAGGTCAGGGTCGTCCACGAGCGCGCGGTAGGCCCGGAACGCGGCTTCGGAGGTCAGCGACATGACCTCGTCCCAGGCCGCCAGTGTGGCGTCGGGCAGCAGCGGTTCCTTGTGCAGCACAGTGCCGCGCAGCACGGCGGCGAGGGTCTGGCGCAGGTTGGTGCGGGCCAGCTCGGGGAGCAGGTACTTGTCGGAGATGACCTCGCCCTGCTCCGTGACCTTGATCTGGCCGTCGAGGACTCCCCAGGGTTGGGACATGATCGCCTCGTAGGCCGGGCCGCCGCCCCGGCCGACGGTCCCACCGCGACCGTGGAACAGCCGCAGCGACACCCCGTGACGGTCGCAGACGTCACGCAGCCGCCGCTGGGCCAGGTGGATCTCCCACTGCGACGTGGTGATCCCGGCGTCCTTGTTCGAGTCGGAGTAGCCGAGCATGACCTCGAGGAGGTCCCCCCGCAGCCGGACGAGCTCGCGGAAGCCGGGCTCGTCCAGCAGCTGGCCCACCAGGGTGTCGGCCGAGCGCAGCTCGGCGACGGTCTCCAGCAGCGGCACGAACCCGATCCGGGCCACGCCCGCGCTGAGGTCGACCAGCCCCGCCTCGCGCGCCAGGACCGCGGCGGCCAGCACGTCGTCGGCCGAGCGGGTCATCGAGATGATGTAGGACTGGCAGACCTCCGGGCCGTAGCGGTCCAGCGCCTCCCGGATCTCGACGAAGGTCTCGTAGGTGGTCAGCCCGGCGGCATCCAGCGGCGGCGGGACCGGCGCCAGTGGGCGCTTGTTGCCCAGCTCGGAGGCCAGCAGCGTGAACCGGGCCTGGGGGTCCAGGGCGGCGTACGGCAGGGGGGACTCGCCGAGCCGGTCGACCAGCTGCCCGACCGCGTGGTGGTGAGCGCTGGAGTGCTCGCGGACGTCGAGCGTTGCCAGCGACAGGCCGAACACGCTGACCACGCGCATGGTCTGCGACACCGCGCCGGCCGCGATCAGCCCCCCGCGGTTGGCCGCGAGGGATTCGCGCACGACGTCGAGGTCGGCCAGCAGGTCCGACGTGGTCCGGTAGTCGCGGCCGGGCTCGTGCGGCCGGCCCTCGGCCTGGCGGGCCCGGGTGTTGCGCAGCTTGGCATGGATGCAGGTCAGCTTGAGCCGGTAGGGCTCCTCGGCGTTGAGCCGGCGGAACCGGGGGTCCAGGTCGGGCAGTGCTGCCAGGTCCGCGGCCAGTGACTCCATCAGCTCGGCCGATGCCGGGGCGATGCGCTGCGAGACCGACAGGTAGGCCGAGAGCCGCTCCACGTGGGGCAGCAGCGCCCGCACCGCGTGCTCGTGCTGCAGGGCCAGCACCCGCCCGGTCATCGCCGGGGTGACGAACGGGTTGCCGTCCCGGTCCCCGCCGATCCACGACCCGAACGTGAGCACCGACGCCTGCGGCGGCACGGTCACCCCGAAGTCGCCGACGGCCGCGGCGAACTCACCCACCACCTCGCTGGCGGCGCCCTGGGCCAGGTCGTCGAAGTAGAACAGGACGTTGCGGGCCTCGTCGGTGACCTCGGGCCGCTCCTGGCGCAGCTCGTCGGTCTGCCACAGCAGGTCGATGACCTCGGCGAGCTGGCGATCGGTCCGCTCCGAGCGCGGCTGGTCCAGCAGGTCGGCGACGCGGCGCAGCTTGAGCAGCACCGACCGGCGCGAGGCCTCCGTGGGGTGGGCGGTGAACACCGGCCGGGCCCCGATCCGGCTGATGTCCTCGGCGACGACCTCGCGCGACACCACGCCGGCGCGCAGGGCCTCCCCGATCGCCCGGCCGGCCTGCTCGAGCGGGCCGCCGGTGCGCTCCCGCTCCAGGCGCAGCGCCCGGGCCCGGTGCACCTGCTCGGCGATGTTGGCCAGGTGGAAGTACAGCGCGAACGCCCGTGCCAGGATCGTCGCCTGGTCCAGCGGCAGCGCGTCGATCAGTTCGGCCGCCTCGTCGGGGTCCTCGCGGACCATGCCGCGGATCCGCTCCACGACGGCGAACATCTCCTCACCCTCCTGGCGCAGCAGGCTCTGGCCGAGGAGGTCGCCGAGCCGGCGGATGTCCTCACGCAGGGCAGGGGCCGAGCTGAGGGCTTCGAGCGGGTTCATGGCCCGAAGCGTAGTGACGGACCCGGCCGCTGCCCAGACGTGCGCGCTCGCCTGGGGACGCACTGGCCCTGCGCGACGTCCCGGGTGGTCCGCTCACCCGCCCGGAGTAGCGCAACGCAATTGCGTGATCACGCTGCGCCATTGTTTGCGCGAGCAGATGTGGTTTGTGTCGCAAATAGGTGGGGAACGCGTGGTCCCCATTTACGTGAGCGCCTATTGTGCACTAGTCTTCTGGGCGTTCAGGAGACAATTCCTAATCCAGGGAGCCCGCAATGGCACGCAAGGTCCAGGTCCTTCTCGAGGACGACATCAACGGCGGGGCGGCAGCGGAGACCGTCTCGTTCGCCCTTGACGGCAAGGCGTACGAGATCGACCTGTCGGAGAAGAACGCCAAGGCGCTGCGCGACACCCTCGCCCCGTGGATCGCGGCCGGGCGCCGCGTCACCGCGGGCCCGACCGGCAGGGTCCCCGAGGCCCGCCCCAAGCCCGCACGGCGCTCGCAGGACACCGCGGACATCCGCCGGTGGGCCGCGGAGAACGGGATCGCCGTGAGCAGCCGGGGCCGCATCTCGGCCGACCTGCGGGCCCGGTACGAGGCCGCCCACTGATCGACCCCCTCGACGCGCCGGTCCCTGCCCGGGCCGGCGCGTCGTCGTGTTCGCCCACGGCGCAGCGTCCTGCGGAACGCCTGGTGTGGCGTCCGTGTTGTCCGGGTAAAGCACTCGCATGCGTTACCCCACAGCCTTCTGGCAGGAAGATGTGCTGCTCGGGGGAACGGGCTAGAGTGACATCCCGACCGGCTGTGCCGGCCATTTCGGATCGGAGTGGTGCCTGATGTTCGAACGGTTCACCGATCGTGCCCGCCGCGTCGTGGTGCTCGCGCAGGAAGAAGCGCGGATGCTCAACCACAACTACATCGGGACTGAGCACATCCTCCTCGGGCTGATCCACGAGGGGGAAGGGGTGGCCGCCAAGGCGCTGGAGAGCCTGGGCATCTCCCTGGAGGGCGTGCGCGCCCAGGTGGAGGAGATCATCGGCCAGGGCCAGCAGGCCCCGAGCGGGCACATCCCGTTCACGCCGCGGGCCAAGAAGGTCCTCGAGCTGTCGCTGCGCGAGGCGCTGCAGCTGGGCCACAACTACATCGGCACCGAGCACATCCTGCTCGGCCTGATCCGCGAGGGCGAGGGCGTGGCCGCCCAGGTCCTGGTGAAGCTGGGGGCCGATCTCAACCGCGTCCGCCAGCAGGTGATCCAGCTGCTGTCGGGCTACCAGGGCAAGGAGCCGGCGGCGGCCGGCCCGGGCACCGGCCCGCAGGAGGGCACGCCGTCCAGCTCCCTGGTCCTCGACCAGTTCGGCCGGAACCTGACCAAGGACGCCCGCGAGGGCAAGCTCGACCCGGTGATCGGTCGCGAGAAGGAGATCGAGCGGGTCATGCAGGTGCTGTCCCGGCGCACCAAGAACAACCCGGTGCTGATCGGGGAGCCCGGCGTCGGCAAGACCGCGGTCGTCGAGGGCCTGGCCCAGATGATCGTGCGCGGGGAGGTCCCGGAGACCCTGAAGGACAAGCACCTGTACACGCTGGACCTCGGCGCCCTGGTGGCCGGCTCGCGCTACCGCGGTGACTTCGAGGAGCGGTTGAAGAAGGTCCTCAAGGAGATCAAGACCCGCGGCGACATCATCCTGTTCATCGACGAGATGCACACCCTCGTCGGGGCCGGCGCCGCCGAGGGCGCGATCGACGCCGCGAGCATCCTCAAGCCGATGCTGGCCCGCGGTGAGCTGCAGACGATCGGCGCGACCACGCTGGACGAGTACCGCAAGTACGTCGAGAAGGACGCCGCGCTCGAGCGGCGGTTCCAGCCGATCCAGGTGCAGGCGCCGACAGTGGCGCACACCATCGAGATCCTCAAGGGCCTGCGGGACCGCTACGAGGCCCACCACCGCGTCTCCATCACCGATGCCGCCCTGGCGGCCGCCGCCCGGCTGTCGGACCGCTACGTGTCCGACCGCCAGCTGCCCGACAAGGCGATCGACCTGATCGACGAGGCCGGGTCACGCCTGCGGATCCGGCGCATGACGGCGCCGCCGGACCTGCGCGAGTTCGACGAGCGCATCGCGACGGTGCGTCGCGAGAAGGAGTCGGCGATCGACGCCCAGGACTTCGAGAAGGCCGCCGCCCTGCGCGATCGCGAGAAGGCCCTGCAGGTCGAGAAGGCCCAGCGCGAGAAGGAGTGGAAGGCCGGGGACATGGACGTCGTGGCCGAGGTCGACGACAAGCTCGTCGCCGAGGTCCTGGCGCTGATGACGGGTATCCCGGTGACCGACCTGTCCGAGGACGATGCGCAGCGGCTGCTGCGCATGGAGGACGAGCTGCACAAGCGCGTCATCGGCCAGCAGGACGCCATCCACGCCCTGTCGCAGGCGATCCGGCGTACCCGTGCGGGCCTGAAGGATCCCAAGCGCCCGGGCGGCTCGTTCATCTTCGCCGGGCCGTCCGGCGTGGGCAAGACCGAGCTGAGCAAGACGCTGGCCGAGTTCCTGTTCGGCGACGAGGACGCCCTGATCGCGCTGGATATGAGCGAGTTCTCGGAGAAGCACACCGCCTCGCGGCTTTTCGGGTCCCCCCCGGGATATGTCGGCTACGAGGAGGGTGGCCAGCTGACCGAGAAGGTGCGGCGCCGGCCATTCTCGGTGGTGCTGTTCGACGAGGTCGAAAAGGCCCACCCCGACATCTTCAACTCGCTGCTGCAGGTCCTCGAGGAGGGCCGGCTCACCGATGCCCAGGGGCGTTCGGTCGATTTCAAGAACACCGTCATCATCATGACCACCAACCTGGGCAGCCGCGACGTGAGCAAGGGCGTCATGCTCGGATTCGCCAGCGGGGACGAGGGCAACGAGTACGAGCGGATGAAGGCCAAGGTCCAGCAGGAGCTGCGGGCCCACTTCCGCCCGGAGTTCCTCAACCGCATCGACGACATCGTGGTGTTCCACCAGCTGTCCCGCAACGAGATCATCCAGATCGTCGACCTCATGGCCAACCGCCTCGACGACCGGCTGCGGGAGCGCGACATGGGCATCGAGATGACCCAGGCCGCCAAGGAGCTGCTCGCCGAGCGGGGCTACGACCCGGTGCTCGGGGCCCGGCCGCTGCGCCGGACCATCCAGCGCGAGGTCGAGGACGCGCTCAGCGAGAAGATCCTCTTCGGCGAGCTGCGGCCCGGCCAGATCGTGCTGGTCGACGTGGAGGGGGAGGGGCCCTCCGCTCGATTCGTGCTGTCGGGCACGGACAAGGTGTCGCTGCCGGACGTGGCCCCGATCGCCCAGGCGGGCACGGCCGAGCCGGGCGAGGGCAGCGCCAGCGCGGGGTGACCCACGCAGGGGTGATGGACGTGTGCGCCGGCTGAGCCGGACGCGCGGGCGCAGGGCGGGCATCGAGGTGCCCGCCCTGCGCCGCGTCCGGGCCCCCGGCGGGTGGGTTTCCGGCGGCGTCCGCGGCCGGGTTACGGTGTGCCCCGTGAGCTCGATTCGCAACCCCGTCGGTCCCGAGGAGCCCCGCACCTACTGGATCCGGCGGGGCCTGGTCCTCGGCGCAGTCGTCCTGGTGCTCTGGGTGGGGTGGCTGCTGTTCGGGGCGGCCTTCGGTGGGGACGACACCCCGCAGGCCGCCGCGAGCCCGTCGCCCTCGCCGACGTTCGGCATCTCCATGTCCCCCTCGATCGATGTCACGGAGGAGCCGTCGGCCTCCGCGACCGCGGCCAGCCCGAGCCCGTCGGAGTCGGGCAGTGCCTCCCCGAGCGGTTCGGCGTCGGCCAGCGCGTCGAGGACCGCGGCGTCGCCCTCGGCCTCCCCGCGCTGCTCCGACGCCGACATCGCCGTCGCGGTGAGCACGGCGTCAGCCGCCACGCCCGAGGGCCAGGGCATGAAGGTGAGCATGACGGTCACGAACACCGGCTCGCGGGTGTGTGCCCGCGATGTGGGAGCCAAGGCCACCGACATCCGGATCACGTCGGGCTCCGTCCTCGTCTGGTCCTGGCGGGCATGCAGCGGGGGCAGCGACTCGACGGTCGTGGCGCTCAAGCCCGGGGGGACGTGGTCGGCGTCGGCCACCTGGCCCGGTCGCGTGACCGGCTCGGGCTGCTCGTCGGACGCCGCCGTGGCCAGGGCCGGGACCTACCGGGCCGTGGCCAACGACAGCAAGGTGACCTCCGACCCGGCGGTGTTCCAGGTCACCTAGGGGGGCGCCCTGACCGCTCAGACGTAGCGCTCGAGGATCGAGGACTCGGCCAGCCGGGAGAGCCCCTCCCGGATGTAGCGGGCACGGTTCTCGCCGATGCCCTCCACCTGCTGCAGGTCGTCCACGGAGGCCCCGAGCAGGGCCTGCAGCGACCCGAAGTGCTCGATCAGGCGGTCGCGGACCACCTCTGGGACCCGGGGCACCCGGGCGAGCAGCCGGTGGCCCCGCGGGCTGACGTTGGACTCCAGGCCGTCGGTGCTGGCCGGGTAGCCCAGCGCCCGGGCCACCGACGTGAGCTCGAGCAGGTCGGTCGGGCCGATGAGGTCCAGGGCCTCGAGCGAGCCTGCGACGGTGCGGACCTTGCGTCCCGACCTGCGGGGCAGGTAGTCGCGCACGACGAGCTCCCGGTCGGTCTCGACCCCGGCGACCAGCTCGGCCAGCTGGAGGGACACCAGCCGACCCTCCGTGCCCAGCTCCAGCAGGTAGGCCCGGATCTCGCTGGCGATGTGGCGGACCATCTCGAGGCGCTGCAGGGTGCCGCACACCTCGCGGACCGTCACGAGGTCCTCGATCTCCAGCGCGGACAGGCTGCGCGACACCTCGTCGAGGCGCTGCTTGTACCGCTCCAGCGTGGCCAGCGCCTGGTTGGCGCGGGACAGGATCGCCGCCGGGTCCTCCAGCACGTACCGCCGGCCCTTCAGGTACAGCGCGATGATGTTCATCGACTTGCTGACGCTGACCACCGGGAACCCGGTCTGCTTGGCCACCCGATCGGCGGTGCGGTGCCGGGTGCCGGTCTCGGAGGTCTGGATGGTCGGGTCCGGCACCAGTTGCGTCGCGGCCCGCACGATCTTGGACGTGGGTCCGTCGATGACCACCGCACCGTCCATCTTGGACAGCTCCCGCAGCCGGGTAGCCGTGAACTCGACGTCCAGGGGGAACCCGCCCGTCGCGATCGCCTCCACGACGCGGTCATGGCCGAGCACGATGAGGGCGCCGGTGCGGCCCCGCAGGATCCGCTCCAGGCCATCGCGCAGCTCCGTTCCCGGCGCCACCCGTGCCAGGGCGATCGCCAGTTCCGGGTCGAACGCTGCCATCGCCGCTCCGTCCTGGTGTGCTGCGCCCGAGTGTAGACGGGCCGGGCTTCGCGTCTCAGGCGGACCGCGCCCCACGCAGCCCCCGCGAGGGGTGCTCGGCGGGTACCGGGACCCGTCGGACGGGCGGACCTGCGGTGTCAGGGGGTGGCGCTAGCGTGCTGGCCATGACCGCAACCACTGCCCGGATGTCCTACATGTGTGCCGAATGCGGCTGGCGTTCCCCGAAGTGGGTCGGCCGCTGCGGGGAGTGCCAGGCGTGGGGCACTGTCGCCGAGTCGGCGCAGCGGGCGCGCTCCCCGCAGGCTGGTCCGGTGTCGGCCAGTGCCAGGCCCATGGACCAGGTCGACCTCACGTCCGCCGTGGCGGTCGCGACCGGCGTGGGTGAGCTCGACCGGGTCCTGGGCGGGGGGCTGGTCCCCGGCGGCGTGGTGCTGCTGGCCGGCGAGCCGGGCGTGGGCAAGTCCACGCTGCTGCTGCAGGTCGCCGCCGCGCTGGCCGCCCAGGGGCGGCGTGCGCTGTACGTCACAGGTGAGGAGAGCGCCGAGCAGGTCCGCGCCCGTGCCCAGCGGGTGGGCTCGGTGGCGCCGCAGGTGTACCTGGCTGCGGAGTGCGAGGTCTCCGCGGTCGTCGCGCACGCCCAGCAGGTCGACCCCGCGCTGTTGGTCGTGGACTCCGTGCAGACCATGAGCTCGGACACCGTCGACGGGGTCGTCAGCGGCGTGGCCCAGGTCCGCCAGGCCACGGCCACGCTGATCAGGCTGGCCAAGGAGCGTGCGATGGCCTGCATCCTGGTCGGCCACGTCACGAAGGACGGCAGCATTGCCGGCCCGCGCACGCTGGAGCATCTCGTCGATGTCGTGCTGAGCTTCGAGGGCGATCGGCACGGACGGCTGCGGATGGTGCGCGCCGTCAAGAACCGGTACGGCCCGACCGACGAGGTCGGCTGCTTCGAACTCGGTGAAGGCGGCCTGGTCGAACTCGCCGATCCCAGCGGGCTGTTCCTGACCGAGCGTCGCGAACCGGTGCCCGGAACCTGCGTGACCGTCCTGCTCGAGGGGCGCCGTCCGCTCATGGCCGAGGTGCAGGCGCTTGTCGTGCCGGCAGGCGCGTCCGGTCCACGCCGGACGACCACCGGGATGGACACCGGGCGGATGGCCATGGTGCTCGCCGTGCTGGAGCGACGGGCCGGCCTGCCCATGTCGCGCTACGACGCCTACCTTGCGCCGGTCGGGGGTGCCCGACTCGTCGAACCCGCGTGCGACCTGGCTGCTGCCCTGGCGCTGCATGGCTCCGTCCGGGACCTGGCGGTCGCCCCCGGCTGGGTCGCCTTCGGCGAGGTCGGCCTGGCCGGCGACGTCCGCAGGGTGCCCGGGATGCGCCAGCGCGTGGCCGAGGCCGCACGCCTCGGAGCCCAGCACGTCCTGCTGCCCCGGGTCGACACCGTTGACCTGGGCCCGGTGCCCATCCCGGTGCACCCGGTGGACGACGTCGTCACGGCGTTGCGCCTGGTCCCGTGGGTGCGCGCCGACGCTGCGCAGGCCGCCTCGCCCAGCGGACCGCGCGCGCTGGCAGCCGTTCCGGACCTCGGGTGAGCCGACCCGGTGCCGAGGGCGGCGTCGGCCTAGGCTGGATCCGTGACGGCGCGCGATGCGGGGCGTGGACCGGGGCAACCCGAGCGGGAGCCGCCGCGGGGCGCCGATGCCCGGGAG
>JBDHZV010000068.1:0-13782 GCA_039812125.1 Candidatus Nanopelagicales bacterium
GGCGGTCACTGCGCCCGCCCCGGTCCCCCCGTCCGCCTCGGTCCCTCCGTCCGCCCCGGTCCCCGGAGCCCCGGGACCGCCGCCGGGCCGGCCCCCGGGCCGGTCGGGCACCCGCGGGCCAGCTGTCAGCCTGCTCCTGCCCGCCCTGCTCTGCGCCGCGCTGGTGGCGCCGGTGGTTGCCACGGTCCCGTGGCTCACGGTCCCGCTGCTGTCCGTCCCGGGTGTCGAGGTCGTGCTGCCCGCGCAGTGGCGCGGGACGGCCGACCCCCGTGGCGGCACCCTCGTGATGACCACCGTGGCGCAGGACGTCCAGGTCGCGATCATGCCCATCGCCGCGCCGGCCCCTCGGGCGGCCGGCGGCACCCTGGTGGTCGGCGGGATCAGCGCGCCGGTGGTCGGCGGTCGGGACCGGGGCCCGGAGCGGGTCCTCGCGTTCGACGCGGCGACCCCGGCGGGCCCCCGGCGGATCCTGGTCATCGGCACCCCGGAGGCGCTGGCCCGGCGTGAGGTCGAGCTGCAGCGGCTGCTCGACTCCGTCCGCTGGGTGCCGCTCGCCTGAACCACCCGGGGACCCGGCGTACTCTTGCCCCTCGTGGCGATCGACTTCCCCCAGGCCCTGGCCGACCTCGAGTCCACGCTGTCCGGCATCGAGCAGGTGCTCGACCTTCCGGCCATGCGTCGCGAGGTCGCCGACCTCGAGCAGGAGGCCTCTGCTCCGAACCTGTGGGACGACCCCGCTGCGGCTCAGAAGGTCACCTCGCGGCTGTCGTTCGTCCAGGGCGAGCTGCGCAAGGTCGGTGCCCTGCGCCAGCGCGTGGACGACCTGCCGATCCTGCTGGAGCTGGCCGAGGAGGAGTCGGACGCCGACTCGCTGGCCGAGGCCGAGCGCGAGCTGGGCGAGCTGCAGCGAGCCGTGGGTGAGCTCGAGGTCCGGACCCTGCTGTCCGGTGAGTACGACCCGCGCGAGGCGCTGGTCACCATCCGGTCGGAGGCCGGCGGCGTCGACGCCGCGGACTGGGCCGAGATGCTGCTGCGCATGTACACCCGCTACTGCGAGCGGCACAACTGGACCTTCGAGGTCTACGACATCTCCTACGCGGAGGAGGCCGGGATCAAGTCCGCCACCTTCGTGGTGAAGGCCCCCTACGCGTACGGCACACTCTCGGTCGAGCAGGGCACCCATCGGCTCGTCCGGATCTCCCCGTTCGACAACCAGGGTCGGCGCCAGACCTCCTTCGCGGGCGTGGAGGTGCTGCCCGTGACCGAGCAGACCGACCACGTCGAGATCCCCGAGGCTGAGATCCGCATCGACGTGTTCCGCTCCTCCGGGCCCGGTGGGCAGAGCGTGAACACCACCGACTCGGCGGTGCGGATCACCCACCTGCCCTCGGGCATCGTGGTCAGCTGCCAGAACGAGAAGTCCCAGATCCAGAACCGCGCGGCCGCCATGCGGGTCCTCGAGGCCCGGCTGCTGGAGCGGCGCCGCCAGGAGGAGCGGGCCCAGATGGATGCGCTGAAGGGCGACACCTCGGGGTCGTGGGGGAACCAGATGCGCTCCTACGTGCTGCACCCGTACCAGATGGTCAAGGACCTGCGCACCGAGTACGAGACCGGCAACACCGCGGCCGTCCTGGACGGCGAGATCGACACGTTCATCGAGGCCGGCATCCGGTGGCGGCGCCAGTCGGCGGCCTGACCTGCCCGGTGCCCGGCCCCGGGACACCCGTCGGGCTGGTTGCCGGCCTCGTCACCGCGGGGCTGCATCGGCCGTAGACTGGCCGGAACTGGCCCGGCTGGAGCGCACCCGGCCGGGCGATCGCTGACCGGGAGGCGCAGGTGATCCGTTTCGCGAACGTCACCAAGCACTACCCGACGCAGCAGCGCCCTGCCCTCGACGACGTCAGCCTCGAGATCGTCCGGGGCGAGTTCGCGTTCCTGGTGGGGGCGTCGGGGTCGGGCAAGTCGACCTTCCTGCGGCTGGTGCTGCGCGAGGACCGGCCCACGTCGGGCAACGTGCTCGTGGCGGGCAAGGACCTGGGCCGGCTGCCGAACTGGAAGGTCCCGCACCTGCGCCGCCAGATCGGTGCGGTGTTCCAGGACTTCCGGCTGCTGCCGAACAAGACCGTCTACGAGAACGTGGCGTTCGCCCTGCAGGTCATCGGCCGACCCAGCGCCCACATCCGCAGCGTGGTGCCCGAGGTCCTGGAGCTCGTCGGGCTGGAGGGCAAGGAGGGGCGGCTCCCGGACGAGCTGTCCGGTGGGGAGCAGCAGCGGGTCGCGGTGGCACGCGCCTTCGTGAACCGGCCGATGATCCTCATTGCGGACGAGCCGACGGGCAACCTCGACCCGGCCACCAGCGTGGGGATCATGCGCCTGCTCGACCGGATCAACCGGACCGGCACGACCGTGGTGATGGCCACGCACGACGCGGCGGTGGTGGACCAGATGCGCAAGCGCGTCATCGAGCTCGAGCACGGCCAGGTGGTGCGCGACCAGTCCCGCGGGGTCTACGGAGCCATCCGGTGAGGGGGCCGTCGTGCGGGTGAGGTTCGTCCTCGGCGAGGTCATGACCGGCGTCCGGCGCAACCTGACGATGACCTTGGCGGTGGTGATCACCGTCGCGGTGTCGCTGGCCCTGTTCGGCGCTGGGCTGATGGTGCGCTCGCAGGTCGACCTGATGAAGGACTACTGGTACGACAAGGTCCAGGTCTCGATCTACCTGTGCGGCTCCACCTCCGAGGTGCTCTCATGTGCCGACGGGCCGGTGACGCAGGCCCAGCGCGAGGAGATCCGCGCCGACCTGGAGTCGCTCAAGCCGCTGGTGCAGGAGGTCTACTACGAGTCCTCGGCGGAGGCCTACCAGCGATTCTCCGAGCAGTACCGCAACGCCCCGATCCTGTCGAGCATCACCCCGGACCAGATGCCCGAGTCGTTCCGCGTGAAGCTGGCCGACCCCACGAAGTACGACGTGGTGGCCAGCGCCTTCGTCGGCCGCCCCGGGGTGGACTCCGTCAACGACCAGCGACGGGTGCTGGACAAGCTCTTCGCCATCCTCAACGGGCTGCAGACCGGCGCGATGGTCATCGCGGCCATGATGCTGCTGGCCACGGTGCTGCTGGTCGCCAACACGATCCGGGTGGCCGCGTTCAGCCGCCGCCGGGAGACCGGGATCATGCGGCTGGTCGGCGCGAGCAACTTCTACATCCAGCTGCCCTTCCTGCTCGAGGCCGCCCTCGCGGCGACGATCGGGGCGATGGTCGCGATCGGACTGCTGGCCGCGCTCAAGGCCGTGCTGGTCGACGGGGTCCTGGCGCCGAGCTTCCAGTTCACCGCCTTCGTCGGGTGGGACATCTGGATGCAGGTCTCGGCGATCGTGTTCGTCACCGGGGTGGTCCTGGCCTCCGTCGCGGCGATGGTCACGCTGCGCCGCTACCTGCGGGTCTGATCCGCCGGCAGGCTCAGGTCGGGCGCGCGCTGCGCCGATTGGGTGAGTGACGGATGACACAGATCCGGGCTACCGAGAGGTACGCTGGACGCCAGATCTGCCTGGGGGCGGGTCCGATCGGCACGAGGGGTGGACGCCATGCGAGCTTTCCGGGCAGCCGTTGCGGCTGCGTCGGTGGCTCTTGCTGTCGCCGCGTCGGGCCTGGGCGTGGCGAGCGCGGACACCAGTGACGACAAGAAGAAGGTCGACGCGGCCGTCTCGGCCGCCGGTGACGACCTGCGCTCGGCGAACGCCCAGGTCGAGAAGGCGATCCAGGCGCTGGAGGCCGCGCGCACCAAGCTCCCCGCCGCGCGTGCCGCGCTCAAGGAGGCCCGGGACGAGGCCACTGCAGCCCAGGAGCAGGACCGCAAGGCCCAGGCCGAGCTCGAGCAGGCCACCGCCGCCGCGATCCGGGCCGAGCAGGAGCGCGCCGAGGTCGAGTTCCAGATCAAGGACCTGCAGAGCAGGGTCGGCAACCTGGCCCGCGAGGTGTACCAGAACGGCGTGTTCGCCGACTTCGACCTGCTGATCACCGCTGGTTCGCCCACCGAGCTGGCCGACCGGGCGGCGGCGATCGACGCCGTGTCGCGGGCGAACAACCAGACGCTGGCGAAGATGGCCGAGATGCGCGCGGAGCTCGCGCTCAAGGAGGCCCGCCTCGAGGCGCTGCGCCAGAAGGTCGACGACATGCGCCAGCTCGCGGCCATCGCGCTGAAGAAGGCGAACATCGCCCGGGACAAGGCCGCGGCAGCCAAGGCCAAGGTCGACGCGCTGGTCGCCGAGCGAGCCACCGCCCTGGACGTCGCGTCGACGCAGCGGGCGAAGGTCCTCAAGCAGTACAAGACCTACCAGGCCGAGCAGCAGCGGATCGCCGCACTGCTGGCCCAGCAGGCAGCCGCGGAGGCGGCCCGACTGGCCCGGGGCGGGTCCCCGAGCTTCACCCCGACCAACAGCGACGGCTTCGTGTGGCCGATCCCCGGTGCGACGGTCAGCCAGGGCGTCGGCCCGCGCATCCACCCGGTGTACGGCTACAAGTCGTGCCACACGGGCATCGACCTGCGTGGGGCCAGCGGCACGCCGATCCGCTCCACCGCCGCGGGCATCGTGGTGTCCACGACCTCGGGGGGCCCGTACGGCAAGCACACGCTGATCTCGCACGGCAACGGCATCTTCTCGATGTACGCCCACCAGTCGCGGTTCGCGGCCAGCGAGGGCCAGCGGGTGAACGCCGGGCAGGTCATCGGCTACGTCGGCAGCACCGGATGGAGCACGGGCCCGCACCTGCACTTCGAGATCCATGTCGGGTCGAAGGCCTACGACCCGATGGGCTGGTTCGGCGGCGACAAGGTCCCGGTCAGCTGCTGATGCCGCGTGAGCAGGGGCGCAAGCTGATCGCCCAGAACAAGAAGGCGCGCCACGACTACCACATCGACGCGACCTACGAGGCCGGCATCGTGCTGGTCGGCACCGAGGTCAAGTCGCTGCGCGCCGGCCGGGCGAGCCTGGTCGACGCATTCGCCCAGTTCAGCGGTGACGAGCTCTACCTGCACGGCCTGCACATCCCCGAGTACGCCCAGGGCACCTGGACCAACCACGCGCCGCGGCGGGTGCGCAAGCTGCTGCTGCACCGCTCCGAGCTGCACCGGCTGGCGGTGAAGAGCAAGGAGTCCGGGTACGCCCTCGTGCCGCTGTCGATGTACTTCAAGGACGGCTACGCCAAGGTCGAGATCGCCCTGGCTCGCGGCAAGAAGACCTACGACAAGCGCCAGACCATCGCCGAGCGCGACGCGAAGCGTGACATCGCCAAGGCGATGGGTCGAGCCCTCAAGCGCGGCGAGTGACACCGGCCGTTCCGGCCGGTCGGCATGCCCGGTTCGGGCACATGTGACAGTGGCGGGGGTGGCCGCTACCCTTGAAGAGCCGGTTCGCCGGTGACAATTCCACAGGGGGTGACAGGTTTCGACATCGGCTGCCGTCGATGGGAGAAGCGGGCCGAGGATGGCAGTTATCTCGATAACGACCTGCCGAAAACACAAGTGCCGATACCAAGCGCACTGATCTCGCCCTCGCCGCCTGAGCGAGCCTCGAGATCCGTCAGACCGGGGGCGTCTCCGCCCCGACTCTGGCGTCGTTGAGGAGACTGACCAACCTGCCCGGTGACGGGGTGGGACGGGACATCTAACAGTCGCTGGGCCGTGTTCCGCGCAGTGCCACACGAAGCGCGGAGGCCGAGACCACGACAGCGTGGCTGCGCCCGGAGAATGCCCAAAGAGACACCGTTGGACCCGGGTTCGATTCCCGGCACCTCCACAGACCGACAGAACTGACAGAACCGACCTGGTGGCTGGCAGCACTGAGCGCCGAACCTGGACCGCCTGGTCCAGGTTCGTTCGTTCCCGGGCCCGGCTCCCGGTTCGACGATCCCCACCCGGGTATGGACAGCCTCACCACTGCGGGGAGACCGTGGTGCCGACTGTTCCGACCAGCGGGCACCCGTCCCGCTGGCGATCATCCTCGCTGCCCTCACCGCGATGGCTGCGACGCCCGCCTATCCCGCTGTGGCGGCGGTCACCCCCCAGGTCATCCCCACGAACCAGCTGGCGGCCGCCAACTCGCTGGCGACGGGGGTCGAGAACGTCCGGCGCGGACCCTGCCACGGGTCGCGGCCGCCTGCGCGACGAGGTGGCCGCCGGGGTCGTGGCTGTTGTCGGTGAGCCCAGGGTGCTGGCCGCGTTCGTGATCGCGATGCTCGACAACTTCCGGTACGGATGCAGCCGCGGTGGCCCTGGCCTGCGTGGCGCTGTCGACCAGGTCCTCGACAGCGCCGACGAACCCCCGCGAGCAGGACGGGAGGATCGCCTCCGACGACGTCGGCGGGTGAGGTCCCCGCCCGTCGACTCGCGCCGCCTGGTGGGTGCTGCAGCCGTCGGCCGACCCCCCTGCTGGTCGGTGGCGCGGCATCTGCGACGCTGGACCCCGGCGATGCGCACCGGGTGCCGAGTCGCCACGGACGCAACTGGCTGCAGCGGGGGTGCTGGTGGTGGGCTTTCTGCTCGCTCTTGGCGTGGCAGGGATCGTCGTGCTCGTGCTGACCCTGGTCGTCGGGGATCTCTTCGACGGCCTCCTCGACGGGTTGGGGTGGTCGCTGCCCACCGAGGCGGTCGCCGGTTTCGCCGGCGGGTTCGGGTTCGCGGGTGCGGCGGCGCTCTCGGTGACGGGCAGCCCGGTCGCGGCGGGGCTCGTCGGCCTGGGCGTGGGCACCGGGCTCGCGACGGGTGCCGTCTGGCTGTTCCGCACCCTCTCGCGCGACACCGGCAGCGGCAGCCCCCGCACGAGCGACCTGCTCGAGGCTCGCGGCCAGGTCCTTCACGACATCCCACCGGACGGGTTCGGCGTCGTCACGGTGACCGTCGCCGGGAACCCCACCCGCATCCACGCCCGCGCCGACCGCGGCATCCCCGCCGGTACGACGGTCGTCGTCGTCGCGGTGATCTCGCCGACCGCGGTCAGCGTCACCCCCCTGTTCGAGACCTGACCCCGGGCTGCCCGACGTCGGCACCCCGCGGCACCACATCCATCGAAGGAGACACCCTCATGGTGTTCAGCACCCTGTCCATCGCGATCACCGGGCTGGTGGTCCTGGCCGTCCTGGTCCTGGCCGTCGCCCTGACCCGGTACAAGGTCGCCGGGCCCAACGAGGCGTTCATCATCACGGGGCGGCGCGGCAAGGCCGTGCTCGACCCGGGCTCGGGCGAGATGGTCGTCGACCCGCGCGGGCAGAAGGTCGTCATGGGCGGCGGGGTCTTCGTGGTGCCGTTCTTCCAGCGGCGGGCGACCCTGGACCTGTCGAGCCGGCGGATCTCGGTGCAGATCCGGGGGGCGGTGTCCGGGCAGGGCATCAAGCTCAACCTCGAAGGCGTTGCCATCGTCAAGGTGGGCGGCAACGAGGACTCGATCCGTGCGGCAGCGCAGCGGTTCGTCACCCAGCAGGACGAGGTCGAGCGGTTCACGCAGGAGGTCCTGGCTGGTGCCCTGCGGTCCATCGTCGGCTCGCTGTCGGTGGAGCAGATCATCCGTGACCGGGCCGCCTTCGCGCAGAAGGTCGCCGACGAGTCCGAGGCGTCGCTGACGGGGCAGGGCCTGGTCCTGGACACGTTCCAGATCCAGGACATCACCGACGACGGCAGCTACCTGGCCGACCTGGGCCGGCCGGAGGCAGCCAAGATCGGCCAGCTCGCGGCCGTCGCCGAGGCAGCGGCCCGGCAGTCCGCCGAGCAGGCCCGGATCGCCGCCGAGCAGGAGATCGCGGTGACCAACCGCCAGCTCGAGCTGAAGAAGGCGGAGATCCGCGCGGAGATCGAGGCCGCTGCGGCCCGGTCGGCAGCGGCGGGGCCGCTGGCCAAGGCCGACCGGGACCAGGCCATCCTCACCGAGCAGGAGAAGGTGGCCGAGCGTCAGGCCGCGCTCAAGGAGCGCCAGCTGGACACCGAGGTTCGCAAGCCCGCCGACGCGGCGCGCTACCAGGTGGAGACCTCGGCCGCCGGCCAGCGGGCGGCGGCGATCCTGCGCGCCGAGTCGGACAAGATCGCGGCGATCGCTTCGGCGCAGGCGGACGCGGAGAAGGCCAGGCTGATCGGCGAGGCCGAGCTGGCCCGACGCACCGCCCTGGCACAGGCCACGGCAGTCGAGGGCCTCAAGGCGGGTGAGGCGGAGCGGGCCCGCCGGGTGGCCACGGCAGAGGCGATCCGGGCTGAGGGCGAGGCGACCGCGGCAGCCACGCTGGCAACAGGTGAGGCGGAGGCCGAGGCGATGCGCCGGCGGGCCGAGGCGTACACCCAGTACAACGAGGCGGCCGTCCTGCAGATGCTGATCGAGGTGCTGCCCAAGGTGGCAGCGGAGCTGGCCCGGCCGATGGGCAACATCGACAAGCTCACGGTGATCTCGACTGACGGCGCCGGGCAGCTGCCCAAGCAGGTCACCAACAACCTCGCCCAGACCCTGGAGATGCTGGCCACCACGACCGGCCTGGACCTCGCAGGACTGCTCGCGAAGTACGCTCCTGCGGCCGTCGCGCAGGCGCAGCCGGTGCAGTAGCGCCGTCTACAGGCCGTGGTGGGCCAGGAGGTCCTGCGCCGTGCGTGCCACGACCGTGCACAGCTGCTCGTCGTCGATGTCGATCCCCGGCCCCGCGGCCAGGCAGATCAGTGCGACCCGCGGGGCGACGGGCGGCAGCAGCCAGGCGGTGAACGCCACGTCGTCGGTGTCGAACTGCGCCTGGTCGACGCGCTCGGCCCAGTTGCGCACCGCCCACATGGCCCGGTGGGGGGCGACGCCGGTCACCGCGGTGAGCGACCGGTTGGCCGCCACGGCTCCGGCAGCCTGGTCGGGGATGTCGAACGTCTCGTCCAGGACCGTGAAGTCGCGCACCCCGGTGAGCAGGTAGGTCCGCGGCCGGCCCTGGGAGTCGAGGGGTCCGGCGTCGACCTCGTATCCCCGGCGGGTCGACACCACGCGGTAGGGGTGGACGGTCCGGGTGGTGACCCTCTCGGTCCACGTGCCTGAGTAGGTGATGCGCACGGCCCGGCGGTCCGCGGCGGCGTGCTGGAACACGGCTGCGGTCCGGGCGCGGTAGGCGGCGTGACCGGTCACCCCGGTCAGCAGCCGGGAGCGCAGGGTGTCAACGGCGGAGGCCAGCGGGAGGTTGCCCGGCTCGAGGGTGCGCAGCTGGTCGGCGGCGGCCAGCAGCGGGCCGAGGGTCCCGGCGTCGACGTGGGCCAGGCCCAGGTCGCGGCCCGCCACCGCGGGGCTGAACGCCACGACGTCGGTGTCGGCCGGCTCGGGGTCCGGTGCTTCGGGGTCCTCCGGCCAGCCCCCTGCCGGGGTGATCGTGAACATGGGATCCAGGGTGCGGCCCGTGCTCTCCACGTCGTTGAACGCCTCGACCTGGGCCCTCAGCTCCTCCGGCGTGCTGGCGAGCAGGCCGGCCAGCCGCGACAGCGCCAGCGGCCCGTGCTCCTCCAGCGCGTGCACCGTGGCCAGCACCAGACCGGCGCTCATCGGGGCCCTCCCACGCTGAGCAGCCGGTCCCGGAACGCGGCGCGCACCTCGTCGGGGCCCACGAGCCACACCCGTCGACCCAGACCTGCCAGCCGGACCAGCAACGCGTCGGTGTTGGTGACGGGCACGACAACCCGGATCCGCCCCGGGTGGGGGCTGTCGACCAGCTCGTGCCCCCAGGTCGCCAGCGCGCTGAGCACGTCGGGGAGGTGATCCTCGACGGTGTCGACGGTCACGTCGATCGGGTCGTGGGCCCGGGTGCGCATCTGGTCCCATACCGGACCGGCGCCGGTGTCGGGGATCGGCGGGCTGGATCCGGGCGGGCCCTTGCGCAGCCGGCGCATCCGGTCGATCGAGAACTGCTTGATGCGGTTGTCGCGGGTGTCCAGCGCGCGCAGGTACCAGCCCCCCGCTCGCAGCAGCACCCGCACCGGGAAGGTGAGCCGGTCGGTGCCGTTGTAGGCGAACGCCAGGGTGCAGCGGTCCGCTGCGGCGGCCTGGCACACAGCCAGCCGGCCGAGGCCGTCCAGCCCGGTCGCCACGAACGCGGGAGCCTCGGCGCTGGTCCCCAGGTCTGCCGCCAGGGCGGCGGCCACGCCCGGGCCGGCGCATGCCGCGGCGCGGGCCAGCTGGGCCCGCTCGGCCGCTGTGAACAGTGTCGCGAAACGGTTGTCGACCGTCCGCAGCACCCGCCGGGCCGGAGTGTTGGCCGTGGGTGCGGTGTCGATGCGCCACCCGTCGCGACCCAGCGCCGCGAGGTCGCGGTGCAGGGTGCGCATGCGGGAGGCCGGGGACCCGGACCCGTACCCCACGCGCTCGAGCAGCTCATCGGTGGTCAGCCCCTGCGGGTGGGCGCGCAGCAGGCCGAGGATGCGCGCCATCCGACCCAGCATCGCGCGGTTGTCCCGACCGCGTCGTCCTGCCATCCCCGCCGTCCCCGCTGTCCCGATCCGCGGCCCCGGCCGGGCGCCCGGTCCCCGCCTCCGGGCCCCGGCTTCCCCTCCCGCGGGCCTTCATTTGTGTCAGGGGAGGTGCTCACCATGGAACCACGGCAGCAGCCCCCCCGTCCCGCCGGACGGGACGGGTCCCGGGGGCCAGCCGCCACCGGTGGGTGCCGGCCCCGCGAGGGGAGGGCCGGCACCCACCACCCCCACCCCATGGGCCTCGGCGTGGGGAGGCGTACGCATATGTGCGGATGTCCGGGGGCGCCGGCATCGGCCACCGTCGTACCGCCGCCCAGGGCGGGTCGGCGAGACAGGAGGCTCCGATGAACCACCAGCCCCATCCCACCCACGCCGAGCGCGGCCGAGGGGTCGCGACCTCGTTGGCGGCGGCCGCGACCGGCCTCGTCATGGCCCTGGTCGGCCTGACCGCCCTCCCCGGGGCGCCCGCGGCGGCCACCGGTCCCGGCGGCCCCATCCACTGCGACCGGGGCATCTGCGTGAAGTACGCCGAGAAGGCCCTGATCGACGCCGACTCCGACGGCGACGGCTTCACCGACCGCGACGAGAAGGAGGCCGGCACCGACCCCGGCGATCCCGGCAGCCACCCCGCGGTCCTCGACCTGGTCGACCTGGTCGCGGCCCAGCGCCTGCCCTCGTTCGAGGAGCGCCTCAGCTCCGTCGTCGTGCTCCCCGAGGCCCTGCCGGACCGCACCCGGGCCACCGACAAGGCCGGGCTCGAGTCCCTGGCCGCAGCCCTGGCAGGGCTGGCGCCCACGCGCGGCGACGGCCTGTCCCGGCTGGGCATCTCCCGCGACCTGCTCGCCGAGCTGGGCGTGGGGGGCTCCGATGTGCTGTCGATCGTGGCGGGTGCCCGTACCCGCACGGGGCAGCCGACGTTCGAGGGTCGCATCGGGGGGATGCGTGCGTCGTGGATCTCCGCGGGCGAGGACGGGGGCACCCGGTCCGGCGTCGGCGTCGACACCTCCACCGGGGGCGACGGTTCCGTGCACAAGACGGTCCGGTGGTTCGAGGAGACCGACGCCGGCGCGGTGAGCGTCACGGTCGAGTTCGAGATGTGCGGGCAGGACTGCACCGGCGACTTCTCAGTGAGCGTCGTCGGTGGCGGCCAGGACGACGAGTGCTCGACCGTCGGCGGCATCGGCTGCTTCGGGAGCCTGGGGGAGAAGGCGGACCAGGCCTACGACCTGATGAAGAAGAAGGAGCGCGAGGACGCGGGCAAGGCGACGCCGGCCCCGGCGGCCCCGCAGCCGTCCAGCCAGCCGTCCGAGCAGCCGTCCAGCCAGCCGTCCGAGCAGCCGTCCAGCCAGCCGTCCAGCCAGCCGTCCGAGCAGCCCAGCGGCAGCGCGACCCCGTCGGCCCAGGGAGGGGGGTACACCAACCCGGATGCCGACCAGGCAGTCGTGGTCACCGCCGCGGATGTCGAGGCAGTGGTGCGGATCGTGCGCGGGTCGGTGACGACCCCGGCCCAGGTGGACGCTGGCCTGCCCACGCTGGACCCGTCCGAGATCGGGCCGGCCGAGGATCCCTATGCACTGCGGGACCCGTCGTACGAGGCGAGCACCTTCACGACGGTCTCGCCGGTGCGGACCGGTGAGGCTGTGACCAACTACGGGCCGCACCGCGGCCCTCGCCCGTGACCTCCGCGGGTCGACTGACGTCCGGGTGGGGGGCCGACCGGCCCCCCACCCGGACGCGACTACCGGGACACGCCCATCGCCGCACCGGTGCGGTCGTCGGGGAACTGGCGCAGGGCCAGGGCCGTCGCCGCCCCGAGGCGCAGCACGAGGACACCCTGGTCCACCAGGGCATCGCCCTGGGCAGCGAGCACGGGGACCTCCACCGTGCTGCCCGCGTGGGCCGCGGCGAGCACCTCGGCGCGCAGCGCAGCCGCCGCTGCCCCATCCGCCACCCACGTCTCGAAGGCCGCCCCGTCGACCACGATCTCGATGCGCTGCACGGGCTCCTCCTGGGTCGTCACTGATCCACCAGCCTCCGGTGCCGGGCGAGGTGCACGGCCTCGCCCCGGGTGCCTGCGCCGAGTTTGGCGAAGATGCGAGTCAGGTGCACGGCGACTGTCCGGTCGGACATCCCCAGGGCCCTGGCGATCTCCCGGTTCGTCCGTCCGTGGGCGACCTCCTGCAGCACGTCGCGCTCCCGGGCCGTCAGCTCGCCCGGGCCCCGCGGCGCCCTCCGGCCGACCTGTCGGGCCAGGCGCTCGGCCCGCGCCCGGACCGGCTCGCTGCCCAGAGCCGTTGCCGTGGCCAACGCGCGATCGACGAGGTCCAGCGCGGTGGCCGGATCACCCCGGTCGGCCGCCTCGTGGGCGGCGCTCACCTGCGCCCACGCCTGACGGTGGGGCATCGGCAGGGCAGCCCAGGCGTCGATGACCCCGGACCATCCTGTGCCCGTCGTCCACGCGGCCTGCTCGTGCAGCAGGGCGCAGAGCTCGGCCGGGGTGTCGCCGCCGGGGCCCAGCCCGTCAGGAGCGGCGCTGGGGGCGGGTGCGCCGGGCTCGATCGGCACAGGGCCCGCGGGGCGCCCCGACGCCCAGCCCCTCAGCCGCAGGGCGGCGACGCGCACCCGTGCTGCCGCGAACGCGTCGCCCGTGATCCGCCCGGCGGTCGCCAGCGCATCGGCCGCGAGCTGCTCGGCCGCGGCGCGCGGGACATCGAGGGCGAGCGTGGCGATCCCGAGGCGCACGGCGAGGACCTCGTAGGCGATCTCCGGGTCGTCCACCCCCGGCCGGGCCTGCAGCGCCTCCAGCCCGGCTCGGGCGTCGCCGACACGACCGACATCGGCGGCCAGCTCCACCGCTACCAGCCGCAGAAGCAGCTCGACCTGGGCGCCCAGTCGCCCGGGCCGCTCGAGCGTGCGCTCGAGGTGGTCGGTGAGCTCAGCCCAGCGGCCCAGGCCGTGCAGGACGACGGCCCGGGCCACCAGCAGCTGCCCGCCCGCAGCCTCGGCCAGCCCGGTGGCACGCAGGCGTGCCAGCTCCGCACTCACGGCACCCTCCATCCCGACCAGGTCGCCGGAGCGCCACTGCGCGTAGATCCGGTTGGCGGCGATCCGGGCCTCGAGAGCCCGATCGCCCGTCTCGTCGGCCAGGGTCAGGGCCTCCTCGAACAGCGCCCCGGAGCCTGCGCGGTCCCCGCCGAGCCCGGTCGCAAGCGCCATCGCACCCAGCGCCGCCGCCCGGGCATGCGGGCTGCCGGCCAGCACCGCGCTGGCCACGGCCCGATCGGCCAGCGCGGCGGCGGCCGCCGGGTCGTCGCCGAC
>JBDHZV010000069.1:0-13414 GCA_039812125.1 Candidatus Nanopelagicales bacterium
GCGCCGGTCCCGGGCGGACCGGGCCGCTGGGCACGGTGTTCGGCCTGGCCGCGATCGTGCTGGAGGTGGCCCGGGGGGCGGACCGCGTTGCGCCGGGTGATCGGTCCCGGGGAGTGGTCCTCGACGCTGCGATGGGGGCGGCGTGGTCGGCCGCACGGCTGGCATCGAGCGGTGCCCAGGCCGCCGGACGGGTGTCGGCGCCGGTCGTCGGGCTGGTGCTGGACCCGCCGCTGGTGCCCGGCGCGCTGCATCCGCGCCGGCCGCTGGAGGCCCTGGCGGGTCGGTGGCGGTCCGATCGCGCGACCCTGGCCCGCCAGGCGCTGCGCTCGACGCGGGATGCCGCCCCGCCGACGGTCGGCGCTGCGGTGCGACTGGTCGACATCGACGCGGTGCTGGCCGCCGCTGTGGACGAGGTCGACGTGGACGCGCTCGTGGCCCGGGTCGTGGCCCGCATGGACCTCACGGCGGCGGCGGAGGCGGCCCTGGCCGGGCTGGACGTGGAGGCCCTCGCCGCGGCGACGGTCTCCCGCGTGCAGCTGGATCCCCTGGTGGCCCGTGTGGTCGCCGAGGTGGACACGGTCGCCGCGGTGGAGCGGGTGATGGCCGCGCTGCCCGCCGACGACCTGGTCGCCGCGGTGGTGGCCCACCTGGACATGCCGGCGCTGATCCGGGCCGCGCTGCAGCAGGTCGACCTGACCCCGATCGTCGTCGAATCGGTGGACCTCGGCGCCGTCGTGGCGGCGGCGCTGGACGAGGTGGACCTGACTGCTCTCGTGGTCGAGCGCGTCGACCTGGCCCGGGTCGTGACCGCAGCCCTCGACGGGCTCGACGTCACCCGGATCGTCATGGAGCGCGTCGACCTGCCCCTGGTCGCCTCCACGGTGATCGACCAGATCGACCTGGCCGGCACGATCCGGGACTCCACGGGCTCGGTGGCAACGGAGGCGGTCCGGGGTGTCCGGCTGACCAGCGTCGACGCCGACCGGGCCGTGGCCCGGCTGGTGGACCGGTTCACGCTCCGGCGCCGGGGCAGGTCCCTGGACGCGCCCGGGGACCCGGAGTCGCTGTCGGGAGCGGGCCAGCCCGTTGCGGTGGAGCACTCGCCGGTGGAGCACTCGCCCGCCCCGGAACCGGGATCCACCGGAGCCCGGCCGTGAGCGGCCCGCCGATGCCCCCCAGCCCGGCGCGGTCGGTGCCCCGGGACGCCCGCGCGTTCCAGGGCCAGCGCGCCGGGATCGTGAGCCGCACCCTGGCCAACACCGTGGACTTCCTCGTCGTTGCCGGCGTCCTCGCGGGCGGGTACGTCGCCTGGGCCGCACTGCGGTTCCTGGTCAACCCAGCGGCGTTCACGTTCCCGCACCTGCGCCCCGCCGTCGTGCTGGTGGTCTGGGCGGTGCTGATGGTCCTGTACTTCTGGGTGTCGTGGGCCACCAGGGGGCGCACGGTCGGCGACTCGCTGATGGGCCTGCGGGTGGTGGGGCACCACGGACGACTGATGCGCTGGTCAGGGGCGCTGCTGCGGGCACTGTTCTGCGTGGGCTTCCCGATCGGGCTGTTCTGGGCGGTGCTCAGCCGGCAGAACCGGTCGGTGCAGGACACCGTCCTGCGCTCGTCGGTGATCTACGACTGGGGCCGGGGACGGGTTCGGCTGGGCCGCGAGCCGCGGCGCCCCGACGGCGCGGCAGCGCCCTGAGCCCGGGCCGGGTCAGCCCAGCGCTCGGTCAGCCCAGCAGCCCCTGCGCGAGGTGCTCGCCGGGCTGGGGACCGGGAGGGATCGCGAACACGGCCGAGCCGACGTGGCGCACCCACAGGTTCATCACGTCCGAGCGCGCGAGCCGCCGTTGGACGGGGACGAACTGCGCGGTGGGGTCGGCCATGTACGCGGCGAAGACCAGCCCCGCGTCCCGGGTGCCCGACGCGGTGAACCCGTCGTCGTAGTTGTACGGCCGGCGCAGCATCCCCTCGGCGTCGGACGTGGCGCGGGCCAGCCGGATGTGCGAGGTCACCGGGATGACCGGGAACCCGTGCGCATCGACGGCGTCGAAGTCGGGGGCCGTCCGCTCGTTGCCCCCGGTCAGCGGAGCGCCGTCGGCCAGGCGCCGGCCCATGGCCTCCTCCTTGGTGCGCCGGTCCAGCGACCCCCACACGGCCAGGTCCATGGCGATCCGCCGCAGCACCAGCGCCGTCCCGCCGGCCATCCAGCCGGGCTGACCGGTGCTCCAGACGTGGCGGTCGAACGTCTCGGTGCCGGGGACGGGGTTCGCGGTGCCGTCGACCTGGCCCATGAGGTTGCGGGCGGTGATGCCGGACGGGGCGGTGTGGGCGGGACGATGGAAGCCGCGCTGGACCCACCGGACCGCGGCCAGGCTGCGGGCGTCCTGCACGAGCACGCCGACCGCGTGGGCGACGGTGACGGGATCCTCGGCGCAGACCTGCAGCAGCAGGTCGCCGCCGCTGAACCGATCCTCGAGGGCGTCCCCGCGGAACGCCGGCAGCGGACCGAGCCAGTCCGGGGCCTGGGCCGCCCGGCCGGCGGCCTGCACGGCCCCCAGCCCCAGGCCCAGGGTGATGGTCAGGCGGGCCGGGACGGACGCGAGCTCGGGCTCCGGGTCGGCCAGGGCCGGTCGCCCGGTGGTCAGCCGCTCGGCATCGTCGGTCCAGATCCGCATGAGGCGAACGAGCGCGTCCCGGTCGACACCGCGGGCCAGGTCCAGGGCCACGAAGCTGGCGCTGGCCTGCAGGGGGGTCGCGATCCCGGCCTGGTGGGCACCGTGGAACGGCTCGACCGCCTGGCCCAGGCTGCCCGGTCCGGTGGGTGCCCCGGTGTCCTGGGAGCCGCCCCGGCCCACCGCGGCGGCCGGCTGGGTGCCGGTCAGCAGGGCGGCGCCCAGGCCGACCCCGGCACCGAGCAGTGCGCGCCGGGACGGACCCCGACGCTCGGGGAGGTCACCGGGCGGCTGGATCATCGCGACGTCACCTCTCCTCGGGGTCGGGCCGACGCCAGGCTGGTTCGTGGGGCGATCGGGCGGAACGTCGGGACGCGGCCCAGCCTAACGGCCCGACGAGGCCCGGGCCGTGCCGCGGCCGGTGCCCTCAGGGCTGCTCGTAGGCGACGTCCGGTGCCGCCACGGCGGTCACCGATTCCACCCGCAGCTCGGGGATCGGGTCCAGCTCGTCCACGGAAGCCCCGGGCAGCCACGTCCCCACCACCGCCACCCAGGTGTCCGCCGGGACCGGGTCGGCGCCGATCGGCCGGACCTTCAGCGCGTACGCATCGGCGGCGCAGCACGCCAGGCCCAGTCGGGTCAGCAGCCACCTGTCCTGTTGCCCGCCGGTGACCCCGTCGGTGGGCTCCCCGCCGCGGGCAGGGGTGTCCTGCGGGGAGCCCGCGGGGGTGGCGAAGCCGACCAGGCGGACCCGGTGGCCGGCCAGCGACCCGCTGTCGTCCCACACGGCCCGGCTGACGAAGTCGCCGAGCGTCAGGTCGGCCGGGTCGTCCCGCAGCGGGGGGAACAGGGTGTCGGCGGCGCCGGGCGGCGCTGAGGCGTCGATGCGGGCCGCGGTGAAGGCACCCAGGGGAGTCGGGGGCACCAGCAGGATCGCGGCGACCGGCAGGAACAGCAGCCACGCCGACCCCGGCCCCCCGTGCTGGTGCCCCCCGTCGGGTCCCGCGTCGTCGCGGGGGTGGACCGCCTCCCCGGTGGCCAGGGCGGCCAGCACCAGCAGGACAGCGCCCGCCGCCAGCAGGGCCGGGCCCATCCCGGGCTTCACGTAGTCCACGTGGCGGCCACTGTGAACCAGGCGCACCAGCAGGCTGCCGACCAGCGCCAGCACGACAGCGCGGACCGTGGCGCTCACCAGGCCCACCAGCCCACCACCGTGGCCGACAGGATCGCCACGACGAAGGTGGTGGGGGCGAACCGGGCCGCGAACGACCGGCCGAAGGCGCCGACCTGCATCGAGACCAGCTTGAGGTCGACCATCGGCCCGACCACCATGAACGCCAGCTGCGCCACCGGGCCGAACGCGGTCATGCTGGCCGCCACGAACGCGTCGGCCTCCGAGCAGACGCACATCACCACGGCGAGCGCGGCCATGGCCAGGACCGCCAGCGCCGGGCGCCCGGCCAGCGAGTCCATCCAGTGCGGCGGGACCAGCACGTTCAGGACCGCCGCGGTCAGCCCGCCCAGCACCAGGAAGCCGCCGGCGTGCAGGAAGTCGTGGCTGGCGGTGCGGTGGAACGTGACCCATCGGGAGGGGTGCTCGAGGTGGGACCGGTCGGCCAGGCGCAGCCACCCGGGCTGGCCGGCGGCTGCCCACCACCACCCCATGACGACGGCGGTGAGCAGCGAGGCCCCGAGCCGGGCCCACATCATGGCGGGGTCGCCGGGGAAGGCCACCCAGGTGGCGGCCAGCACGATCGGGTTGATCGCGGGGGCGGACAGCAGGAACGTCAGGGCAGCGGCGGGGGCCACGCCGCGCCGGACCAGGCCCTGGGCCACCGGCACTGAGGCGCACTCGCAGCCGGGCAGGGCCATGCCCGCCACCCCGGCCACCGGAACCGCGAGGACCGGCGAGCGGGGCAGGGCGCGGCGCAGCGCGGACGGCGGCACCACGGCGGTGAGGGTGGCGGACAGCAGCACCCCGGCGACCAGGAACGGCAGCGCCTGCAGCACGATCGACAGCAGCACGGTGGTGAAGGCTGCGAAGGTGGCCGACTGCGCCAGCCCGGTCAGCTGCCCGCGACCCAGCAGCAGCGCGACGAGCAGCCCGGCGACCAGCAGCTCGACCACGGGTGGGCGGTTCCGGGCTGGTGCGGCAAGGGACATGCGGGGCATTCCACCACAGTGGGAATGATTGTCACGCCCGCGCAGGTCCCGGGCGGCCGTGTCGCAGCAGCAGCTTGCGCAGCTCACCGACCCACAGCACGCTGCTGGCCAGCGCCACGCACCCCACCCACTGCGGCCCCGACAGCGGCACGGTGCTGAAGGCGTGGTTGAGCACCGGCAGGTGGACCACCGCGACCTGAAGGGCCGCCGAGAGCAGCACCGCGGCCCACAGCCAGTGGTTGGAGAAGGGTCGGTGGAACGCCGATGCGGTCTCCGAACGCGCGGTGAAGGCGTTGAACAGCTGGGCCAGGACCAGGACGGTGAACGCCGCCGTGCGGGCCTCGTCGGGGGTCCCGCCGCCCGCGAGCAGGCCGCCGGGCAGGTTCAGGTCCAGCGCCGCCAGCGTGGCCACCGCCATGACCGCCCCGAGCAGCAGCACGCCGCGCCACATCCGGGCGTCGATCACCCGGTCGGTGCGCCGCCGCGGCGGGCGGTCCATCACGTCGCCGGCCACCGGGTCGACGCCGATGGCCAGCGCTGGGGCGGAGTCGGTGAGCAGGTTGATCCACAGGATCTGCGTGGCCAGCAGCGGGAGCACGACCTCACCGTCCGACGGCGCCAGGCCGAGCGCCCCGGCCATCAGCACTCCGAGCAGCACCGTCAGCACCTCGCCCATGTTCGACGACAGCAGGTAGCGCAGGAACCGGCGGATGTTCTGGAAGATCCCGCGGCCCTCCCGAACGGCTCGCACGATCGTCGCGAAGTCGTCGTCGGCCAGGATCATGGCCGCGGCCTCCTTGGTGACCTCGGTTCCCGATCCCATCGCCACCCCGATGTCGGCCGAGCGCAGCGCTGGCGCGTCGTTGACCCCGTCGCCGGTCATGGCCACGACGTGGCCGGCGGCCTGCAGGGCATCGACGATCAGCAGCTTGTGGCGGGGTGTCACCCGGGCGTACGCGTTGCACTGGCGCACCGTCCGGGCGAACGCGGCATCGTCGAGGGCGTCCAGCTCCGCGCCCGACACGGCCCGGGACCCGGCCTCGACGATCCCCAGGTCGCGGGCGACCCTGGCTGCGGTCCGGGGGTGGTCACCGGTGATCATGACGACCCGGACGCCGGCGCGCTGCGCCTCGGCCACGGCCTGCACGGCCTCGCTGCGCGGCGGGTCGCTGATCCCCACCATGCCGAGGTAGACCAGGTCGGTCTCGACGTCCTCGAGGGCCGGGAGGTCGGCGCTGGCCAGCCGCTGGTGGGCCACCGCCAGCGTGCGCAAGCCCTGGCCGGACAGGCGGTCGACGTCGGCGAGGATGCGCTCCCGCCAGGCCCGGTCCACCCGATGCAGGTCCGGGCCCACCTGCACGTGGGCGCACCGGTCGAGCAGGACATCGGGGGCGCCCTTGGTCGCCACGGCGATGGCGCCGTCCCGGTGGGCGTCCGCGTGCAGGCTGGTCATCAGCCGGCGCTCCGAGCTGAACGGGATCTCCCCGACGCGGCGGTATCGCGCCTGCCGGCCCGCTGCCAGCCCCAGCTTCGCCTCGGCCACCAGGAACGCCGCCTCGGTCGGGTCGCCCTGGACGGTCCACTGGCCGGCTGCCTCGACCAGCCGGGCGTCGTTGGCCAGGCAGCCCGCGGCCAGGACCTGCTCGGCGGCGCTGCGGGTGGGCTCCCCGGCGGCGACCGGTCGGCCGTCCTGGAGCAGGGCACCGGTGGGCTCGTACCCGGCTCCGGTGACCTCGACCTCCCCGAGGGCGGTGACGATCCGGGAGATGGTCATCTCGCCACGTGTCAGGGTGCCGGTCTTGTCCGAGCAGATGACGGAGGCGGCCCCGAGCGTCTCCACCGACGACAGCCGCTTCACGATCGCCTGGTGGGCGGCCATCCGCTGCACCCCGAGGGCCAGCACCACCGACAGGATCGTCGGCAGGCCCTCGGGAACGGCGGCCACGGCCAGCGACACGGCCAGCAGCATCGCGTTGACCACGTCGGTCACGCTGTCCACACCGATCACGACGACCACCGCGACCACGACGACGACGGCGATCACGACCACCGCGACGCCCAGCATCCGCCCCACCCGGGCGATCTCGCGCTGCAGCGGGGTCGGCTCCTCCCGGGTGGCGTGCAGCAGGTCGGCGACCTGGCCCATCTCGGTGCGCATGCCCGTCGCGGTGACCACGGCGCGCCCGACCCCCCGCGCGACCGCCGTGCCGTTGAACACCATGTTGAGCCGGTCTCCCAGCGCTGCTGCGCGCGGCAGCGTGGCCGGGTCCTTCAGGACCGGCTCGCTCTCCCCGGTCAGGGCCGCCTCGGACACCGTCAGGGCCGCAGCGCTGATCAGTCGGGCGTCGGCCGGGACGGTGTCGCCCTCGGCCAGCACCACCAGGTCGCCGGGGACGAGGTCGCGGGTGGGGACGCGGACCTGCTCGCCGGCCCGGACCACGGTGGCCGTCGTCGCGCTCATCCGTCGCAGCGCCTCGACCGCCTGGGCGGCCCGTGCCTGCTGGGCGAACCCGATCACGGCGTTGAGCATCACGATGGCCGCGATGACGAGGGCGTCCACGGGGACGCCGCCGGCACCCTCGGCCAGCCAGGCGACCAGGGAGATCGCGATGGCGGCCAGGAGCAGGTACACCACCGGGTCGCGGAACTGGTCCAGGAACCGCCGCCACCCAGGGACGGGGCGCTCCGCGGTGATCTCGTTCGTGCCGATGCGGGCCTGCCGTGCCCGCACCTCGGTCGCGTCCAGGCCGTCGTGCAGGTCGGCACCCAGCGCCTGGGCCACCTCGGCGGCCGGACTCAGCCAGGGGTCGGTCGACGCCGTAGCGATGCCCATGCCGCCTCCCCTCTCCGGTCCGGCTGCTCCTCCCACTGTGTCACCGCGGGGACGTCGACCGGGCGCTGTCCCGGCGGGTCCGTTCCCGGTGGGGCGGACCGGTACTGTGCAGGTACGACGGATGAGAGGACACGCCATGACCGCCCACGTGGATCCTCCGGAGGACGACCCCGACAGCACCCAGCAGCTGCCCGGGGTCCCGACCCCGCCGGATCGTGCCCCACGATCCGGGCGGCAGGGCCGTGGGTGGGTCGTCGCGAGCGTGGTGCTGGCCGCCGTGGCCGGGGCCGCGCTGGTGTGGGGGTACACCCAGTCCACCCAGGTGGACGACCTCCAGGGCCAGGTGAGCACCCTGCAGGCGCAGGTGGATGCCGGCGACGAGGTCACCGACGACCAGGTCGCCGCCCTGCAGGCCGAGGTGAGCCAGATCAGCGCCACGATGGCGGCGCTGCGCCAGGACGCCGGGGCCGCGATCCAGCAGGCTTCGGCGAAGGCGGCCACGCTGACCCAGGAGCTGGCGGACAGCCAGGCCGCGCTGGCGCAGGTGCAGGCGGCCCAGCAGGCCCAGTCCGCGGACAGCGAGGCCGCCCAGGACGCGGTGGCGGCGGCGTACGCGCAGGCCCAGCAGCAGGTGGCGGCGGCCCGCACCGCCTTCCTGGACTTCGTGGCCGAGCTCGGCGACGTGCTGGGCGACCTGCAGGCCCAGGCCAGCGCGACCCCCACCGACGCGCCGACGAGTCCCGCGACGGCGACCCCCACGTCGAGCGCGGCGAGCAGTCCTGCGCCGAGCGGCAGCGCGTCCTAGGGGCCGCCATGACGTGGCAGTCGCACCCGGTGACGCCGGACCGGTTCGAGGACTTCGCCGACGTGATCAACCCGAACCGCCGGGCCACCCACTGCTGGTGCCTGTCGCACCGGCTGCGCGCTGCGGACATCGAGGAGCTCGGCGGTGGCGACCGGGAGCAGGCGATGCGTGCGCTGTGCCGGCGCGACCCGCCCCCGGGCGTGGTCACCTACCTCGACGGCGTGCCCGTCGGCTGGTGCAACACCGGTCCGCGCGACCAGATCCCGCGACTGGCCCGCTCGCGGCTGATCCGGCCGGTCGACGACGTGCCGGTGTGGAGCATCGTGTGCGTCGTGGTGCGGGGCGGGTACCGGCGCCGCGGCGTGACCGCGCGGCTCATCGAGGCTGCGGCGGCCCTCGCCACCGCCCACGGCGCCCCGGCGATCGAGGCGTACCCCGTGGACCCGACCGGGCGGATGGACGTGACCATGGCCTTCGTGGGCACCCGCCCGATGTTCGAGCGGGCCGGCTTCCAGGTGGTCGGCACCACCGACGCGGTGGCCGGCGGGCTGCCCCGCCTGGTCATGCGCCGCGACCTGGCCTGATGCGCCTGCGAGGCTACTCAGCCGGGCCGATCCGCACGAGGACCTGACCGCCGGTCACGGCGTCACCGACCGAGACCGGGATGCCGGCCACCGTCCCGGCCGAGGTCGCCGTGATCTCGGTCTCCATCTTCATGGCCTCGAGCACGACCAGGACGTCGCCCTCCGCGATCGCCTGGCCCTCCTTGACCGGGACGCGCACCACCGTGCCGGCCAGGGGCGCGGTGACGCCTGTCCCGCCGCCGTCGCCTGACCCGGAGGACGCGGGGGTCGCCGCGTGCTGGGGCACGAACCCGCCGCCCATGAAGAACGTGCCCAGCGGGGGGCGGGGGTCCTCCTCGACCTCGACGTCGACGTCGTAGACGACCCCGTCCACTGTCACCTTGAGCCGCATGCGGTCACCTCACACCGTGCATGACATTGCGTCGTTGGACTGCCGTTCGGTACTGCTGGGCCCACGCCGGGCTCGTGCTGTACCGGACCTGCTTGAGCCGGGCGCGGTGCCCGAGGAAGGCGGCGACCGCCGCCGAGATGGCCATGACGACCTCGTCGGGCACCTCCGGGTGCGGCAGGGCGGCCCGGACCGCCACGAGCTCCGACTCCAGGGCGTCGACCCGGGCCGTGAGCGCCGAGATCGCCGAGAGCAGCTCGTCGAGCGTGGGCTGGCTCATGTGGGGCCCAGCCCGTGCTTCTTGGCCGGGCGCAGGTCACGCTTGGCGACGAGCACCTCCAGCGAGCGCGCGATGTGCTCCCGGGTGCGGGCCGGGTCGATGATGTCGTCGACCAGGCCCCGGCTGGCGGCCACGTAGGGCGTGGAGAACGCGGTCCGGTACTGCTCGATCAGCTCGGCGCGACGGGCTGCCGGATCCTCGGCCTCGGCGATCTCGCGCCGGAACACGATCTCCGCGGCGCCCTCCGCGCCCATCACCGCGATCTCCGCGGTCGGCCAGGCGAACACCCGGTCGGCGCCCAGGTCCTTCGAGCACATCGCCACGTAGGCCCCGCCGTAGGCCTTGCGCAGCACCACCGTCACCTTCGGCACGGTGGCCGCGGAGTAGGCGTACAGCATCTTGGCGCCGTGCCGGATGATCCCGCCGTGCTCCTGGGCGACGCCGGGCAGGAAGCCCGGCACGTCCACGAGGGTCACCAACGGGATGTTGAACGCGTTGCAGAACCGCACGAACTGGCAGCCCTTGTCCGAGGCGTTGATGTCGAGCACACCCGACATCGACATCGGCTGGTTGGCCACGATGCCCACCGTGCGCCCGGTGATCCGCGCGAATCCGACGACGAGGTTGGCGGCGTACCCGGCCTGGACCTCCAGGAAGTCGCCCCAGTCGACGATGCGCCCGATCACCTCGCGCACGTCGTAGCCGCGCCGGCCCTCGACGGGGACGACCCCGGCCAGGTCCGGGTCGGGCTCGATGACCGGGTCGGGGTCCACGATCGGGGGGTCCTCGGAGTTGTTCTGCGGCAGGAAGCTCAGCAGCTTCTGCGCGACCAGGATCGCCTGCTGGTCGTCGTCGACCACGAAATGGGTGACCCCGGAGCGGGCCATGTGGGTGTCGGCCCCGCCGAGCTCCTCGGAGGTGACCTTCTCGCCGGTCACCTGGGCGATCACGTTCGGCCCGGTGATGAACATCGTGGCCCTGCGCGTCTGGATGATGAAGTCGGTCAGGGCGGGGGAGTAGGCGGCACCGCCAGCGCACGGCCCGGCGATGATCGAGATCTGGGGCACCACGCCGGACAGCAGCACGTTGTTGTAGAAGACCCGGCCGTACCCGGCCAGGGAGCCGATGCCCTCCTGGACCCGGGCGCCACCGGAGTCGTTGATGAACACGAACGGCGTGCCCGTCATCAGGCTGGCCTTCATCATGGCCGCGACCTTGTTGGAGTGCACCTCGCCGGCGCTGCCGCCGGCCACGGTGAAGTCCTGGGACGCGACGTGGACGGGTCGGCCGCGCACCGCACCCTCGCCGGTGACCACGCCGTCGGCGGGCAGGTCGGTGTCGGCCAGGCCGAAGAACGTCGAGCAGTGCGTCGAGAACATCCCGGTCTCGAGGAACGTGCCCGGGTCCAGCAGCGCGTCGACACGCTCCCGCGCGGTCATCTTGCCCTGGGCCCGCTGCTTGTCCAGCCGTGCCTGCCCGCCGCCCAGCTCGATCTGGGCGCGCCGCTTCTGCAGCTGGGTGGTCAGATCCGCCATGGCGGGGTTCTTGGTCATCGGTGCCTCAGACTCGCTCGACGGTGACGGTGCGCTGGGCCCCGCCCAGCGTGACGGAGTACCGGATCGGCCCGCTGACCGGCCCGGCGGTGGGGGACTGGGACTGCTCGGCGGCCGCCACCTGGGCGGGGTCCAGCCCCACGTTGTGCGGGCCCTCCGGGCGCTTGGCGAAGAACACCGGCGCGACCTGCGGGAACATCGCATACGTGAGGACGTCCTCGTCGGTGCCGTCGGACCCCTCGAGGGCCCGGCCCTCCTGGCTGAGCCGGTCCCACTCCGGCTGGAGCAGGTCCGCCGGCCGGCACTCGATGGGCTCCTTGCGGGTCTGTGCCCGGGCGATCTCGACGACCCCGGCATCGCGCTGCCCGAGCGTCGCGCCGTAGTAGCCCAGCATGAGGTCGGCGAACTCCGCGGTCAGCACCTTGTACGGGCCCATCAGGACGTTGAACACCGCCTGGGTGCCCACGATCTGCGACGACGGCGTGACCAGCGGCGGGTAGCCGGCGACGGCCCGCACCCGCGGCACCTCGGCCAGCACCTCCTTGAGCCGGTCGCCGGCACCCTGCTGGCGCAGCTGGCTCTCCATGTTGGAGATCATGCCGCCGGGGATCTGGCTGTCGAAGATCTCGGTCTCGACGCCGGTGATGGTCGACATGAACTGGGTGTACCGCGGGCGCACCGTGGCGAAGTGCTCCTTGATCCGCAGCAGCCGATCGCCGTCCAGGTCCGTGGTGTACGGCGTCCCGTCCAGCATGGCGACCAGCGACTCGGTGGGGTTGTGCCCCGGGCCCAGCGACATCGAGGAGATGGCGGTGTCCACGACGTCGGCCCCGGCCTCGATGGCCTTCATCAGGCTGACCAGCGTGACGCCGGTCGTGGCGTGGCAGTGCACGTGCACCCGCACGTCGCTGCCCAGGTCGTCCTTGATCGCCTTGACGATGTCGTAGGCGGGCTGCGGCTTGAGCAGCGCGGCCATGTCCTTGATGCACAGCGAGTCGCAGCCGAGATCCATCAGGTCCCGCGCCATCCGCACGTACCCCTCGACGGTGTGCAGCGGGCTCTCCGTGTAGCAGATGGTGCCCTGGGCATGCTTGTCGACGCGGCGGACCGCCTCGATGGCGTGTCGCACGTTGCGCACGTCGTTCAGGGCGTCGAACACCCGGAACACGTCCATGCCGTTCACTGCGGCCTTCTCGACGAACCGGTCGACGACGCCGTCCTCGTAGTGCCGGTAGCCCAGGAGGTTCTGCCCGCGCAGCAGCATCTGCAGCCGGCTGTTCGGCAGCAGCTGGCGGAACGTGCGAAGGCGTTCCCACGGGTCCTCGTTGAGGAACCGGATGCACGCGTCGAACGTCGCGCCACCCCAGCACTCCACCGACCAGTAGCCCGCGGCGTCGATGTCGGCGCACGCGTCGACCATGTCCTCGAGGGCCATCCGGGTGGCCATGAGGCTCTGGTGGGCGTCCCGGAGGGCCAGCTCGGTGACCCCGACCTCACGACGGCCCGACGCCGGCACTGACGTCTTCCCTTCGGCATCGTTCATGGGCCGAAGCCTGTCATCCGACGGTCTGGGCGATGCCACCGGGGTCGCGAAATCGCCCGTCCCATCGGGGATCTGTTCACCTGCCGGCCGTGCGTGGGCCACCTGGGGGGCGGATGCTGGGACGGTGGACCGCCTCCGGATCGCGCTCGTCGCTCACGACCACCGCAAGGACGACCTGCTGGCCTGGGCCGTGGCCCACCGCCCGTTCCTGGCGACCTGCCGGCTGATCGCCACCGGCACCACCGGGAGGCTGCTGGCCGACGCCCTGGACCTGCCGGTCAAGCGGGTGGCCAGCGGACCGTACGGCGGGGACCAGCAGATCGGGGCCCGGATCGTCGAGGGACGCATCGACGCCCTCGTGTTCTTCTGGGACCCGCTCATGCCGCAGCCCCACGACCCCGACGTCAAGGCGCTGCTGCGGGTCGGGGTGCTGCATGACATCCCCATCGCGAGCAACCGGGCCACGGCGGACCTGATCGCGGGCGGACTGGCGGCGGTGACGGGGGTGCTCCCACCCGACGTGTCGGCCGTTCCGGGGGGTGGGCGTCAGCCCGGCGGGACGGACGATCCGGACGATCCGCGCTGATCGAGCCCGGAAC
>JBDHZV010000070.1:0-13318 GCA_039812125.1 Candidatus Nanopelagicales bacterium
CGCCTGGCCGGAGCCGACCTGCGACGGGCCAGCCTGCGCGGTGCCCTGCTGGTGGGAGCCGACCTGCGGCGGGCGGACCTGCGTGGCGCGGACGTCACCGGCGCGGACCTGCGCGGGGCGAACCTGGCCGGGGCCGACCTGCGCGGGGTGCTGTTCCTCACACCGCCGCAGCTGCGCGCGTCCCGGGGATCGGCGAGCACCCAGCTGTCCCCGGGGGTCGACCGGCCCGGCCACTGGGCCACCTGAGCCGACCGCTGCGGCGGCTGGGGGTCGGCGAGCTGCCCGTCAGAGCGCGGGCCAGGTGTGCACCGGCTCGTTGGAGTGCATCCGCTCGACGTAGCCCTGGGTCATCTGCCGCAGCGCCTCCCAGCGGTCCACCCCCCGGGCCTCCAGGGCGTGCACGGTCTCGACCTGCCAGCTCGCCCCGGTGCGCCCCGACGCGCAACGGCCCTCGACGATGCCCAGGAGCCGCTCCCGGATGGCGTCGTCGACCCCCCACCGGCGCAGCCCCTCATGGGCCAGCGGCAGCAGCCGGCGCAGGACGAGCTCGGCCAGCGGGACCTCCCCCATGCCCGGCCAGTACACGGTCGCCTCGAGGCCGTGGATGGCCGCGGCCGTGAAGTTCTCCTCCGCGGCCCCGAACGACATCCGCGACCACACCGGCCGGTCCTCGGCGACGAGGGCGCGGACCGCGCCGAAGTACAGCGCCGCGTTGGCCATGATGTCCACGACCGTGGGCCCGGAGGGCAGCACCCGGTTCTCGACCCGCAGGTGCGGGGTTCCGCCCACCGTGTCGTAGACCGGACGGTTCCACCGCCACACCGTGCCGTTGTGCAGGCGCATCTCGTGCAGGCCGGGGATCCTCCCCGCCGCCAGCTCAGCGAGCGGGTCCTCCGGGTCCACCACGGGCAGCAGTGCCGGGAAGTACGTGCTGTTCTCCTCGAACAGGTCGAAGACGCTGGTGATCCAGCGCTCGCCGAACCACACGCGCGGGCGCACCCCCTGGGCCTTCATCTCCGCCGGGCGGGTGTCGGTGGCCTGGGTGAACAGCGCGATGCGGGTCTCCCGCCACAGCTCCCGGCCGAGCAGGTACGGCGAGTTCGCCCCGACCCCCACCTGGGCGGCGGACAGGCACTGGGCGGCGTTCCACGTGGCGGCGAACTCGTCGGGACTGACCTGCAGGTGGAACTGCACGCTGGTGCACGCCGCCTCGGGGGCGATCGAGTCCGAGAAGGTCTCCAGCCACTCCGGGCCACGGATGTCGATGTGCAGGTCCTCGCCCCGGGCCATCAGCATCTGCTCGTCGAGCAGGGCGTACCGGGCGTTGCTGGAGATCGCCTCGTGGGTCAGGTGGTCCGCCCGGAGCGTCGGCAGGATGCCCACCATCACCATCCCCGCACCGGCCAGGTGGGCGCGGTCGTTGGCCTCGTTGAGCTGGCGACGGATGTGCTGCTCGTAGGCGGCGGCGCCGTCCCCGGTCAGGCTCTGCGGCGGGACGTTGATCTCGAGGTTGAACCGGCCCAGCTCCGGGACGAACGCCGGGTTGTCGATGCGGGCCAGCACCTCCGTGTTGCGCATCGCCGGCTCGCCCCGGGCGTCGACGAGGTTGAGCTCGACCTCCAGGCCGGTCAGCGGGGGATCGCGGACCTCGAACAGCGACTGGTGCAGCATCTGGGCAAGGGCGTCCAGGCACCGGCGCACCTTCTCCCGGTAGCGCTGTCGGTCCTCGCGGGTGAACGTGCGCCCCGCCACCTGCTCGCCCATGGGGGAAGGGTCCCGCATCCACCCCCGGTTGGCCAGGGGGGCAGGCCGAGCCGACACGCGAGGGCTCGCCGGGACCGGTGGCGGCCCCCAGGGCCTCCGGGTACCGTCGAGGCGTTCCTGCGACCCCACGGGGGCGCACCGCCGAGTCGATCGAGGGTTGCCGTGCCGTTCGAGCCTGGGCCACGCCCAGCGCTGCGCGCCCGGGACCCCCGTCGTGTCGGGGACTGGAGCATCCTGCGACGCCTCGGGTCCGGCGGCATGGGCGTGGTGTTCCTGGGCGTTCGCGACGGCGACGGCCGGCTCGGCGCGGTGAAGCTGATCGCCGACGCGATGCTCGACGACCCCACCTTCCTCGCTCGGTTCTCCCGTGAGGTGGAGGCGCTGCGGCGGGTGTCCGGCCCGCACGTCGCGGCGATGCTGGACGCCGACGTCGCGGGCGAGTCCTCGTACCTGGTCACCGAGTACATCGACGGCCGCGCCCTGCAGGCTGTGGTGGACGGCGAGGGCGCGCTGGGCCCGAGGCAGTGGTGGGCCACCGCGCGCGGGCTCCTGGTCGCACTGACCCGGGTGCACGCCGCCGGCATCGTCCACCGCGACCTGAAGCCCACCAACGTGATCGTCGCCGGTGAGCAGCCCTGGCTGATCGACTTCGGGATGGCCGCGCTGCTCGACGCGTCCTCCATGACCGCCAGCCGAGCGCTGCTGGGCACACTGGGCTGGATGGCGCCGGAGCGCCTGCGCGGGGGGCAGGCGACCCCGGCCAGCGACCTGTTCTCGCTCGGCGCCGTGCTCGCGTTCGGCGGGACCGGCCGCCCACCGTTCGGCGCGGACGGGCCGGTCACCACCCTGACCCGCGTCCTGGCCGGGGACAGTGACGTGGCCGGGCTGGCCGCGGACCAGGCCGTCCTGGTCCGCGCCCTGCTGTCCGACGACCCCTCCGCCCGGCCGACCGCCCGCGACGCCCTGCTCGCCCTGCCCCGCTGACCTGCGAGATCGGGGCCCGAAGGGCTCGAGTCGGGCCCTTCGGCGGCCGACAACAGGGGTACCGACCCAGGGAGGCCCCATGCTCAAGCCGCTGCCGCGGACCGTCGCGTCGATCGGGGCCTTCGGGGTGCTCGGCCTGGGCCTGCTGGTGCCCGCCGCCCGGGTCCCGGTGGGGGCCGTGGACGAGGGCTCCCGGTGCAACGGGCTCGAGGTCACCCTGGCGTCGTCCTCCCCGGTCATCGAGGGCACCGCCGGCGCCGACGTGATCCAGGTGGTCGGGACCCGCGGGCACCTGGTGCGGGCCGGCGACGGCGACGACACCGTCTGCGGGTCGCCCGGCGCGGACGTGATCGAGGGCGGCCCCGGCGACGACACCCTGTTCGGGATGGCCGGGCGGGACGACCTGTCCGGTGGCCCCGGGACCGACACGCTCGTCCAGGGCGCACCGACCACCTCCGACGGCGCCTGAGGGTCAGCCGCCCCCACGATTTCCGCCGCGGCGCGCCGCCCGCGCTCGACTCCCAGCGCACGACGGGGGAGGCGCCGCGGCCACGCGTGGCCCCGGTGGAAGAATCCCCGCCATGGCAAGCCCCCACCCGCACGACGACCTGTCCCGCTACGCGTGGCTGTCGATCGTCACCGGATGCGTCGTGTTCGCCCTCAAGATGGGCGCCTACGTGCTCACCGACTCGGTCGGCCTGCTGTCCGACGCGCTGGAGTCCACGGTCAACATCGTCGCGGCCATCGTGGCGCTGGTGGCGCTGAAGGCGGCTGCCAGGCCCGGCGACCGCAAGCACCACTACGGACACGGCAAGGCCGAGTACTTCTCGGCCCTGTTCGAGGGGATCATGATCCTGGTCGCCGCCGGGATGATCATGTTCACCGCGGTCGAGCGCTTCCTGTCCCCCCAGCCGCTCACCGACGTCGGCGTCGGCCTGACCATCTCCGTGCTGGCCTCCCTGCTCAACGGGGCCGTGGCGCTGGTACTCATGCGGGCCGGCACCCGGCACCGCTCCATCGTGCTGATCGCCGACAGCAAGCACCTGATGACCGACGTCTGGACCTCGGCCGGCGTCGTCGTGGCAGTCCTGATGGTCGCCGTCACGGGGTGGCTGCGGCTGGACCCGATGATCGCCGCGGCCGTCGCGCTCAACATCGTCTTCACCGGCCTCAAGCTGATCGGGACCTCGTTCACCGGCCTGCTCGACGCGGCGCTGCCGAAGGAGGAGAACGAGCTGGTCGCCGACATCCTGCGCGCCCACCAGTCCGACGAGGTCCGCTTCCACGCCCTGCAGACCCGCGCCTCGGGCCGCAACCGGTTCGTCTCGATGCATGTGCTGGTGCCCGGGGCGTGGACGGTGGCCCGGGGGCACGACCTGCTCGAGGAGGTCGAGGCCGAGATCCGGGCAGCGCTGCCGGACACCAGCGTGACGACCCACCTGGAGCCCCTCGAGGACCCCCGTTCGTGGGACGACCAGCCCAGCGGGGGCCACCCGATCTCGGACCCGCTGTGGAGCGACAGCTGAGGCTCCCCCGCAGCAGGAATCGCGTGAAGGGGTGCGGATGTCGGACGTGTCGGGTTTGATTCGTCCATGGCCGCCATCACAGCCGAGGGGCTGGTCAAGGTCTTCCCCTCGCGATCAGGAGAAGTCCGCGCACTCGACGGCGTCGACCTGGAGGTCCCGGCCGGCACCGTCCTGGGCCTGCTCGGGCCCAACGGCGCCGGCAAGACGACTGCCGTCCGCATCCTCACCACCCTGCTGACCCCGGACGCCGGCCGTGCCGTGGTCAACGGGGTCGACGTGGCCACCGACCCGCAGGCAGTGCGCCGGTCGATCGGGCTGTCGGGGCAGTACGCGGCCGTGGACGAGTACCTGACGGGTCGGGAGAACCTCGAGATGGTCGGCCGGCTCTACCACCTCACGCCGGCCGCCGCCCGGACCCGCGCCACGCAGCTCCTCGAGCAGTTCGACCTGATCGGCGCCGCTGACCGCCCCGCGAAGACGTACTCCGGCGGCATGCGTCGACGCCTCGACCTGGCCGGGGCTCTGGTGGCCCGCCCAGCGGTCATCTTCCTGGACGAGCCGACCACCGGCCTGGACCCCCGCAGCCGGCTCGGCCTGTGGGAGGTCATCGAGGGCCTCGTCGGCGCCGGCACCACCGTGCTGCTGACGACGCAGTACCTCGACGAGGCGGACAAGCTGGCCGACTCGATCGCCGTGGTGGACCGCGGCCGGGTGATCGCCCGGGGCACCTCCGACGACCTGAAGGCCCAGGTGGGTGGGGAGCGGCTGGCCGTCACGGTGGGGGGCGCGGATCTCGAGGCCGCTCGGGGCCTGCTCGAGCAGCTGGCGACCGGGGCGATCGACATCGACGTGCACGCCCGGCAGCTGGTCGCCCCCGTCTCCGGCGGGGCGGGCGCGCTGGTCGAGGCGGTGCGCCGGTTCGACGAGGCCGGGATCCCGGTGCTCGACCTGGGGATGCGCCGGCCGACGCTCGATGACGTGTTCCTGGAGCTGACCGGTCACCACGCGCTGGACGACGACGGGGCGGCGGCCACGGCCGGCGCCCAGGGGGGAGCGAGCCATGAGTGAGTTCGGCCAGGCGGTGTCCGACACCGGCACGATCACCTGGCGCAACCTGACCCGGCTGCGCCGCCAGCCCGACTCGATCTTCTTCGGGATCGTGCAGAGCGTGATGTTCGTGCTGCTGTTCGCGTTCGTGTTCGGCGGGGCCATCGTGGTGCCCGGCGGCGGGGACTACACGGAGTACCTGATGGGCGGCATCTTCGTCCAGACCGTCGCCTTCACCTGCGCGACCACGTGCATCGCGATGGCCGACGACCTGTCCCGGGGGATCTTCGACCGGTTCCGCTCGCTGCCGATGTCGCGGTCCGCGGTGCTGGCCGGGCGCACCTTCGCCGACCTGCTGTTCGCCGGGGTGACCACGGCCGCGATGGCCCTGACCGGTCTGCTGGTGGGGTGGCGCACGCACTCCACCCCCCTGCAGGTCGTGGCCGGCTTCGCGCTGCTGGCGCTGTTCGCCTACGCGTTCCTCTGGATCGGTGCGGTCATCGGCCTGTCGGTGCGCAGCGTCGAGGTGGCTCAGACGGCCGGCCTGATCTGGCTGTTCCCGTTGACGTTCATGTCCAACGCGTTCGTCCCGCTGGAGACCATGCCCGAGTGGCTCAAGCCGATCGCGGCGTGGAACCCGATCAGCTCGGTCGTGGCGGCGGTCCGGGAGCTGTTCGACAACCTGCCACCCGGCTACCAGGCCGCCGACTACTGGCCGATGCAGAATCCGGTGCTGGCCTCGGTGCTGTGGTGCGTCGTGATCCTGCTGGTGTTCATGCCGATGGGCATCTCCCGGTACCGGCGAGCCGCGTCCCGCTGACCGTCCCCGTTCAGTCACCGCCGCCGATGTCCAGCGAGTAGGTGTCGATCAGCAGCGCATCGGCAAGGACGTGGAGCCGACCCAGCCGAGCCAGCAGCACACCCAGGGCGGCCCGCACCTCTGCCGCAGCAGCCGCATCACGCGGGCCGGCGCCGCCTGCACCGGGCTCGTCCGGGGCGCTGTTGGGTCCAGTGTGGGTGACCACCAGGTCGGCGTTGGTGATCGACAGGGCGCCCCCCGTGGCGCTGGCCGGTGTCGCGCTGTGGTGAGCGACCCGGGTGGCCAGCTGCCATGCCTCTCGGCGGACGCTGTCGTGCAGGCGCCGGATCCGGTGGGCGCTGTGCAGGCGCTCCGGGACCTCGGACGTCACCTGTTCGACCAGCCCGACGATGTCCTCGTTGCCGAGGTCCTCGTCCAGTCGGCGCAACTGCTGGTGGACGCACGTCCACCAGCGCGCAGTGCCCAGATCGGAGTCCGCGCAGTGCGCCAGCTCCACCAGGAACTGCCGGGACGTATGGCTGCCCACGGCGCTGTCCACCTCGACCATGTCTCAGGGTGCTCCCAACCGCGCCGTTGGGCAATGCCCCCCTCCGGAGGGCGTCGTCAGGGTTGCTGCCCCTCGGGCAGCAGGATCCCGCAGACCCGCAGGGCTGCTGCGACGGCGGTGCTCGCCCGGTCCAGGTCGGCAGGCAGTGACGACGACGGCGCAGGGACGTCGTGGTCCGACATGCACGCCCAGAACACCGTCAGGTCGGCAGTACCGCTGCTGGCCATCGCCGACCCCGGGGCGGCCGTGGGCCTCGCGCCGCTGGGACCCTGGGGACCACCCGCGGGCAGCAACGACGCGCACGCCTGCTGGGCGGCCGTCCAGGCGGACGAATCGACACCGCTGGGGATCGCACCAGGGCCGCCCTCGCCCCCCTCGGGCGGCGCTGCGGGCCCACCCGCGGCCATCCCGGAGGCAGGCCCGCCGGGTCGATCGGTGGGCATCCCCGTGGGTCGATCGGTGGGCGCCCCCGACGGTCGATCGGTGGGCATCCCCGACGGCGGGCCTGCGGCTGCGCCGCCACCGGACCCGGGCCCCCCGGACGGCACGGTCACCCCATGCTCGGCCAGGCAGGCGCTGAACGCCGCCATGCTGCGCCCGTCCCCGGACCCGGACGCCGACGGCGAAGCGGACGCGGTCGGCGTGGCGGTCGGCACGGGACTGCCCGGCGCCGACGAGTCCTGCGCGGACGTACCGCCGCCCGAGCACCCGGCCAGGGCGAGGACGCCCGCGACGATCACTGCCGCCCGTCTCATCGCGGCCCCTCCTGGACCGCGGTCGCGTGCACGACACCCTGGCCGGCCGCGCTACCCGTGATGGTCACCGAATCCCCTTCCCCGATCTCGCCCAGAGCGGACGCGTCGAGCGTCGTGTAGGTGGTGGCGTCGTCCACCTCGACGCGGGTCAGCGTTCCGGCGTCGTCCACGAGGTAGACCACGGACCCGTCGACGAGACGGACCGTCCCGGTGAGCGTCGCCGTCGGCGTCCCACTGGCCGTCGTGCCGCTGGACCGCCCCGAGGGCTGGTCACTGCCGGTCCCAACGGGCGCGCTGCCCGGCGGCCCGCTGGGCAGGCCCCCGGCGGCGAGCCCCGCCCCGCGACCGCCCGGCTCGGAGGAGGACGAACCCCAGCGCTGGTCGGCGAGGACCCCACCGGTGAAGGCCAGCCCCGCGACCAGGCAGGTGGCGAGGATGCCGGTGAGCCGGATCGCCCGCCGAGAAGGTGGTTCCGCGCGCAGCGCGCAGTCCAGCGGCTCGGCACCGGTACCGGACGGCGGCTCCAGGAGCAGGCCATCGGCTCCGCGGGAGCCCGTGGGGTCGGGCCCGAGGAGGTCCAGGCCTGCGGTGGTGCCCGACTTCTGGCGGCGGATCGTCATTGGTACCTCAGTGCGTCGATGGGCAGCATGGCGGCAGCCCGGTTGGCCGGGAAGCTGCCGAAGAACAGGCCGATGGCGGCCGAGACCCCGAATGCCAGCAGGATCGAGGCGGGCACGATGACCGGCTCGACGCCGTAGATCGTGAAGTGCGACCCCACCACGCCCACGGCGACCCCGAGGGCGCCGCCGAGCAGGGACAGGATCGTCGCCTCCGCGAGGAACTGCGCCAGGATCGTCGCGCGCTGCGCCCCGAGGGCCTTGCGGATGCCGATCTCACGGGTGCGCTCCGTCACCGTCACGAGCATGATGTTGGTCACTCCGATCCCCCCGACGAGCAGGCTGATGGCGGCAACGGCAGCCAGCAGCACCGTGAAGGTGTCCGCGGTCTCGGTCGCGGTGTCGAGCAGCTGCGACTGGTTGAGCACCCGGTACGTGGCAGTCGAGGAGTCGCTGACCCCGAGGTGGTTGTCCAGGATCGCGGTGATCTCACCCTGCGCCAGGTCCACCGTGTCGGGGGCGCTCGCCTGCACGGTGATGCTGGTCAGCCCCCCGTATCCGGTGACCCGGTCCCGCGTCGTGGTGAGGGGCGCCACGACCGAGGCGTTGGCGTCGGTCGGGCCAGCGGAGTCCTTGTCGGCGAGCACGCCGAGCACGTCCCAGGCGCTGCCCCCGATCACGACCCGCTGGCCGACCGGGTCCTCGGTGCCGAACAGGTCCTCCGCCGTCGTGGACCCCAGCACGACGACGCGCGCGTGGGAGTCGACCTGCTCCTCGGTGAACATCGAACCCCGCGCGATCGGGGAGTTGGTGGCCGCCGACCAGCTCGGGGTGGTGCCCGTCATCGTCACCGTGGCGCTGGTGCTCCCCCGCACCACCGTGGTGGACGTCGAGGACACCGGCGACACCGTCAGCACGTCCGGGGCCGACTGCGGGTCGCCGAGGGCCTCGGCGATCTGCAGGGTCAGCGCCTGCGTGGAGCTGCGGGTCCCCATGGCACCGCGACCGGCGTTGGCCGAGACGGTCAGGGTGTTGGTCCCCAGCGAGGCCAGCCGCTGCTGGATGGCAACCGACGAGCCGTTGCCGACGGCCACCAGCAGGATGACCGCACCGACGCCGATGAGGATGCCCAGCATCGTGAGCGCGGAGCGCAGCCGGTTGCTGCGCAGCCCGTGCAGGGCCGAGCGCAGGATGTCGGTCGGGGTCACGCCGCACCTCCGTGGGAGGGCGCGCCGGAGTCCTGCACGACGAGGCCGTCGCTCATCTGCACCCGACGGCCGGCGTGGCCCGCGACGTGGTCCTCGTGGGTGATTACCACGATGGTCCGCCCCCGGCGGTGCACGTCGTCGAAGACCGCGAGCACCTCGTCGGTGGAGTGCGAGTCCAGGTTCCCGGTCGGCTCGTCGGCCAGGATCAGGGACGGCGCCATGACCAGGGAGCGTGCGACGGCGACTCGCTGCTGCTGGCCACCGGACATCTGGTTGGGCAGGTGGTGGGCCCGGTCGACCAGCCCGACGAGCTCGAGCGCCGCAAGGGCTCGTTCCCGGCGCTCCCGGCGGGGGACCCGGGCGTATGCCATCGGCAGCTCGACGTTGGCCAGGGCGGTCGTGCGCGGCACGAGGTTGAAGGACTGGAACACGAACCCGATCCGACGGTTGCGCACCAGTGCGAGCTGGCGGGCGTCCAGGGCGGCCGTGTCCAGCCCGTCCAGGAGGTACTGTCCGGACGTCGGCAGGTCCAGGCACCCCAGGACGTGCATCAATGTCGACTTGCCCGATCCCGAGGCGCCCATCACGGCCACGTACTCACCCCGGTCCACCCTCAGGTCGACCCCTGCGAGGGCGCGCACCGTGGAGTCCCCGGTTCCGTAGACCTTCGTCAGCCCCCGGACCTCGATGACAGGGTCGGTCACGGTTGACCGCCCGGCCCGTTGCCCTGCATCGCCGGGGGCTGCCCGGCACCGCCGAACCCGCCCGGCCCGAACGTGGCACCCTCCGAGTCCGAGGTGTCCGCGGTGGCCGACGTGAGCACCACCTGGTCACCACTGGTGACCCCGGACACGACCTCGGTGTAGTCGGCCCCCGCCACCCCCACCTCGATGGGCGTGACGACCTGCTGGTCGCCCGTGACCAGGGTGACCGTGCTGCGCCCGCCCGAGGTGGTCACGGCCGCGCTGGGCACGACCGTGACGTCCGTGGCACTGGCCGTCGTGATCGTCACCGTCGCCGACTGTCCCAGTCGCAGCTCGTCGGGGGACGCCGTGATGCGCACCGTGGCCGGGTAGGTCACGACACTGGACGACGTCGTCGCGGTCGGGCTGACGGAACGGACCTTGCCCGTGCCGGTCGCGTCGTCGAGGCCGGGGAAGCTCAACGCCGCCACCTGACCGACCGAGATGCGGGAGATGTCGGACTCGGCGAACGCCACGGAGACCTCCAGGTCGTCCAGGTCGGCGATCACGATCAGGTCCGAGCTGGTGGTCGACTCGCTGCCGGTCGTCGTCGACCCGCCGGCCCCGCCCGACGAGCCCGCGGTGACCGTGGTGCCCACCTTCCCGTTCACCTCCAGCACGGTGCCGTCCCCGGGCGCGCGGAGCGTGCACGCCGTGAGCGCCGCGCGGGCGTCGTCGTAGGTCGCCTGGGCCTCGATCACCCGGGCCCGGGCGGAGGCCACCGCCGCGTCGTCGACCGTGGTCGTGGAGTCGCCGGCCACCGTCCTGCCCGCCTGAGCCCGGGCGAGTGCCACCTCAGCTGAGGTCTGGGCCTTCACTGCGGCGTTGTACGCCTTCTTCGCCTCGGCCACCGCAGAGGTCGCCCGGGCAACGGCGCCCTCGTCGACGACGGTGGTGGTCTGTCCGGTGGTCGGGTCGGTGACGTCGGTGCCGCGCTTGGCCGCCGAGAGGGACTCCTGGGCCGCCTGCAGCGCGGACTGGGCCTGCTGGGTCGCCGTCTGCCGCTGGGTCACCACCGCCTTGCGCCTGGCCACGAGCACCTGGTCGACCACGGTGGTGTCCGGCTCGGTCGACGTGATGCCGTCCTGGGCGACCGACAGGCTCTCCTCGGCCGACCGCAGGGACAACCGGGCCACCTCGACGGCGCGCTTGGCGTCCGCGGTGTCCAGCCGGGCGAGCACCTCGCCCTCGGACACGACATCACCGACGTCGACCGTGACAGCAGTCACCGTGCCCGAGGTCTCGAAGTTCGCCGCCAGCTCGTCGGCGGCCTGCACCGTTCCGTCAGCCGATGCCGTGGCCGAGACGTCGCCGGTGCTCACCCGTACCGTCCGGGCCGCGGCACCGCTGCCGCTGGCCGTCGCCGGGCGCAGCAGGACCAGGCCCGCGCCCACCAGGGTCAGCACGAGCCCCGCCGCGAGGGCCCCGTTCAGCAGCAGTCGTCGACGTCGCGCAGTCATGGCGACCAGCAGACCGCAGCCACCTGCGACCGCGCTGTGACGATCCTGGGAGCAGCCTGTGAGCGGAGCGAGCCGTCAGGCCGAGGCCTGCGCCCGCCAGCGCGGGGCAGGACAGCGCAGGACCCGGCCCTCCAGCATCCCTCGGTTGGTCAGCATCTCGTACGCGGCGCCCACGGTGTTGTGGGAGACGCTCAGGGCTGTTGCGAGCTGCCGGCGGGAGGGCAGCAGCGCCCCGTCGGGCAGGGTCCCCTCATCGACGAGGCAGGCAAGCCGGTCGGCCAGTGCCGCACTGAGCATCTGGTGAGCCGCGCTCCAATGCCCCAGGGCATCACGCAAGGTGGTCGGCTCGACGGTCATCTGTGTCTCCTGTCAGCTGCAGACCCCGCTTCGAGGTCTCATCGGTTCGGTGGCCGGCCCCAGGGCGGGGCCGGCCACCGGCTGCGTCAGGGCGGAGCGGACCACGGGCCACCGCACTGGCCCTGCCGCTGGAACCGGCCCGGACACGGGCCGGCCGGGTCACGCCCTGACACCGCTCCGGCAACGCCCGTCACGGCACCGGTATTGCCCGCCCCAGTAAAACGAAAAGACCTGAGCCGCGCCGAGTAATCCTCGGCCGCCCAGGTCTTGCCCGCTCGAGCGGTTACAACCCTGTGTCGTGAAACGGGCCTGCCGCCCACAGGCAGGTTACCCAGCCACCGGGGGCCGGTCAACCCCTCCAGCCCCCATGCCGACCGCACGCAGCCAGTCCCGCGATGACTCCCAGCACAGTTGACTGGCCCGACGGGGTCGCCTACCCTGAACTCGACTGCACCCGCGACATGTGCAGGACCAGGATTGTCACCGCGCACGCGGGCAAGACCTGAATTCTCACCAGTCATTGGAGTCTGGGTGAATTCAGGTTCTTTTTTTGGACGGGGATGGTCGGACGTTTCTGCGTGCCGGGAGCGATTCCGGGCGAGGAGAGAATGACACAGTGTTCAAGATCCGAAGGGTGCTGAACAACAACGTCATCGTCGTGACCGAGGACAAGCGCGACGTCATCCTGACGGGCCCGGGGCTGGGATTCGGCAAGCGGGGCGGCGACATGTACGACCCCGCCCGGGTGGAGCAGAGGTTCATCCTCGCCGACGCGTCGGCGGGGTACATCAGCGTCCTGGTCGCCCTGCCCTACGAGATGATCGCGCTGTCCAACCGCGTGAAGGAGTTCCTCAAGCGGGAGCTGTCCATCACCCTGACCAGCGCCCAGCAGCTCGCCCTGGCCGACCACATGCACTTCGCCGTGGCCCGCCACCGCCAGGGCATGCGCCTGGAGAGCACCCTGGTGTGGGAGCTGAAGTCCACCTACCCGGCGGAGTTCCGCGCGTCGGTGCAGATCATGGACATGATCCACGAGACGTTGGGGACGAAGCTGCCCCTCGAGGAGTCGGCGTTCATCACGACCCACATCATCAACGCCGAGCTCACCGGCGACCTGCGCCGCACCACGGGTACGACCACAGCGGTGCGCGACATCATCGCGATCGTGCGCGAGGAGATCCCCGAGCTGGAGCCGGGGACCGCGGACTACGCACGCTTCCTGACCCACGTGAAGTACGCCGTCCAGCGCATCGAGGAGGGGGCGATGCTGACCAACCCCGACCCCCACTTCTACGACGTCGTGCGCGAGAAGGAACCCTCGGCGTACCGGTGCGCCACGGTCATCCGCGAGTACGTGCTCGACCAGTTCGGGGCGGCGCTGCCCGACGAGGAGATGCTCTACCTGATGCTGCACATCAGCCGGCTGCGGGCCCGCGTTCCCACCCCGTGACCCCGGTCGGCGTGACCCTCGCCACACGGGGCTGCGCGCG
>JBDHZV010000071.1:0-13315 GCA_039812125.1 Candidatus Nanopelagicales bacterium
TTCTGCATGCCCGCGCCGATACCCAACAACAGGCCAGCCGCCGGCAGGATCGCCACAGGCACCATCAACGCCTTGCCGATCCGCTGCAACTGCCCGAACAACGAGATCTTTTCCTTCGGTGCCGCAGTTGCGGCCATGGTGACCTCACCTTCCGAGTAGGTTGGTTTGCGTTTGGCAACTTACTCACATCGGTCACCCGATGCGAGGCGGCTCACAGGTACTGACCGGTGTTCGCCACCGACTCGATGGAGCGACCGGCCTCGGTGCCCTGCTTGCCCGACACGAGGGTTCGGATGAAGACGATCCGCTCACCCTTCTTGCCCGAGATCCTGGCCCAGTCATCAGGATTGGTGGTGTTGGGCAGGTCCTCGTTCTCCCGGAACTCGTCCACGCATGCGGTCAGCATGTGGCAGACACGGATGCCCTTCTGTCCGGTCTCGAGGTAGTCCTTGATGGCGCTCTTCTTGGCGCGGGCGACGATGTTCTCCAGCATCGCACCGGAGTTGAAGTCCCGGAAGTACAGGGTCTCCTTGTCACCGTTGGCATAGGTGACCTCGAGGAATCGGTTCTCCTCAGTCTGCGCGTACATGCGCTCGACAGTCCGCTGGATCATGCCGGCGACGGTGGCGCTCGGGGAGCCCGCGTGCTCGGCGAGGTCCTCCGGGTGCAGCGGCAGGTCGGCAGTCAGGTACTTGGCGAGGATGTCGCCGGCCGCCTGGGCGTCCGGCCGCTCGATGCGGATCTTCACGTCGAGCCGGCCGGGGCGCAGGATGGCTGGGTCGATCATGTCCTCGCGGTTGGACGCCCCGATCACGATCACGTTGGCCAGGCCCTCGACCCCGTCGATCTCGCTGAGCAGCTGCGGGACGATGGTGTTCTCCACGTCCGAGCTGACCCCCGAGCCCCGGGTGCGGAACAGCGAGTCCATCTCGTCGAAGAAGACGATCACCGGAGTGCCCTCGGTCGCCTTCTCCCGGGCTCGCTGGAAGACCAGTCGGATGTGCCGCTCGGTCTCGCCGACGTACTTGTTCAGCAGCTCCGGGCCCTTGATGTTCAGGAAGTAGGACCGCCCGGAGGAGCGGTCCTCCTTCTCGGCCACCTTGCGGGCCAGCGAGGCGGCGACTGCCTTGGCGATCATCGTCTTGCCGCACCCCGGCGGCCCGTACAGCAGGATCCCCTTGGGGGCGCTGAGCTTGTGCTCCCGGAACAGGTCGGCGTGCAGGTAGGGCAGCTCCACGGCATCCCGGATCATGTCGATCTGGCTGGCCAGCCCACCGATGTCGGTGTAGTCGACATCGGGCACCTCCTCCAGCACGAGCTCCTCGACCTCGGACTTGGGGATGCGTTCGTACACGTACCCGGACCGGGAGTCCAGCAGCAGCGAATCACCGGCGCGGATCGTCGTGCCGAGCAGGCACTGCGCGAGCCGGACCACCCGCTCCTCGTCCGTGTGCCCGATGACCAGGGCCCGATCCCCACCGTCGAGCAGCTCCTTGAACATCACGATCTCGCCGACCTGCTCGAAGGCGAGCGCGTCGATGACGTTCATGGCCTCGTTGAGCAGCACCTCCTGGCCCAGGGCGAGCGGACCCACCCCGGGGGCCACCGTCACCCGCAGCTTGCGGCCCTGCGCCATGACATCCGCGGTGGCGTCGTCCTGGACCGCGACGACCGTTGCGAACCCGTTCGGCGGCTCCGCCAGACGATCCACCTCGGCACGCAGGGCGACGATCTGGTCGCGGGCGTCGCGCAGGGTGGCGGTCAGCCGACGGTTGGACTGGGTCACCTGGTCGAGCTCGGACTGCAGCGCGAGCACCTGGCGCTCCAGGTCGTGGGGTCCCTGGCTGGTCACCGTGCACCTCCTCGGCTGGATCCGTCGACTCTACCCACACCCGCGAGTCATCTGCAGCAGGTCAGGGCAGGACCGGCCGCGGTGGGCGCTGGGCCCGGGGGTCCGGACCAGAGCCATCCGGGACAGCCGAGGGTCCGGCCGAGTCGTCGAGCTCGGCACCGCCCGCGGGCGTGGCCCCCGACCGTGGCGCGCAACCGCTGCGGACGGCAGCGCCCGGGCCGTCATAGTCCTCCCCGTAGGCGCCCTTCGCCGGCCGAGTCCGGCGAGCCGGGAGGACGGTGCCGGGCGCCAGCCGGCGGGCGCTGAGCAGGAACCCCGTGTGGCCGGTCATCCGGTGGTCCGGCCGGACGGCCAGGCCCTCCAGGTGCCACGTGCGCAGGAGCAGCTCCTGGGCCTCCGGCTCGGTGAACCGGCCGTCGACGCGCAGGGACTCCGCCATCCGGGACAGCTGCGTCGTGGTGGCGGTGTAGACGACCAGGATCCCCCCGGGCATCAGCGCCTCGGCCACTGCGTCGATGCACTCCCACGGCGCCAGCATGTCCAGGACCACCCGGTGGACGTCGCGCTCGGCAAGGGTGTCCTGGAGGTCTCCGACGACGAGCGACCAGGTCGGCTGGGGTCCCCCGAGGAACCGCTCCACATTGGCCCTGGCGATCCGCGCGAAGTCCTCCCGCCGCTCGAAGGACACGACCGAGCCCTCGCTGCCCACCGCGCGCAGCAGCGAGCAGGTCAGCGCCCCCGAACCCACGCCCGCCTCCACGACCCGGGCGCCCGGGAAGATGTCGGCCATCCCCACGATCGCAGCGGCGTCCTTCGGGTAGACCACCGTCGCACCGCGCGGCATCGACAGGACGAAGTCACGCAGCAGCGGGCGCAGGACGAGGTAGGGAACCCCGGAGGCCGCAGTGGCGACGATGCCCTCGGGCTGGCCGATCAGCGCGTCGTGCTCCAGGGCGCCCTTGTGGGTGTGGAAGACCTTTCCCGGGACCAGCGCGAACGTGTGGTGCCGGCCCTTGGGATCGGTCAGCTGGACCAGGTCACCCGGCTGCAGCGGGCCATGCCGGTCCGCTCGGGCGACGGGTACGTCGGTTGCGGCGGTCATGGGCCAACCCTAGTGGCCCGCACTGACACCCCCGGGCGGTCCAGCGAGCCGCCCTGCGAGCTGGCCAGCGGGCCGAGGCGGCGCTGCTGGCCTACTGGCGCAGCGCCGCCTCGACGTCGGAGAGCACCAGGACCCCGTACACCAACCCCGAGCCGTCGACCACGAGCAGCTCGTCGCGTCCGCGGGATGCCAGCTCGCCCAGCAGGGCGCTGCCGCTGACCTCCTGGGAGATCTGGCTGCCCTCGCCCAGGGGCCGGGCCACCGATCCGACCGAGATCCACGGCCGGCGGTTCGGGGGCACGGCCGCGATCGCGTCGGGCTGGCCGATCGCCGTCGGCGTCCCCGCGGCGTCGACCACCACGAGCGCTCCCGCCCCGACCGCGCTGGCCCTGCGGATGGCCTCTGCCAGGGGCAGGTCCCGGTCCACGGGGATCGCCCGGCGGGCCATGCTGCCCGCTGAGAGCCCCTCGGCCCGGTCCCGGATCTGCGCGGCCCGCAGCTGGGCGGTCGCTCCGGCCCACAGCATCGCAGCGAGCAAGCCGGCCAGCACGAACAGCAGGAGGTCGGCCTGGGCGCCGAGCAGCTGGGCCAGCGCCAGCGGGATCAGCAGGGTCATCACGGCGACGCCGCGGCCGACCCATGCGGCCACCTGGGTCCCCCGGCGCTCGGATCCGGATGCGGCCCAGACCAGGGCGCGCAGGACCTGGCCACCATCCAGGGGAAGGCCCGGCAGGGAGTTGTACAGGCCCATCACCACGTTGGCCCACAGCAGCGCCTGGGCCAGGATCCAGGCGACCCCACCCGGCTCGACCAGACCTGCGACGATCCAGCTGGCACCCGCGACGCCGAACGTTGCCGCGGGCCCGCTGGCCGCGATGGCCGCCTCGGCCAGTGGCGACTCCCGACGTCGCTCGTAGTGGGTGACGCCGCCCATCAGCTGCAGGATCACCCCGTGCACCGGGTAGCCGAGGTGGCGCGCCAGCAGGGCGTGGGCCATCTCGTGCACGAGCGTCGCCACGGACAGCAGCACCGCGAAGGCGGTCGCCAGGACCCAGGCCGCGGGCTGGCCCCCATCCCGCTCGAACGACGGGACCCACAGGTAGGCCAGGACGAGGATCCCGATGATCCCGCTGGCCGAGACCTGCACGGGTATCCCGAGGATGCGCAGGCGCGGGGAGGAACCGGACACGGTTCCATGGTAGGCCGGGTCGGCCGGCCGCACTGACCGCTGCAGCCCTGGGGGCGCTGGTCCGGTGGGACCGTGGCCGGCATTGATGCGATGTCAGCCCCCGGACGTACCGTGTGCCCATGGATCGCGCAGCGCTCATGGCCCGCCCCCGACAGTCGCTGTCGCCGTCCCGCGCACAGGACTTCCAGTCCTGCCCGTTGCTGTACCGGTTCCGGGTGCTCGACCGGCTGCCCGAGCCACCCAGCCCGGCCGCGGTGCGCGGGACGCTGGTGCACGCCGTGCTGGAGGAGCTCTACGCCCTGCCTGCCCAGCAGCGCACGCCTGAGGCTGCCCTGGCGCTCCTGGAGCCGCAGTGGGCTCAGCTGGTGGCAGCCCGACCCGAGGTCGAGGCGATGCTGGACGGCTCCGGCACCACTGTCGCGGACTGGCTGGAGGCCGCCGGGGCCCTGGTGCGTTCCTACTTCACGATGGAGGACCCGCGGGCCCTGGAGCCGGCGGCACGCGAACTGCGCCTTGAGGTGACGCTCGCCTCCGGGCTGGTGCTCCGGGGGTTCGTGGACCGCCTCGACCGGGGGTCGGGCGGGGAGCTCCGGGTGGTCGACTACAAGACCGGGCGGTCCCCGGGTGTGGGCTATGAGGCGCGCGCCATGTTCCAGATGCGCTTCTACGCGCTGGCGATCTGGCGGGAGCAGGGGCAGGTGCCCGCGGTGCTGCAACTGATGTACCTGGCTACCGGCGAGGTGCTGCGCTACCAGCCTGACGAGGCCGACCTGCTGGCGATGGAGCGCAAGATCCTGGCGCTCTGGGCTGCTATCGAGCGGGCAGCGAGCACGGGCGACTGGCGAGCCAACCGATCGGCGCTGTGCCAGTGGTGCGCCCACCAGACGATCTGCCCTGCGTGGGGTGGCACGCCTCCCGCGTTGCCGGCTGCGGAGGACCTCACCGATCCGACACCCCTGGAGCCGGGCGCGGACGAATGATCCCGTCCGCGCCCGCGCCCGCGCCCTACTCGGTGCGGATGGCGTCCAGGACGTCGAGGTTGGCGGCCCGGCGCGCGGGCCACACCGCGGCCAGGACCGCGACCACTCCCGTGGCCACCAGGACCCCGATGATCAAGCCCCAGGGGACGGCCAACTCGGTGATCCCCTGATCCTGGAGCAGCCGCTGCAGCGAGACTCCCAGCACGAGGCCCAGCACGACACCGGTGAGGGCCCCGAAGAAGCTGATCACAACCGACTCCCAACGCACCATGCTGCGAACCTGGCCGCGCAGGGTGCCCACGGCTCGCAGCATCCCGATCTCCCGGGTTCGCTCGATGATGGACAGCGCAAGGGTGTTCACGACACCGAACACGGCGATGATGATGCTCAGCCCGAGCAGGGCGTAGACGAGGTTGAGCAGCTGGTTGATCTGGTCGGTGATCGACTCCTTGAACTCCGTCTGGTCCTGGATCTGCACCGTCGGGTACTGCGCCTCGATCGTGTCGAACGCACTGCGCACGGCCGCGACATCAGCGCCGTCATCCAGGCGGACGTAGAGCAGGGAGTCGACGGCAGGCAGGCCCGCTGCCTCCAGCTCGCTGTTGGCCACCACCCAGCCGGAGAAGACCTCCTGCCCCTGGTAGACCTGGCGCACCACGAGTTCGTCGGTCTGGCGAGTCGGCCACGTGTAGGTGACCTCGACGCCCTGCGTCACACCCATGGCAGCCGCGGTCTCGGAGTCCACCGCCGTCCCGCCCGGAACCAGCGCACCGGGCTCCAGCCCGAGGGTCTGGACCTGGCTGATGGTCTCGGGGTCGACCCCGGTGACCGTGGCACGCTCCCCATCGATGAGGGCCGGCACCTGCCGGACCCGCGAGACGAAGGCCACGCCCGGCACCGCCTCGACGGCGTCGCCCACCTCGGGAGAGAACGGCACGTAGCTCGACGGCTGCACCAGGAAGTCGGCGGTGATCACGTCATCGACGAGGGCGTCGGTGGACGCCGTGGTCGAGGCCCCGAGGGTCCCGATGCCGGTCACCAGGGCCAACCCGATCAGGATCGCCGTCGCTGTTGCCGCCGTTCGACGGCGGTCCCGCTGCGCGTTGCGCACGGCGAGCCGCCCCACCGCCCCCAGCCGGGCGACGGGTGCACCGACCACGCCCACGATGGCGCGGCTGAACACCGGTGCCAGCATGATCACGCCGAGCAGCAGGGCCAGGACCGCGGCACCTGCGGTCGGCAGCCGGCGGGGCAGGTCCGGGGTGAGCACTGCCACCAGCAGGCCCGCGGCCCCCAGCGCGGCCAGCGCCGAGCCGACCCACAGCCGGACCCGCAGGCTGCGCGCCGGCAGGGCGACGTCGTCACGCATCGCCGCGACCGGCGGCACCTGTGAGGCGCGACGGGCGGGGAACCACGCCGCGGCCACGGTCACCACGGTGCCGACCACCAGGCCCATCACGACGGTCCGCGGCTCGACCACCAGCCTCCCGGCGGGCAGTGCCGCCCCGAACAGGCCCATCAGCGAACGCAGGCCGAGGGCCACCCCGGCGCCGACGAGGATGCCCAGGACTCCCCCGACGATTCCCAGGATCAGGGCCTCACCCACCACGGACCACGTGATCTGGCGCTTGCTGGCGCCGATGGCCCGCAGCAGGGCGAGCTCGCGGGTGCGCCGGGCGACCAGCATCGAGAACGTGTTGAGGATGATGAACGTGCCCACGAACAGGGCGATGAAGGCGAACACCAGCAGGAAGGTGTTCACGAACGACAGGGCGGTCTTCAGCTGGGAGGCCGCCTCGTCCTCGAGCTCCTGACCGGTCTTGACCTGGTACCCCGAGCCGAGCGACTCCCTGAGGGTCGCGCTCAGCGTGTCCACGCTGGCTCCCGGGTCCGCCACGACGCCGACCTGGCTCCAGGCGTCAGCGCCGCCGAGGAAGATCTGCTGGGCGTACTGCCGGTCGAACATGGTCAGCGTCGCCCCGGCCAGGCTCCCGCTGACGCCGTACCGGATCAGCCCGACCAGAGGGGCCTCGATGCGGGGCCCCTGGGTGACGACGGTCACGGTGTCGCCCACCGTGAAGCCGCCCTTCTCAGCAGTCTGGGTGTCGATCACGATCTCGCCGCTGCGGGGCTGCCGGCCCTCGACCAGCGACACACCGCTGAGCTGGGGATCCTCCGGGTACTCGGGGAACGAGATTCCCAGCTGCGGCGGTCCGTTGCCTCCCACGGGGGTGCCGTCGGCATCGAGCAGGGTGACGCCATACGCCTGCACGCTGCCGCTGGCGCGAGCGACCCCGTCGGTCGCCTGAACCTGCTCGACCACGGACTGCGGCACGCTCGACTGCACCGTCCCCGTGCCCTCCGGCACGGAGACATCCGTGGCCTGGGTCACGACGACGTCCGGGGTCTCGCCGGCGAACAGTTCGTCGAAGGTCCCCTCGAGCGTGTCGGTGAAGATGAAGGTCCCCACCACGAAAGCCACGCCCAGCACGACGGCCAGGCCGGAGAGCAGCATGCGCGCCTTGTGGGCGCGCAGCGAGCGCCACGTCGCCTTGAGCATGGGTCAGGCCTGCCCGTCCCCGGCGCCGGTGCCAGATCCGGTGCCGACAGGCCCGGCGGCACCGGGCTCGAAGGACTTCATGAGATCCAGGATCGCGGTGGCATCCGGGTCCATCAGCTCGGCCACCATCTCACCGTCGGCCAGGAAGATGACTCGGTCGGCATAGGCAGCGGCGTGAGCGTCGTGGGTCACCATCACGATCGTCTGCCCGAACTCGTCGACGCTGCGACGCAGGAAGCCCAGGACCTCGGCACCCGAGCGTGAGTCGAGGTTGCCCGTCGGCTCATCGGCGAAGATGATCTCCGGGCGGGTCACCATCGCCCGGGCGCAGGCCACCCGCTGCTGCTGCCCGCCGGACAGCTCGCTGGGCCGGTGGGTCAGCCGATCGCCCAGCCCCACAGTCGTGACCACCATGTCGAACCACTCGCGGTCGACCTTGCGTCCCGCGATGTCGATCGGCAACGTGATGTTCTCCTCGGCGGTGAGGGTGGGCACCAGGTTGAAGGCCTGGAACACGAAGCCCATCCGCTCGCGGCGCATCCGGGTAAGTTCGTTGTCCTTCAAGGTCGTCAGGTCGGCATCGCCGATGTACACCCGCCCGGAGGTCACGGAGTCCAGACCGGCCATGCAGTGCATCAGGGTCGACTTGCCGGAACCGGAGGGGCCCATGATCGCGGTGAACCGCCCCGCCGCGAACGACACGTCGACCGAGCGCAGCGCCGTGACCGCGGTCGCTCCGTCTCCGTACACCTTGCCCAGCCCGGCCGCCCGGGCCGCCACGCGCGTGCCCGCCCCGCGTCCGCCCGAACCGTCGACCCCCGCGCTGTCGCCGCGCGTGCTGTCGTTATCGCCCGTGATGTCGCCCATGTCCGCTCCTCGTGTGCAGACGGCCAGTCTAGGAGGACTCGGCCAACCCCGCGTCTGCGCGTCCACCGCGGGCGAGCGTGCCGTGGTCGACCAGTGACTCGATCCGGTCCAGGTCGAGGCCCTCCAGCGTGTCGATGACCACGACCCGATCCAGGTCCGGGACGGTCACGACGTGGGGGACGGCGATCACCGACGCGCCTGACGCCCATCCGGCCCGCACCCCGTTGACCGAGTCCTCCAGCACCACCGCCGACGCGATGTCGATGCCCAGGGCGGCCGCGGCCTGAAGGTAGGGCTGCGGGTCCGGCTTGGTCCGGGCCACCTCGTCGCCGGCGATCGTCACGGGGAACGCCGGCACGCCGGCGCGGGCGAGGGCGGCCAGGACCAGGTCCACGATCTGGCGCAGCGATGCCGAGACCAGCGCGTACGGGATCCCGGAGGCGGCGACGCGGCCGACGAGCTCGGCGGCGCCGGGCTGCAGGGTGATCGGCTCGGTGCGCAGCAGCTCCAGCATCCGCCGGATCAGGCGCTGCCCCACCTCGTGCGCGCTGAGCTCGGTGCCCGACCTGCCGACCATGTAGTGGGCGGCATGCTCGAGCGGGCCGCCGAGGATGGCCAGCTGGTCGGCCTGGGTCCATGTCGCACCCAGCGAGCGCATGGTGGCCTCCTCTGCGACCAGCCACAGGGGCTCGGTGTCCACCAGCAGGCCGTCCATGTCGAAGAGGATCCCGGAGATCGCCATGTCGCCACCCTGTCATGCGGATGGCCGCCCGCGACCGGTGGCCGGGGTCTGCCCTCGGGGCCCGGGCGCGGGCCCGGGTCGCGGATCAGGAGGCGTTGAAGTAGCTGGCCTCCGGGTGGTGGACGATCATCGCGGAGGTCGACTGCTCGGGGTGCAGCTGGAACTCCTCGGAGAGCTCGACCCCGATCCGGTCCGGGTGGAGCAGGTCCATGATGACCTCCTGCTGCTCCACGTCCGGGCAGGCGGGATACCCGAACGAGTACCGCTCACCCCGGTAGGACTGCTTGGCGATCAGCACCGAACGGTCCCGGGCGTCGGCGTCGCCGATCCCCAGCTCGGCACGCACGCGTGCGTGCCAGTACTCGGCCAGCGCCTCTGTGAGCTGCACCCCGAGCCCGTGCAGCTCGACGTACTCCCGATAGGCGTTGGCGTCGAAGAGGCGAGCCGCCGCCGCGGACACCGGGCTGCCCATGGTGACCACGTGGAAGGCCACCACATCGGGCCGGCCGTCGGCCAGGACCTCCTCGCGCGACCGGAAGAAGTCGGCCAGGCACAGGTGCCTCCCCCGACCCTGGCGGGGGAACCGCAGCCGGTGCTTCGGTCGAGGCTCCCAGCCCTCGCAGACCGGGCGCTCGGCCCCCGCCTCGAGCCCCGTTGGGTCCAGGATCACGAGCTCGTCGCCGTCGGACCAGCACGGGAAGTAGCCGTACACGACCGCAGCCGCGAGCAGGCCCTCGGTGTGCATCCGATCCAGCCACATGCGCAGCCTCGGTCGACCCTCAACCTCAACGAGAGACTCATAGTTGGGGCCATCTCCACGGGAGGACTTCAACCCCCACTGCCCGAGGAATAGGGCGCGCTCATCGAGGTACGCGGCGTAGTCCGCCAGGGGGATGCCCTTCACCACCCTCGAGCCCCAGAACGGCGGGACGGGCACCGCGACGTCGCGAGCGACGTCGCTGCGATCCGGGATCTGCCCGGCCTCGATCGCGGTGGTGCGTCGAGCGACTCGACGGGTCCGCAGGTCAGGCAGCGAGGCGCCGGGCTCCCCGCGCTTGACCGCCATGAAGGCATCCATCAGGCGCAGGCCCTCGAAGGCGTCGCGGGCGTACCGGACGTCGCCGGAGTACAGCGACGCCAGGTCCTCCTCGACGAATGCCCGGGTCAGGGCCGCACCACCGAGGAGCACGGGCCAGCGCTGCGCAACCCCGCGGTCGTTCATCTCCTCGAGGTTCTCCCGCATCACGACGGTGCTCTTGACCAGCAGGCCGGACATGCCGATGAGATCAGCGTCGTGAGCCTCGGCGGCTTCCAGGATCGCTGTCACGGGCTGCTTGATCCCGATGTTGACCACGGTGTAGCCGTTGTTGGTCAGGATGATGTCGACCAGGTTCTTGCCGATGTCGTGAACGTCGCCCTTGACCGTCGCGAGCACGATGGTGCCCTTGCCCGCCTCGTCGGAGCGCTCCATGTGCGGCTCCAGGTGGGCGACCGCGGCCTTCATCACCTCGGCGCTGGTCAGCACGAACGGCAGCTGCATGTCCCCACGGCCGAAGAGCTCCCCGACGACCTTCATGCCTCCCAGCAGGGTGTCGTTGACGATCTCCAGCGCCGATCGTGTCTGCAGCGCCTCATCGAGGTCCGCCTCGAGCCCGGTGCGCTCGCCGTCGATGACCCGCCGCTGGAGGCGTTCGTCGAGCGGCAGGGCGGCCAGCTCCTCGGCCCTTGAAGCGCTCGACGACTGCGCCGAGACTCCGGCGAACAGCTCGAGGAACCGGGTCAAGGGGTCGTAGACCAGGTTGCCGACGTCGTCGTAGCGACGTCGGTCGTGGACCAGGTCCCGTGCCACCTGCAACTGCTCTGCACCGATGCGCGAGATCGGCAGGATCTTGCTCGCATGCGCGATCGCCGAGTCCAGGCCGGCCTCGATGCACTCGTGCAGGAAGACGGAGTTGAGCACCTGCCGGGCCGCCGGGTTCAGCCCGAACGAGACGTTCGACAGCCCGAGGGTGGTCTGCACGTCGGGGAACAGCGCCTTGATCCGGCGGATCGCCTCGATGGTCTCCACCGCGTCGCGGCGGGTCTCCTCCTGGCCGGTCGCGATGGGGAAGGTCAGGCAGTCCACGAGGACGTCGCTCGGCGCGATGCCGTGGTTGTCGCGAAGATCCTCGATGAGCCGCTGGGCGACCCGGACCTTCCAGTCGGCCGTCCGCGCCTGCCCCTCCTCGTCGATGGTGAGTGCCACCACGGCGGCGCCGTACTCCTTGACCAACGGGACGATGCGAGCGAACCGGGACTCGGGACCGTCTCCGTCCTCGTAGTTGACCGAGTTGACGACGGCCCGCCCCCCCAGCATCTGCAGGCCGGCCTCCAGCACCGCCGGCTCGGTCGAGTCCAGGACGAGGGGGAGGGTGGAGGCAGTGGCCAGCCGACCGGCCAGCTGGCGCATGTCGTCGACGCCGTCACGGCCGACGTAGTCCACGCAGAGGTCGAGCAGGTGGGCGCCGTCGCGGATCTGCTGGCGCGCGATCTCGACGCAGGTGTCCCAGTCGGTTGCCAGCATCGCCTCGCGGAACGCCTTCGACCCGTTGGCGTTCGTGCGCTCCCCGATGGACAGGTACGCGGTGTCCTGGTCGAACGGGACCGACTGGTACAGGGATGCCGCCGCGGGCTCGTGGGTCGAGCTTCGGGGACGCACCTCGCGACCACCCACACGCTCGACGACGGCGCGCAGGTGCTCCGGGGTGGTGCCGCAGCAACCACCGACCAGCGCCAGCCCGAAGTCGGTCACGAAGTGCTCGTGCGCGGCAGCCAGCTCCCCGGGCGTCAGGGGGTAGTGGGCCCCGTCGGCGGTGAGGATCGGCAGGCCGGCGTTGGGCATCGCGGACAGGGCCACGCGGGAGAACCGGGACAGGTGACGCAGGTGCTCACCCATCTCGGCGGGACCCGTCGCGCAGTTCATGCCCAGAACGTCGATGCCCAGGGGTTCCAGGGAAGTGAGAGCAGCACCGATCTCGCTGCCGAGCAGCATGGTGCCCGTGGTCTCCACCGTCACCTGGACGAACAGCCCCACGCGGCGCCCCGTGCCCGCCATCGCCCGGCGCGCCCCGATCAGGGCTGCCTTGGCCTGCAGCAGGTCCTGGGCAGTCTCGACCAGTACCGCGTCGATGCCGCCCTCGATCATGGCCGCGACCTGGATCTCGTAGGCGTCGCGCAACTCGGCGAACGTCACGTGACCCAACGTGGGCAGCTTCGTCCCCGGGCCGACGGACCCGATGACCCATCGCGGCCGGTCGGGCGTGCTGTAGCCGTCGGCCACGTCACGGGCGATCCTCGCAGCTGCAAGCGACAGCTCCCCGATCCGCTCCGGGATCCCGTACTCCCCCAAGTTGGCCAGATTCGCCCCGAAGGTGTTGGTCTCCACGCAGTCGACGCCCGCGTCGAAATAGGCGGCGTGCACCCCGGCGACGATGTCCGGGCGCGTGACGTTCAGGATCTCGTTGCACCCCTCGAGGCCTGCGAAGTCGTCCAGCGACGGCTCGGCGGCCTGCAGCATCGTGCCCATGGCCCCGTCGGCGACGATCACGCGCTCGGACAGGGCTGCGACAAGGGAGGGGCGAGTCATGATGGGCAAAGCCTACGTCGTGTGGGTCCTCGTCACGGGGCTGCCGAATCCGGCCTTATCCTCATATGCGGCACGCCAGGGGGGCGATGCTCAGCGGCCTTCGGCAGCGGGAGGGCTCCGACGAGACGCTGGGCGGCGCGGGAGGAGCAGTCATGAGGGACCGACGAACGGGCCAATCGGCGGGGGCAGCGCTGCTTGTGGGCGCTCTGGCGCTGACAGGCTGCTCGCCTGACCGCGGCCAGGCCGGCGTGCCATCGTCGGATGCCACGGCTTCTGCGTCGACCCACGCCAGCTCGGCGGCAGCGACGCCCACCAGCAGTCCCTCGCGCAGCCTCACGGCAGAGGAGCAGGAAGCCGTGAAGGCGGCGACGGCTGTGGTCCTGGCGTACCGGCAGACG
>JBDHZV010000072.1:0-13289 GCA_039812125.1 Candidatus Nanopelagicales bacterium
TCATGTGGGTGCCCGACGACCTCGACCCCTGGGAGGTCGTCGCGGCGCTGGCCGAGGAGCTGGCAGCCGCCTCTGCGGGCCAGTGCGGCCCCTGTGCCCGGGGGCTTCCCGAGCTTGCGGCGGCCCTGACGCGCTCCGCCCGGGGCAGGCACGACGCGTCCCAGGTGGGGGCGCTGTTCGACCTCGTCGACGGCCGCGGCATCTGCGCCCATCCCTCGGCGTCCGTGGCGGCGTTGCGCAGTGCCCTCGCGCAGGTCGGTGGTGCCCCGTGACTGCTGCCCGGGCCTGGGAGGTCCACGTCGACTGGGCGCGGTGCGCCGGCCATGGGGTGTGTGCCGCCGCGCTGGGCGAGCGACTCGGCCTGGACCCGTGGGGCTATCCCGTCGAGGTGGCCCGGGGGCCGGTCCCGGCCCGACTCGAGGAAGCGGCACGACTGGCGGTGGCCTCGTGCCCGGCCGCGGCGCTCGCACTGCGCCGCGTCGGTGCGAAGTAGGCTCCAGTCGTGGCGCACGTGCTGCTGGTTGAGGACGACGCGGGCATCCGAACGGCCGTGGTCCGGGCCCTGCTCGGCCGTGGTCATGCCGTTGACTCGGCGGGCAGCGGGCTGGACGGGCTCCAGGCGCTGCTCGTCGGCAACCCCGACGCCGTCGTGCTCGACCTCGGGCTCCCGGACGTCCCCGGCGAGCGGTTGCTGGGCATGATCCGCGCGGTGAGCCAGGTCCCGGTGATCGTTGCGACGGCCCGGGACGACGAGGGGCTGATCGTGCAGCTGCTGGACGCCGGGGCCGACGACTACGTGGTGAAGCCCTACGACCCTGCCCACCTGGAGGCCAGGATCCGTGCCGTGCTGCGGCGCGGAGGTGCCGTTTCCGCCACCCCGGAGCCCCCGCTGCGGGTCGGCGGTCTCGTGGTCGACCGGGCCCGACGGGTCGCTGAGGTCGACGAGCACCCGGTGGACCTGACCCGCCTGGAGTTCGACCTGCTCGCCTACCTGGCGGCGAACCCGGGTCGGGTCGTGTCGCGGGGCGAGCTCCTCCGCGAGGTGTGGCAGCGCACCGACGCCGCCCGCACCGTCGACGTGCACCTGTCGTGGCTGCGGCGCAAGCTCGGGGACAGCCCGGAGGACCCCCGCTTCATCCACGTCCACCGGGGCGTCGGGGTGCTCCTCGAGGACGTTCACGTCGACCCCGCCGGCTGATGCAGCGACGGCTGGTCACGTTCGCCCTGCTCGTCGTGCTCGTGACGATGACGGCGTTCGTCGTGCCGCTGGCCCTGGCGGCCCGTGACCTGGTGCGCACGGCCAAGCTGTCGGTGCTGGCCGACCAGGCCCGTGCCGTCGCCGACACCTGGGAGGGGCTGCACAGCGCGCAGGACGAGTCCGGCGAACCGGTGCCGCAGCTCGTCCCGGGGCCCGGGCTCGGGGACGTGGTGCTGATCGAACCGGGCTCCCGGGCCGACGGACCGGACGTCCCGCCCCAGGCGCGCCGGCTGGTGGCTGCCGCCCGGCAGGGAGCCGCCGGGTCGCTCGACACAGGGGCTGACGGGTTCGCTGCCGCTCCGGCCGTGTTCGACGAGGAGCTCGTCGGGGTCGTCCTCGTCCGCGCTGGGACCGCGACCCTGCAGGACGGGCTGGACCGGCGCATGGCGGCGATCGGCGGGCTGTGCGCCGCCCTGCTGGTCGGGGCGGGGCTGGCCGGCTGGATGCTGGCGCGTCGCACGGCGCGCCCCATCCTCGTGCTGGCCGGGACGGCCGAGGAGATGGCCGCCGGGGACCTGGCCGTGCGTGCCCCGCGGTCGGACATCCGCGAGGTGGACGAGGTCGGAGCTGCCCTGAACCGGCTCGCCGGGCGGGTCCAGGAGCTGCTCGCCGACGAGCGAACCGCCTCCGCTGAGCTGGCCCACCAGCTGCGCACCCCGCTGACGGTGCTGGCGGCCGACGTCGACGCCGTCGCCGACCAGGTCGCCCGGGATCGGCTGGTCGAGGATGTCGTCGCCCTGCAGCGCACGACCGACGAGATCATCACGGCCGCGCGACGGGCCAATCGAGAGGGCCTGGTGCCCTCGTGCGACGCCGCTGCGGTGGTTGCCGGGCGGGCGCAGTTCTGGCAGGTCCTGGCCGACTTCCAGGGCCGTGACGTCGCCCTGCACGTGATGCCGGGCCCGGTGCCCGTCCGGCTGACCGAGTACGACCTGACGACCGCTGTGGACGTGCTGCTGCAGAACGTGTTCGTGCACACCGACGAGGGCGTGGCCCTCGGGCTGGGCATCGGCGCCGGGCCGGACGGGCTGGTGCAGGTCACGGTGGCCGATGCGGGCCCCGGCTTCCCGGACGCCCCCGCTCCGGGACGCACCGGCTCCACGAGTCTGGGCCTGGCCATCGCCGAGCGCCTCGCGGTCGCGTCCGGGGGCCGCCTGGAGCGAGGGCGCTCGGCGATGGGCGGCGCCGAGGTCCGCCTGCTGCTGGGACCCGCCGGCCCATGAGGGTGCGTGCGCCGGGCGCTGGCGGCGTGGGAGGGTTCTCCCCGTGAGCCTGCGGTCCCTCGTTGCGCGCGTCCTGCTGGCGATGCTGGCTGCGGTGGGGCTGCTGTGGCCGTTGGCGGCCCGCCTGGTGCCCACCGGGACCTCGGACGTGTCGGATCCGGTGGTGATCACCGACTACCGGGCCCGGTTCGTCGTGGCCGAGGACGGTGCGCTCAGCGCCGTCGAGGACGTCACGGCGCGCTTCCCGTCCGGCCGGCACGGCATCTTCCGCTACTTCGACGTCGCGGACGCCGACGACCCTGGGGTGCGCTACGTCCCCACCATCACCGCCATCACGGCCGACGGCCGCCCCGCCCCCTGGGTGACGTCGTGGCAGCAGGGCAGGCGGTTCCTCGTGGCCAGGATCGGCGACGCGGACACCTACCTGTCACCCGGGCAGCACCGCTACCGGATCTCGTACACGATCCCAGGTGCTGTGTCCCCGGGCTCGGCCGGGGCCGGCGACAGCTTCGCCTCGTCAGTCGGGTCCATGACCGAGCCGGCCGGGTCCGCCCTGCTGTGGGCGGTCGTGGCCCGCGGCTGGGAGATGCCCATCGTCCGGGCCGCCATCACGATGGACCTGCCCGCCGCCGCCCCGCAGGTCCAGTGCTCGGCGGGCCGGGCGGCCAGTCCCCGTCCCTGCACCATCGCCGGCGCTGGCACGCAGCAGGTCACGGTGTCCGCCGCCGACCTGCCGCCCCGCAGCGGGATGCGGGTGCGGGCGGCGATGGCCATGCCGGCACCTTCCCGACCCAGCCTGCCCTGGTCGGTCCAGTGGGACGAGGTGCTCGGCCGGTCGGTCCCGGTGGTCCTGCTCGTGGCAGCGCTGTCCGCCGCGGGGTTCGTCGTCGGGCTGGCCTGGTCGCACGTGGCGCGGGAGGACCCGCCGGGGTTCCCCGTCCAGTACGCGCCGCCGGACGGGCTGGGACCGGTGCAGCTGGTCCACCTGGACACGGAGGGCACCGGACCCGACCCGTTGGTCGCCACGCTGCTGCACCTGGCCGATCGAGGCCTGGTGCGCCTCGACCGGGACTCCCAGGACTCCTGGGAGGTCACGGGGCTGGCCGATGCCGCGGCCTGGCAGGCGGTGGACCCGGTGGCACAATCGGTCGCACGGACGCTGGGTGTCGACGTTCCTGGCGGCGCGTTCCGCGCCTCCCGGAGATCGGTCAGTGCCGGCAAGACCCTGATGGCCGCCCGGAACGGCATCTCGCCCGCGGTGCGCAGCTGGGCTGTGCAGGCGGGCCTGGTGCGCCCTGCCCCGTCCGAGGTCTGGGGCCGCGTGGTGTGGGGGCTGTGCCTGCTGCTGGCGCTGCTGGGCTTCGTGGGACCGGCGTTCGGCCTGCCGTGGCCGACGATGTGGGGCCTGCCCGCCGCCATGGTCTGCATCGGTGGTGTGGGGCTGCTGGCCACCGGGGTCGGGCGGCGCCGGACCACGTCGGGACGGCTGGTCTGGTCGCGGGCGGGTGGGTTCCGGCGGCTGCTGAGCACACCGTCGGCCGAGGACCGCTTCGACTTCGCCGCGCGCTCCGACCTGTTCATCGCCTACGTGCCCTACGCGATCGCCTTCGGGGTGGCCGATGCCTGGGCGGAGAAGTACCGACGTGCGGTGGGTGCCGAGCCCCCCGTCCCGGCCTGGTACCCCGTCCACCCCGGGATGGGCCATGGCGGGTTCTACTCCGGAGGCGGGCTCGACTCGTTCTCGTCGGCATTGTCGTCGTCGATCTCGGCGTACACCGCCTCGCAGTCGTCGTCCTCCAGCGGGGGCGGCGGGGGTGGTGGCGGCTTCGGCGGCGGCGGTGGGGGCGGCGGGGGGTCCTGGTGAACGACAGCAGAAGGGTGGGTTCGCAATGACCACAACCGTCGTGGTCCTGGTCGTGGTGGCGGCGCTCGGCGCGGCCATGGTGGCGGGGTTCAACCGGCTGCGCCGGCTCGACCTGCGGGCCCAGGAGGCCCTGGGCGGGATCGACGTGCAGCTGACGCGGCGCGCAGACCTCATCCCCAACCTGGTGGAGACCGTGAAGGGATATGCCGGGCACGAGCGGGGTGTCCTGGAATCGGTCACCACCGCCCGTGCGGCGGTCAGCCGGGCCTCCCACGGGCAGTCCGTCGCAGACCGCTCGGCCGCGGCCGGGGCCCTCGACCGGGCCCTCGTCGACGTCCTCGCGGTGGCCGAGGCGTACCCGGACCTCAAGGCGTCGGCCAACTTCGGCGAGCTGCAGCGCCAGCTCGCCGACACCGAGGGCCAGCTGGCGTTCGCCCGGCAGTACTACAACGACGCGGTGAGCCAGCTGAACTCGAAGGTGGTGGCCATCCCGTGGATGTGGATCTCCGGTATGGCCGGGGTCTACAAGCGGGACTTCTACGAGGCCCCGGAGGCCCACCAGGCGCCCCCCCAGGTGAGGTTCTGAGCCAGTGGCCGAGCTGAGCACCCTGGCCGCGGAGGCGACGGGATCAGGTGAGCCGCTGCTGGCCGGCGCCGTGCTGTTCGCGGTGCTCGTGCTGGCGTTCAGCGTCGTGGCCGTGGGACTGAGCAGGTTCTACGTCACCGCCCCACTGGCGTTCGTCGTGGTCGGTGCGGTGCTGGGGTTCGCTGCGGGTCCCCTCGACGGCGCCGCGGCGGCGGACCTGAAGTCCGTCGCCGAGGTCACCCTCGTGCTGATCCTGTTCCACGACGCCGCGCAGGTCCGGCCCAGTGAGATCGGTGCCGACCGGGGGGCCGTCAGCAGGCTGCTGCTGATCGGGTTCCCGCTGACGGTCATCCTGGGGATGCTGGCGGCAACGCTGGCGTTCCCCGGTCTGTCCCTCATGATGGCCCTGCTGCTGGCCGCGGCGCTGGCACCGACCGATGCCGGCCTGGGCGCGGCCACCGTGCTGAACCCGGTGGTGCCGGCCCGGGTGCGGCGGCTGCTGAACGTGGAGAGCGGCCTGAACGACGGCCTGGCCACCCCGATCGTGCTGGCTGCGATCGCGGCCCTCGCCGGGGCGGAGGGACTCGCGGCCCGCGAGACCGTGACCGGGGCGCTGGCCGAGCTGGCCATCGGCGTGCTGGTCGGCGTGCTGGTCGGCGCCGGCGGGGCCGTCCTCGTGGGTGCGTCGCGAGCGCGGCGGCTGAGCAGCACCGCCAGCCGCGCCCTGGCGGTGCTCGTCCTGCCCCTGCTGGCCTACGGCACGGCCCTGCTCGTCGGCGGCAACGGCTTCGTCGCCGCGTTCGTCGCCGGCACCGCCTTCGCCGGCGCCGCGCGGTGGCTGCCGCGGGAGGAGTCGGTGCTCGAGCTCACCGAGGCGCTGTCGACGCCCCTGGGGTACCTGGTGTGGCTGGTCGTCGGCATGGTCGCAGTCCCGTTGGTGTGGCACTCCGTGGGCACCCGGGAGGTCCTGTTCGCGGTGCTGGCGCTGACGGTGCTGCGGATGGTCCCGGTGGCGATCTGCCTGATCGGCACCGGCCTGCGGATGCCCTCGGTGGCGTTCATCGGGTGGTTCGGCCCTCGGGGGCTGGCCTCGGTGATCTTCGCCCTCATCGCCGTGGAGTCGCTGGACACCGGGGGGGACCTCGACCGGGTCCTGGCCACCATCTGCCTGACCGTGCTGGTCAGCGTGGCGGCGCACGGCTTCTCGGCTGACCCCCTGGCCCGCCGCTACGGCGCGTGGGTGGCCCGGGTGCGCCGGCTCGCCGAGCTGGCTGAGCCGGGCCTCGCAGGCGAGCCGCGGCCGGCGGGGCGCCGCCCGCGCGGCGCCCGGCACTGGGCGACGACCCGGTAGGGCTACGTCCCGGTGGCCCGCCGCCGGGACGCCCGCGCCTTCGGCCTGGTGGTGTCGGTGGCCTCCGGCTGCGCCGGCTCCGGCGTGGCAGCGCGGGCGGCCTGGCTGCGGCGCACCGACTCCTGCAGGGCGGCCATGAGGTCGACCACGGTGCCCGCCTCGGGCTGCTCGACCTCGGGCGGGATGAGGACGTCCTGGCCCGCCAGCTTCTGCTCCAGCAGTGCGAGCACGGCTTCCCGGTACTCGTCGCGGAAGGCGGCCGGGTCGAAGTCGCTGCTCAGGGTGTCCACGAGCGACCCGGCCATCGCCAGCTCCTGGGGGCGCACGCTGACGTCGTCGTCGGAGATGCCGGCGAACTGCGGCACCCGGACCTCGTCGGGCCACAGCAGGGTCTGCAGCACCAGGACGTCGTCGCGCACGCGCAGCAGGGCCAGGCGCGTGCGCTTGCGCAGCGAGATGGTCACCACGGCGACCCGGTCGGTTCGGGCCAGCGTCTGGCGCAGCAGCACGTAGGGCTTGGCCGCCCCGGAGGCCGGTTCGAGGTAGTACGACCGTTCGAAGGAGATCGGGTCGACCTGCTCGGCGGGGGCGAACTGCACGATCTCCACGTCCCGGCCGTGGGGGACGACGAGGCTGTCCAGCTCCTCCTCGGCGACGAGGACGCGCCGGCCGGCGTCGTCCTCATAGCCCTTGCCGATCTCGGAGAACCCCACGGACTGCCCGCACGCCTGGCACTGCCGCTGGTACTTGATCCGGCCACCGTCGGCCAGGTGGACCTGGTGGAACCGCACGTCGCGGTCCTCGGTGGCCGCGTACAGCTTCACGGGGATGTTCACCAGGCCGAACGTGACGTTCCCGCTCCACATGGCCCGCATCCCGTCATTGTGGGTCAGCTGGGCCGGTCACGCACCGTGGGCGATCACATGCTGCTCAGCGCGCCCGTCGGTACTGCAGGCTCACCATGCCGCTGGGGAACGACCGGACCGTGGTGAGATCGAGCCGGGCCCCGGGCCGCCCTGGGTGGAAGAGGGGCCGTCCGGCGCCGAGCAGGACCGGGGCGACGACGACCCGCAGGTCGTCGACCAGGTCCTCGGCGAGGAACGCGCTGACCACGTGACCGCCGCCGATTCGGACCCGACGCAGGCCGCACTGGGTCCAGTGCGCCACCGCCTGATCAGGGGTCAGCGACCAGAACACCACCCCGGGCCGGCGTGGCGGGCGGTGGTGGGTGAAGACGTACACCGGTCGGTCGCCGAACGGCAGGGTCCGCAGGTGCGCCAGCGCGTCGTAGGTGGCCCTGCCCATCGCGACGGCATCCAGCGAGTGCAGCATCGCGTCGTCGCCGTGGTCCTCGGCCGGGTCGCCGGCTGCCTCGAGCCAGTCCACCGACCCGTCGGCCGCGGCCAGGTAGCCGTCGAGGCTGCACGAGCAGGAGACGGACAGTCGGGGCCGCACGATCCCGCAGGCTACGCCTGCTCAGCCCGGGGCAGTCCAGCGGACCTCCGGGATGCGTCCCACGTGCTCGGCGTATCGGCCCAGCGCCTGCTCCAGCGCCGCCCGGTGCTGCGTCCCGAGCGGTCGGAACGGTGCGGCCTCGATACGGACCCGGTGGGCCAGCAGGGTCCGCCGCCACGTCCCCACGACCCGCCCGCCCACCACCAGGGTGGCCGAGAACACCCCGTTGCCCCCGGGCACCACGAGGGGTTCGTGATCGCGATCCAGCTGTGCGGACCGGTCGCGGTAGCCCAGCACGAGCTCGTCGAAGCCCGGCAGCGCGTGGGCTGGCAGGTCGGCGGGCGAGGGGGCCGGGGCGGGGCAGTCCCGGTGCACGTACATCGGGGCACCGGCCACCTGCTCAGCGGTCACGCCGTCAGCGTCGCGCAGCCCAGCCCGGGCATCGGCCAGCGTCAGGTCGGCCCACCGGGCCAGGTCATGGGCCGTCACCGGGCCATGACTGCGCACGAACCGGCCCGCGATGGTGGCCAGCGCAGCGGCCCGATCCAGCGCCACGGGGTCGGGGGCCCACTCATCGAGCAGCACGAAGGTCTGCTCGGAGCCCTCGTTCGGCCCGACGCAGGTCACGCCGCGCTGGCTGGCGTACCAGAGCAGGTGGTAGGCGCGCTGCCCGGCCGCGGGGATCCCGCTGCGCACCAGCAGGTCGACGCAGGCCGACCGGCTCAGCTGGTGTCCGCCGACCAGTGCCTGTCCGAGCACGTCCGCGGCACGGTCGGCGTCGTGCTCGGACAGGCCCAGGAACTCGCGTCGGCGGGCTGCCCCCGCCAGTGCCCGGGCTCCCAGGTGCCGGACCATCCAGCGCGCATCCCGCGCGGGGACCAGGTGCAGGGTGCCGCGCATCGGCCAGGTCCGCAGCACGTGCCCGGCGTCCAGCGCCGCGCTCACCGCCGAGCGGTCCACGCCGGTGCGCACCCCCACCGACCACAGGACGCTGGCGAGGTCCTGGCCCTGCATCGCCCCGAACCACTCGACCACGTGCGCGGGGTCGAGCCCCAGCGCCCCGGACGGGCCGAGCAGCAGGCTGGCATGGCGCGCGGTGAGGACGCCCGGGTCGGTGCTCATCGCCGCAGGGTAGCCCGGGGCGCCGGCCACGGCGTGGGCTGCGCATCAATGTCAGGGGCCCGTGCGACGGTGTGGCCATGCGCCTGATCCACACCTCCGACTGGCACCTCGGGCGGCGCCTGCATGGGGAGGACCTCCACCAGGCCCACGAGCAGTTCCTCCGGTGGCTCGTCGCGCTCGCGGTCCGGGAGAACGCCGACGCGGTCCTGGTCAGCGGCGACGTCTACGACCGGGCGCAGCCCGGGGCTGACGCGGTCCGGCTGCTCGACTCGGCACTGGCGCAGTTCGTGACCGCCGGCATCCCGCTGGTCGTCTCGGCCGGCAACCACGACAGCGCGGTACGGCTGCAGTACGGCGGGCAGGTCCTGGCCGCGACCGGCGTGCATCTGCGCACGACGGTCGAGCAGGTCCTCGAGCCCGTCCTGCTGGCCGACGAGCACGGGGCGCTGGGGGTGTACGCCATCCCGTACGTCCTGCCCGACGCCGTGACGCAGGCGCTCGGGGTGGCCCGGTCGCACGCCGCCGTCCTGGCCGAGCTCGCCGACCGGATCCGGCTGGACGCGACCGCGCGTGGTCTGTCGCGCGTGGTGCTGATGGCCCACGCCTTCGTGGTCGGCGGCGTCGCCAGCCAGTCCGAGCGCGAGATCCGTGTGGGCGGCGTGGGCGAGGTGCCGGCCGACCTGCTCGACGGGTTCAGCTACGTGGCCCTGGGGCACCTGCACGGCCCGCAGCTGGTGGGCATCGCCGGCTCCGGCACGACCGTCTCCTACAGCGGATCCCCCCTGGCGTTCTCGTTCTCGGAGCGCGACCACGTGAAGTCGGTGACGGTCGTCGAGATCGACGCCGACGGTCAGGTGGAGCTGCGGCGGGTCCCGACGCCGGTGCCGAGGGCCCTGCGCCAGGTCCGGGGCCGCCTGGCCGACCTGCTGGCCGAGGGGGCGCAGCAGCGCGACGACCTCGCGCAGGCCTACGTGAAGGTGGTGCTGACCGACCCGGGGCGGGTGGCCTCACCGATGGAGCAGCTGCGGGAGGTGTGGCCGCACACTCTCGTCCTGGAGTTCGACCCGGACGGGGCGCAGCAGCGCGCCTCCGGGTTGACCCGGGCCACCGAGGCCAGCGACCCCGTCGAGATCGCCGCGCAGTTCGTCTCCCTGGTCTCGGGGCAGCTGCCGACGCCCGGCCAGCGTGAGGTCCTGGCTCAGGCGGTCGCGGCCTGCCGGGCCGGCGAGGTCGGTGCCTGATGCGCCTGCACACCCTGCGCATGGTCGCGGTCGGCCCGTTCGCCGACGAGCAGGTGGTCGACTTCGACCGGCTGTCGGCCGGCGGGCTGTTCCTCTTCGAGGGCCCGACCGGGGTCGGCAAGTCCACGATCCTCGATGCGATCGCCTTCGCCCTGTACGGCGGCCTGGCCAGCGACGGCGGAGACCCGGCGCGGATGCGCTCGCACTTCGCCGCCCCCGAGATCCGCCCGGAGGTCGCGCTCGAGTTCTCGGTGCGCGGTGTGCGCCACCGCATCAGCCGTTCGCCGGAGTACGACCGGCCCAAGCGGCGCGGCAGCGGGGTGACCCGGGAGCGGGCCAGCGTCCACCTCGAGCGGCGGGAGGGGCCGCAGTGGGTGAGCCGTTCGCACGCCAAGGACGAGGTCGGCACGATCATCGGTGAGCTGCTGGGCCTGTCCCGTGAGCAGTTCCGCCAGGTCGTGGTGCTGCCCCAGGGGGAGTTCGCCAGCTTCCTGCGCGCCGACGACGACGAGCGCCGGGCCCTGCTGGTCCGCCTGTTCGGGACCCACCTGTTCAGCCAGCTCACGACCCAGGTGCAGGCGATCGCGCAGGAGTCGGCCCGGTCGCTGGCCGCGGCGGACTCGGAGGTGTCGTCCCGGCTCGCCGCGGCACTCGAGGCGGCCGCCCTGGAGGCCCACGCAGGCGCGGCGGTGCAGGACCTGCCCCCCCGGCAGCTGGCCGCGGCGCTGCAGGAGGTGCAGGACGACCTGACGCACCGGGCCCGGACCGCCGGTGCCGCTGCGGATGCGGCGGGCGAGGCGGAACGCGGCGCCGCCGACGCGCGGGATGCGGCGCACCAGCGACTCGAGGCGACGCTGCGGGCGCACGGGCTGGTCGCCCGACACCACCGGATGGAGCAGGAACGGGTGCAGCAGGCCGCCCGGCGGGGCCAGCTCGAGGCCGCTCGGCGCGCTGCCCCCGTCCGGGCGCTGCTCAGCCTCGTCGACGGCCGCCGGCGCACTGTCGACGCGGCCCGAGCCGAGCTCGCGGCGGGTTCCGGCGCCCTCGAGCTCGATCAGGGCGCTGCCGAGCTGCTCCGGTCGCAGGCCCAGGCGTGCCGTGACGAGGCGGCGGCGCTCGGCCATCTCGTCGCTCAGGAGTCCCGCATCGGCGATCTGGTCCGTGCCGAGCAGTCGGCCGCCATGGAGGTGGCCGAGGTGCAGGCCAGGGCCGCGGCGCTCGACCTGCGCGAGCTGGAGCTGCCAGTCGCCCTGGAGCGGGTCCGGCAGCGGCTGGCGGACGCGCGGGCGGCGGCGGCGCGCGGCCCGGCCCACGATGCCCGCCACCGGGACCTCACGGCCCGGCTCGACGCCGCGGAGGAGGGTGAGCGACTCGCGGGTCGCCTCCCGGCCCTGCAGTCCGGCCGGCGGCGAGCCCGGCGGGCGCTGCAGGAGGCCCAGGACGCCCACGTCCTGCTGGTGGAGCACCGCATCGCCGACCTGCGAGGCGAGCTGGCGGCCCAGTTGGTCAACGGCGCTCCGTGCCTGGTCTGCGGCTCGGCGGTCCATCCCGCACCGGCCGGGGCCGCCGGTGGCGGGGTCAGCGAGGGCGACGTGCGGGCCGCGGCCGACGCCGTCAGCGCCGCAGCGGTGGCCGTCCAGGAGATCGAGGTCGAGGCGGCCCGGGTGCAGGCGCAGCTGGACGTGGCCCGGGCGCGCTGCGAGGGCACCGACCCCGCTGCCGCACGGGCCGACCTCGGCGCGCTCGAGCACTCCCGGGACGCCGACCTCGCCCTGGCTGGTCAGGCCGGCGACCTCGAGCGGGAGCTCAGCGCCCTGGAGCGCGAGGCGGCCACTGCCGCGACGGAACGGGTCGACCTGGCGGGTGCGCGGGCCCGGTGCGAGTCCGTCCTGGCCCAGGCCCACGACGAGCGGGCACAGGTCGAGCAGGCAGTGCGGGAGGCTCGCGGGGCGGCCCCGTCCGTCGCTGCGCGCGTGCAGGGCCTGCTGGCGCAGGCCGCGCAGCTGGCCCGTCAGGCCGATGGCCTGGAACGCCTGGCCCGGGCCCGGGCTGATCTGGCCGAGGCGCACGAGGGGGCCGAACGTGAGGCCCGGGATGCCGGGTTCGCCGACCTGGCCTGCGCCGCCGAGGCGGTGCTGGAGCCGACGGCGGTGGCGGCGCTGGCCGCTGCGGTGGACGCCTGGGACGCGGAGGTCGCCGCGCTCGCCGAGCTCCTGCGTGATCCGGCCGTCGCAGCCGGCACCGAGGTGAGCCCCGAGGACGCCCGGGCGCTGGCGGAGTCGGCCGATTCCGCCCAGAGCGCGGCAGCCGAGGTGACCCGGGCGCGCCGCCGCGAGCACGATCTGGCGGTGGAGCGCGAGCGGCGGTTCAGGGAGCGGCGAGCAGAGGTCGCCGACAGCATCGACCGGCGCGCTGAGCGTGCCGCGCACTGCGAGGACCTGGTCAGCCTCGACCAGTACCTGCGGGGCATGGCCGGGACACCTCGCATGAGCCTGGTGACCTTCGTGCTGCGGTACTGGTTCGAGCACGTGGTCGCGGCGGCCAACATCAGGTTGGCCACGATGTCGTCGGGCAAGTACGCGCTGGTCCGCACCGACCAGGCCGGGCGTCGGGACGCCCGCGTGGGTCTGGGGCTTGCCGTCCTGGACCGCCACACCGGGTGCGAGCGCAGCCCGGCCACCCTGAGCGGGGGCGAGTCGTTCTACACGTCCCTGTCCCTGGCGCTTGGCCTGGCCGACGTGGTGACCGCTCAGGCCGGTGGCGTGCAGCTGGACACGCTGTTCATCGACGAGGGCTTCGGCTCGCTCGACCCCGACACGCTCGACGACGTGATGTCGGTCATCGACGACCTGCGCGGACGAGGGCGAGTGGTGGGCATCGTCAGCCACGTCCCGGAGCTCAAGGAGCGCGTCGCCGAGCGGCTGTCGGTGCGCCGAACCCGGCCCGACGGTCCATCGACGGTGCACGTGGTGGCCTGACTCGGCGCGGGTGCTACCCCTCCGTGGGGTCCGCTCGCCGCCACCACAGCACGCCCCGGGCCACGGGGGTCCGCCCCGGGCCACGACAGCCCGCCCCGGGCCAGGGCCGGTCAGCCCAGCGTCAGGGCGGTCGCCGGGTCGGACAGGAGCGCCGCGACCTCCTGCAGGGCCCGGGCGCCCGTGGCCCCGTCGACCACCCGGTGGTCGAACG
>JBDHZV010000073.1:0-13029 GCA_039812125.1 Candidatus Nanopelagicales bacterium
GCACACCCAGATCGCCTCGGCCACCGGCAACGTCGTCGTCCGCAACGGCAGCACCGGACCCCGCATCGGCCGGGTCGGCGGCAACCTGCAGGTCCGCGCCGGCCACGGCCGGATCGAGGTGGAGTCCGTCGCGGGCAGCGTCGAGGCGCGCACCGCCCACGGCGCCGTGGTCATCGGGGTCGCCGGGGGCGCCGACCTCGACCTCAAGACCTCCCACGGCGATCTCGAGGTGGGCATCCCCGATGGCCGGGTCGTCTGGCTGGACCTCGACACGAAGTACGGCCGGGTGGCCAGCGACTTCGTCCCGACGGGCCAGGAGCCCACCACCGGCGACCCCATGGTGCGCATCGTCGGGCGCACGTCCTACGGCGACATCCGGATCCTGCGCATCGACGGATCGGGGGCACGGGAATGACCGGGCCGGCGATCGAGGCTGACGGCCTCACCCGCCGCTACGGCGAGACCACGGTCCTGGACGACGTGACCCTGTGGGTGGAGCAGGGCGAGGTGGTCGCCCTGCTCGGCCCGAACGGGGCGGGCAAGACCACCCTGGTGAACATCCTGTCCACCCTGATCCGGCCCACCGCCGGGACCGGGCGTGTCCTGGGCCACGACGTGGCGTCCGAGGCCGACACCGTCCGCGGGCTGATCGGCGTCACCGGCCAGTTCTGCGCGGTCGACGACCTGCTCACCGGGCGGGAGAACCTCGCCCTGATGGCCGACCTGCACCACCTTCCCCGCACCGAGGGCCGACGCCGGGCCGACGAGCTCCTCGACACCCTCGCGCTGGTCGACGCCGCCGACCGGGTGCCCGCCACCTACTCCGGGGGGATGCGCCGGCGCCTGGATCTCGCGATGACGCTGATCGGCCGGCCGAAGGTGATCTTCCTCGACGAGCCCACCACCGGGCTGGATCCCCGGTCCCGGCGAGCCGTCTGGGAGATCGTGCGCGGCCACCTCCGCGAGGGCGTGAGCATCCTGCTGACCACCCAGTACCTGCACGAGGCCGACGAGCTCGCCGACCGCGTCGCGGTGCTCGACGCCGGTCGCATCGTCGCCCAGGGCACCCCCGACGCGCTCAAGCGCCGGGTGCCGGGCGGGCATGTCCGGGTCACGTTCGACACCGACGAGCGGTTCGCGGCCGCCGCCAGCGCCCTGGGCAGCCGCGCCGACGCGGAGCACCGCGCCCTGACCCTCCCGGTCGACGGCTCGGTCGGCTCCCTGCGCAGCGCACTGGACCGACTGGCCCCCCACGAGTCAGCCGTCACCGACATCACCGTGCACCGCCCGGACCTCGACGACGTCTTCCTCGCCCTGACCGGGCACGCCGCCGCGGCGACCACGAGCCCCGAGGAGCTCCCATGAGCCAGGCCCTGCCCGCCCACGACACCGTCACGATGCTGCGCCGCAACCTGCGGCACATCCAGCGCTACCCCTCCCTCACGCTCATGCTGCTGGCGCAGCCCGTCCTGATCCTGCTGCTCTTCGTGTTCGTCTTCGGCGAGACGCTCGGGGCTGGCGTCCGCCCGGACCTGGCCGCCGGCGGCCGCGCGGCCTACCTCGACTACGTGGTGCCCGGCGTCCTGCTGTTCGCCATCGCCGGGGTCGGCCTCGGCACCGCGATCTCGGTGGCCGCCGACCGGACCAAGGGCATCACGTCGCGCTTCCGGACCATGGGGATCACCCGCTCGTCGGTGCTGGCCGGCGAGGTGCTGGGCAGCATGGTGCAAGCCGCGTTCGTCCTGGTCGCGGTCAGCCTGGTCGCGGCGCTGCTCGGCTACCGGCCCGGCGGGACCGCTGTCGGGTGGGTCGCGGCGTTCGCACTGGCGCTGGCGGTCGCGTTCGCCGTGATCTGGATCTGCCTGGCGCTGGGCCTGAACTCCCGCAGCGTCGAGACCGCCAGCAACACCCCCCTGCTGCTGATCGTGCTCATGTTTCTCAGCAGCGCCTTCGTGCCGGCCGACTCCTACCCGGTGGGGCTGCGCTGGTTCGCCGAGCACCAGCCGTTCACACCCATGATCGAGGGGGTCCGCGGGCTGCTCGACGGCACACCCGAGGCTGCCACGGTGATCACTGCCCTGCTCTGGTGCGCTGCCCTCTCCCTGGCCGCCTACCTCTGGGCCCGCCGGCTCTACGAGCGTGAGCCTGCCGCGATCGGCGGGTGACCGCGGGCTGCCACTGTCCGCACGTACCGCTGCCCGCGGCCCGCCCGGTCGGCCGCCCCGCACGACCCATCGGTGCACATGTGACGCAGTTCACAGTAACGCGAGCCGTCATGCACCCATATACCGGGTGGAGGTGTCCCTGCACCTCGCAGGCAACGGGGGTGCCAGCGGGGTGCAGGGACATCCACGGGTGTTCCACGGGGGGAGCTCTCGACCTGGGTCGTGGGCTGGATAGGGTCGAGGTGCAGCTGTGGCGGAGCGAGGTGGGGGATGGGGCTGGCGCAGACGCGGCGTCAGCTCGCCGCTCAGCGCGCCGAGCACGATCAGCTCTTCAGGACGCACTACCCCGCCGTCGTGACGTTCCTGGCCCGGCGTGTGCCACTCGAGGACGCCAAGGACCTGGCCGCCGACGTCTTCGTGGAGGCGTGGCGCCAGCGCGAGCAGGTCGTGGTCGACGACGAACGCGGCTGGCTGCCGTGGCTGTTCACGGTGGCCCGGCGGATGGCCTCGAGCTGGGTGGAGGCCAGGCTCGCCGAGGACGCCCGGAACAACCGGACCGGGGTGAGCCGGCCCGAGGACTTCACCGAGCGGATCGTCGAGGTCGACGCCGCGAACAAGATGCTCAGCGCCGCCATGAAGGCGATGCTCCGGCTGGGCGAGGAGGACCGCGAGGTCCTTGAGCTGTGCGGGCTGTTCGGGTTCTCCCCCGCCCAGGCCGCCATCACCCTGGGGATCCCCGCCGGCACGGTCCGGGTGCGCCTGCACCGGGCCCGCCAACGGCTGGCCGAAGCGGTCGACGGGGAGGTGGCGTCATGACCGACGACGATCTCTTCGGCGCCCTTGCCTCGGCCACCTTCGTGCCGCTGGTCGACGACGCCGAGCTGGACCGCAGGGCCCGCCACACCGCCCGGCGGATCCGCCGCGAGTCCCGCCGTGAGCTGGCGGGCAGCATCCGCCGCTGGTGGGTGGCGCTGGTCACGGGCGTCGTGCTGCTGGTCGCCGGCGTCGGGGCCGCGACCGGTGGCCTGCTGCGCCGCGAGCCGGTCCAGCAGGACCTCGTGTGGTGCTACCGGTGGGTTCCGGACGACCTGACCGACGAGACGGCGCGGGCGGGTCATCTCTTCCTCGCAACCGACGAGCCGAAATCGGCGCAACGGGCCCTTGACCTGTGCTACTCCAACGTTGATAGCACGAAGGACACCGTCCCCATCCCCATCCCCGACCCCGTGAGCATCTGCGTGCTGACCAACGGGGACACCGCGGTGCTGCCGATCGGCAAGTGCGCGGACATCGGGCTGCCGGAGAGCTCCCTGGAGCAGGTGTCCGACGACTGACCCACGAGCGAGGAGACCCATGCGCACCCGAATCCCCGTCACCGCCGCCACCCTCGTGCTGCTGATCGCCACCGCGACCCCCGCGAACGCCGACGAGCCCGTCGACTGCGTGCTGAACCTCGACACCGGGGTGCTGACCTGCGCACCCGGCGGCGTGGCGGCGATGGCCACCACCTACACCCTCGCCACGCTGTACACGGCGTCCGGATACGGCGGCTCCACCCTTACCCTGCAGGCCTCGACGCCCTGCGACACCAACTCCGACGTCGACCACTCCTGGTCCTCGCTGCCCTCGGCGTTCAACGACACGGTCTCCAGCTTCGCCGGGGCCAGCAACTGCCAGGTCAAGCTGTTCGAGAACGTCAGCTACGGCGGCTCCTCGGTCGGCCCCGCCACGTCGATGAGCTACGTCGGCGACACCATGAACGACAAGGCCTCCAGCGTCCAGCTCAGCTGACGCCAGGCCCCGCCCTGTCGTGCCATCCACGACCGTCAGGCCGCCGACCCGGTGTCGGGACGCGGGGGCGGGGCACGGCGCGAGGGTGCAGGGCCCGGGCCCGAGGGCCAACGACCCTGTCCGCGCACCCTGCGCCCTGACAGCATGGGACCGAGGGTCATCGACCTTGGGAGGCGACGGACATGTCCCCCGTGAGATTCCCCCCCGTCCCCGCAGCGCCACGACTGGTCAGGGTGCTGGCCGCCCTGTCAACGGCGCTCCTGGTCGCCGGATGCGCAGGCGGAACCGGCGGCGAGGCATCTGCCTCCCCGAGCCCGACGGACACCGCCACCGCGGTGGAGCGGGCCACCGCGGCCCTGCTCCCCCAGGACCGGACGCCCGCGGCGCCGCCTGGCACGCTCGTGCGACCCGTCGAGCCCCTGACCGCACAGGGCTCCGAGGTCAGCGCACCCTGGGCGCAGTTCATGGTCTGCCCGATCGTGCCGAGCCGCCCGGATGAGGGCCCGGCCACGGACACCGAGCCCGAGGCCCTGGCCGGCGCCTGGGCATTCGGCGTAGCCGGGGCCGCCCAGCTGGACCAGTACGCCATCGTGTACGCCGACGACGACGCAGCCCGTGCCGCCGTGAGCCGCGCGCGGGCGAAGGCCGACGACTGCGCAGCCCTGTACGAGGACAACCCCGACTTCTTCGGCGACCCGCCGGAGACGACGCTCGGTGCCGTTCCCGACGGGGTCGACGGATTCCGGGTGCGTGCGCTGTTCACCCACGACCAGGCAGCGTCCCGATCGGAGGCCATCAGCACGGTGATGCGCTCCGGCGACACTGTCCACTACATGAGGTTCGCGCCGTCGGGCTACGAGACCCCGTCCGGGGAGGAGGTCCCGAGCCCCGCCGGGCTGATGGACCCGCAGTGGACCGAGCAGGTCATCGCGGCGGCAGCGCAGAACCTCGCGTGAGGACGCCGATCACGGCCGGGCGGCTGACGACCGGCAACGGGGGCTCTGCGCGACCCGCGGAAGGGGCTGGGCCAGGACGGGTCGGTCGCCTCTTCCCCCGGACTTGGGCGCCTGCCAGTGTCGGAAGTGGAGGTGAGGGCAATGTCATCCCCCCGAACCGCACCGAATCCCCCCGTCACCGCAGCCCGCCCATCCCGTCGCCTCACCATCTGGGCCTATCTGGTGCAGTTGGCCTACCTCCCCTGGCTGATGGTCATGTTCGCCGCCGGCTACGCCGTGTACTCGCTGTTCGGCGTCGAGCCCGGGCTCGGCGTCGACCTGTTCGACCAGGGCCTCCTGGGGCGCCTGGCGAACATCGCCTTCTACGCCGCCCTGGCCCTGCCGAACTGGATCGGTGCCGCCCTGGCTGCCCGCTCCCGCTCGGTGGGCGGCGGGCGCCCCGCGACGATCGCCCTGTGGCAGAACCTGCTCGTCGGGGGCGCGCTGATGCTGCTGAGCCTGTTCCTGTCCGTCTAGCCCCCCGTCGAGCCCTGCCCGAGCGAGGATCCCGGCCCTGCGGGCTCGCGACACCCGAGTGCCGGGGGTAGCCGGTGCCATCCGCCCTGACCGACCCGGGCATGCTGGGCCCGGGAACCCCCTGCCCCCTGCGGAGAGGCCATGACAGATGGACCGGTTCATCGGAGAGACAGTCCTGAGCACGGAACAGGTGCGCGAGGGCATCGGCCGCGTCGCCGAGGCCATCAACCGCGACTACCTCTCGGCGGTCGTCATCACCGTCGTCCCCGGCGGGATCCTGACCACGGCGGACCTGGTGCGCCAGCTGACCTTCCAGATCGAGATGGACTACATCTCCTGCCCGCACACCCCGGGCGCGCGGGACAACGCCTCCCCCATCTCCTACCCCCAGACGATCCCCATCGCCGGCCGGAACGTGATCGTCGTGGATGACGCCATCGAGTCCGGCGCCACCATGCGGCGGCTGGTCACCCACCTTGCGACCTTCCAGCCGGCGTCGGTGTCGGTGGCGACCCTGTTCGTCAAGCCGGGTCGCGTGGAGATCCCCGCGCGCGAGTACTTCGCGTTCGAGATGGACAGCGACGAGCTGCTCGTCGGCTTCGGCCTGCCCTGGCAGGACCGGCTGCGCAACCTGCCCTACGTCGCGAGGCTCCGACCCGAGGGCGGCCGGTAGGCGCACGCGATGGACTTCCAGCGCCTTGTGCATACGGAGCGCTCGTTGCCGCAGCGCGTCCTCTACCGTCGTTCGGGTGGGTCCTCGGGGCGTGGCGCAGCGGCAGCGGCCAGCCACGACGAGGCGCGCTCGTAGGCTTCGGTGAGGGATCCGTCGAGCTCGTCGCCCTGGGCCTGCAGGACCACGGACTCGGGCAGGCCGGCGGAGCGCAGCTGGGCGATCGTCGCCGGCTGCAGCCCGCACACGATCACGACACCACCGGATCCGGTGACCCCGTCGGCGTAGCGCTCCAGCGCGGTGGCGAAGGTCAGGTTCGTGCGCAGGTGGCCGCGCAGCCGCAGCACGACGGCGCTCGGGGGCTGGACCGCGCTGGCCCCGGCACTGCCGGACGGTGGCGGGGGCAGCTGCTCGAACAGGGCGGGGACCGACGCGAAGGTCCCCGATCCCTCGATGTCCAGCACGGTGACCACGCCCGGGGCGAGCGCCGTCGGAACGGTGCCGCGCCGCCACCGACCCGGGGCGATCGGCTCGAGTGCGACCATGTGCGTCGTCCTCGAGCTGTTGACACCGACGAGCAGCAGGGACAGCAGCACCCCCGTCAGCACGGCGACGTGGATCGGCACGAGCAGCGTGGCGATCATCGTCACCAGGGCGGCCGCCGCGGAGGACTTGCTCGTCTGCCAGGTGCGGGCCAGCGCGCGGGGCTTGAGCGACCCGAAGCCGGCCAGGATGAGCAGCCCCGCCAGGGCCGGGATCGGCACGGCGGACAACGCCGGGCCGAGGGCGACGACGAACACCAGCATCCACAGTCCGCTCAGGATCACGGCCCACCGGGTGCGCCCGCCGGCCATCACGTTGAACGCCGTCTGCCCGACGCTGCCGCCGACGGGGATTCCGCCGACCAGGCCGGCGGCGAGGTTCGCCCCACCCTGGGCGTAGAAGTCGCGGGTCACGTCGTTGCCGGGTCCGTCGGTGTTCGGGTAGGCCGCGCCCACTCCGGCGGCCTGGACCAGGACCACGACCGTCAGCGCCGCCGCCGAGGCGACCAACGTGGGGGAGACCAGGCCGAGGTCGGGCAGGACCAGTGGTGGCAGGCCGACTGCGATGGCACCGGAGGTCGATTCCACTGTTGCCACCTGGCCATCGGTCACGGCCAGCACGATGGTGGGGATCACGATCGCGATCAGCGGGGCCAGGGCGACCAGCCTCCCGCGGCCCAGGACGACGCTGACCAGGATGGCTGTGCCGGCGGTGAGCATCGAGGCCAGGTCGAAGGACTGCCACTGGCGCAGCGTGTTCAGCGCCTTCTCCAACGTTGATCCGCCGCTGGTCGAGACCCCGGTGGCGTCGGCGAGCTGGCCGAGGATGAGGATCAGCCCGACGCCGAACATGAACCCGCCCATGACCGACGCGGACACGAACCGCATCAGCTTGGCGAACCCCAGACGGGTGGCCAGCAACATGAACGCGCCGGCCAGGATCGTCAGGGTCGCCAGGGTTCGCAGCGCATCAGCCGGCCCGGCGTTCATCACCTCTGCAGTGGTCACCGCCGCGGCCGAGGTGGTGGCGACCACCATGACCGTCGTCGACTGCAGCAGCCCACCGACTGCCGGCCCGGCGAAGGATGCATAGAGCCCAGCCATCGGGTTGGCCCCGGCCAGGACGGCCGTGGCCATCCCGTCGGGAACCGACCCGATCGCCCCGGCGAGGCCGGCAACGGTCTCCCGGCCCCAGGGGACCTTCGCCATCAGTGCGCCCCAGCTACTGGCGCATCATGGCGACGCGAAGATCGGCGTCGGTGTCGGCGATGAGTTCGCCGGACAGGTCGAGGGTGACCCGCTGGATGGTGCCGGTGAACGGGAACGCGCCGGTGTACTCCTCGGGTGCTGCCGGCTCGCCGCCGTCGTAGCCGCAGGTCAGGCCCTGGGTGCCGAACATTCGCAGCACGGAGAACGGCATGTCGATGCTGGCGACGAGGTCGCTGTTGACGTAGAGCTGCCCGCGGGCGGGCACGCCGTGGCCGATGCTCGGGTCGGGTGCCCCGGTGGGCTCGAACTCGTAGCGCAGCTGGACCGAGCCCGTCGGCAGGACGTCGGGGGACTTCAACCAGAACCGGTCGCGGCCCAGCCAGTTGTACAGGAAGTGCAGGTGCCCGTCCTTGACGAAGAAGGTGTACCCGCCGGTCCGACCGCCGTTGGCCAGCAGAACCCCCTGCGCCCCTTCGTCGGGGATGACGACGTCGGCGGTGATGCTCCACGGCCGGTTGTAGGTCTTCGGGGTGGCGGTGAACGGAACCGACGCCCCACCGGGGTAGAACACGAACTGCTCCCGCGGCCCGGCGATGGACGGCTTCTCGATGGCCAGCCGGTACAGCACGTCACCGTCGAGGGGCAGGACCTGGTACTTCTCAGCCTCGGCCCACCACCGCTCGACCAGCTCGGCGAGCTTGTCGGGGTGCTCGGCGGCCACGTTGCGGGTCTCGGCCCAGTCCTCGGTGAGGTCGTAGAGCTCCCACCCGTGCGCCTCGAGGGCGGCCAGGCCGTCGGCGGTGATCGGGGAGCCGAACCGCAGGCCCCGCTCGGCGGCCTCGGTGAAGCTCGGGCCGGGCCACGGGCAGACCGCGCGCCACCCGTCGTGGTAGATCGCGCGGTGGCCCATCATCTCGAAGTACTGGGTCTGGTGATGGGTGGGGGCATCGGCGTCGGTGAACGTGTGGGCGAAGCTGACGCCCTCGATCGGTTCCTGGGCAACGCCACGGATCGCCTCCGGTGGCTGCACGCCGAGGGCCTCCAGCACCGTCGGGACGAAGTCGATGATGTGGGCGTACTGGGAGCGCAGCTGCCCCCCGGCGGTGATCCGGGCCGGCCAGGACACGATGCACGGGTCGGTCGTGCCGCCCCGGTAGGTCTCGCGCTTCCAGCGCCGGAACGGGGTGTTGCCGGCGTTGGTCCAGCCCCACGGGTAGTGGTTGCACGTCTCGACCCCGCCGAGCTGGTCGATCATCGCCAGGTTGTCCGCAAGGGACTCCGGGGCGTTGTTGAAGAAGAACATCTCATTCAGGGACCCGACCGGCCCGCCCTCCGAGCTGGCCCCGTTGTCCGACACCACGATGACCAGGGTGTTGTCCCGCTCACCGATCTCGGCCAGGAAGTCCAGGATCCGCCCGAAGTGGTGGTCGGTGTACTCCACGAACCCGGCGTAGACCTCCATGAACCGGGAGTACAGCCGCTTCTCGTCGGCGGACAGCGAGTCCCAGACGGGTACGTCGGGGTCATGCGCGGACAACGGGGTGCCCTCCGGGATGATCCCCATGTCGATCTGGCGCCGGTGGACGACCTCCCGGTACGCGTCCCAGCCGGCGTCGAACTTCCCCGCGTACCTGTCCGCCCACTCCTTGGGCACATGGTGCGGGGCGTGCCCGGCGCCGGTGGCGTAGTACAGGAAGAACGGCTTGTCCGGTGCCGTGGTGTGCGCGTCCTTGATGAACTCGATGGCCTTGGTCGCGAGGTCGGCGCTGAGGTGATAGCCGTCCTCGGGCAGCGCGGGCTGCTCGACCTCGTGGTTGTCGTAGGTCAGCTCCGGGTACCACTGGTTGGTCTCCCCACCCAGGAACCCGTAGTACCGCTCGAAGCCGCGTCCCAGCGGCCACCGGTCGAACGGTCCCGCCGCAGTCGTGTGCTCCGCCGGGGTCAGATGCCACTTGCCCACGCAGAAGGTGTTGTACCCGAGGGGCAGCAGCATCTCCGGCAGCATCCCCCGGTCGAAGGGCAGGATCCCGTTGTACCCCGGGTAGCCGGTCGCCGCCTCTGTGATGCACGCCAGCCCCAGCGAGTGGTGGTTGCGCCCGGTCAGGATGCACCCCCGCGACGGCGAGCACAGCGCGGTGGTGTGCATGTTCGTGTAACGCAGGCCCTGCGCGGCCAGGTCGTCCAGGACGGGGGTGTCGATCAGCCCACCGAACGGCGACAGCTGGCCGAAGCCCACGTCGTCGATGACGTAGAACACGATGTTCGGCGCACCCTCGGGCAGTGCGGGCGGGGCCGGCCATGCCGGCCTCGACTGGTCCGTGGTTCGCCCGATGACCCCGGTGAACGCGGTGCCCTGCGGATACGTCTCGATGGCCATGCGCTGGCTCCTCCGAATCGATGTCGACTGACGCGACCACGTGTGACCATACGCCGTCCCCGGAACGGGTTGCGCGCCGCCGCCCGGCGCGCTCTCGGTCGGCCGCCAGCCGTGCGATCGACCTTGCACGGTTCGCGCCCCGAATCCGTGGTTCGCGCGGACGCCAGGCCCCGGCCGGCCACGACAATGGCTCCGTGCCCCCGGACCACCCGAGCCCCGTCCCACCACCCGCTGCCACGCGCCCGGCCCCGGCGTCGTTCCACGTGATGGCCAAGCCGACCGGCGCGATCTGCAACCTGGACTGCGACTACTGCTTCTTCCTGACCAAGGAGCAGCTGTACCCGGGCAGCAGCTTCCGGATGGCCGAGCCCGTGCTCGAGGCCTACGTCTCCGGGCTCCTGGCGTCGCACCGGACCCCCGAGGTGACCGTCGCATGGCAGGGCGGCGAGCCCACGATGATGGGCCTGGACTTCTACCGGCACGTGGTCGCCCTCATCGAGCGGCACCGTCGGGCCGGGCAGGTCATCGAGAACACGATCCAGACCAACGCCACCTTGATCGACGAGGAGTGGGCCGCGTTCCTGGCCGCGCACGACTTCCTCGTCGGGGTCTCCATCGACGGGCCCGCGCAGCTGCACGACGTGTACCGCCGGGACAAGGGCGGCAAGCCGACCTTCGACCGGGTGGTCCGGGGGTTGCGGACGTTGCAGGCGCACGGCGTGCGGTGGAACGCCCTGACCACGGTCAACTCCGCGAACGAGCACCATCCACGGGAGGTGTACCGGTTCCTGCGCGACGACCTCGGCGCGCAGTACATCCAGTTCATCCCGATCGTGGAGCGGCCCTCGCCCGGGGGGATCCCGACCGGCAGCCAGGTGACCGACCGGTCCGTGAGCCCCGGCGGGTACGGGGCGTTCCTGTCCGAGGTCTTCGACGAGTGGGTCCGCCGCGACGTGGGCCGGGTGTTCGTGCAGATGTTCGACACCACCCTGGCCAACTTCCTCGGCGTGCCGGGCGGCATGTGCGTGCACGCCCGCACCTGCGGCACCGCCGTCGCCCTCGAGCACACCGGCGACCTGTACTCGTGCGACCACTTCGTCGAACCCGAGCACCTGCTGGGCAACATCACCGACCGCCCGATGCTCGAGCTGATCAGCTCTGCGAAGCAGGTCGCCTTCGGACAGGCCAAGGCCGACGACCTGCCCGGCCACTGCCGGCGCTGCACGGTCCGCTTCGCCTGCCACGGCGGCTGCCCCAAGGACCGGTTCGCAACCACCCCCGACGGCGAGCCGGGCCTGCACTACCTGTGCCCCAGCTACAAGGCGTTCTTCGCCCATGTCGACCGACCCATGCGGTTCATGGCCGGGGCCCTGCGCACCGGGCGCCTGGCCGAGGAGGTCATGGCGTGGATGGCGCGGATGGACGCGCGGGGACCCACCCCGAGCTGAGGCCCAACCGCCGCCCGTACGACCACAGGCTCCGGGACGGAACTGGTCGCAAGTGGAAACGCGCTGTCTAACTGGGTTGACTGGCGCCATGAGCCCCATCGAGCCGGATGACCTGATCGACAGCACCCAGGTGGCCGAGGTCCTCGGGCTGACCCATCGGCACAGCGTGTCGACCTACCGCCGCAGGTACGCCGACTTCCCCCGCCCGGCAGTGACCCGGGGCAGCGGCCGGACGAACCTGTGGCTACGTGCCGACATCGAAGCCTGGCGATCCCCCAGCCCCGCCGATGGGCCCTCGGCCGCGGACCTCAAGCGGGACGCCATTCTCGACGCCGCCGCCCAGCTGATGGCGACCCGGCCGATCACCGACATCTCGGTGCGGGAGATCGCCGCCCGCGCCGCGGTCCCGCACACCTTGATCTACCGCTACATCGGCAACAAGCAGGACCTGGAGCTCGCGGTGGTCGACCGCACCATCAACGAGGTGCTGGCGCTCACCGGCGGCGGTCCGGAGTCGGCCCTCGGCGGTCTCGACCGCCTCCTCCGCGCGCTGCTGCATCGCCGCGACAGCCTGCGGGTGATCATCAACTCCATGCTCACCGAGGACGGGGCAGCCAGGCACTCCGACCGCGCCCCGGTGATCGCCCTGTTCCTGGCCTCCCTGCGCGCCGACATCGAGAGCAGACGAGCCGCCGGGACCCCCCAACCAACCCCGGCGTTCCCGCCCCTGACACCCGAGGTCGCGGTCGGGGCCGTCGCGGCCCTCGTCGTGGGATGGGCCGCATTCGAACCGCGCATCAAGAAGGGGACCGGCCTGGCCGAGACCCCCACCGAGGACCTCGCCGCCCTCGCCACGGCGATCCTGGACCTCGCACGTCCCTGAGGGGCGGGGCGGGGACACTGCCCGAGGCCTCGATGCTCGATGCCCCTTCGACCCTTCCTTCGGGATCTGCAGGGTCAGGCCCAGGCCGGCACGATGAGGACGAATCCGACCCGCGCCTATCCGCCGCGCGTGGGCGCAACGCGAGGTGAGCGTGGGTTCGAGCGTCCATGGCCTTGAGCCGACTCAGGTTCACTACCAGAGACAGCCTGCCAGGGGCGGCTGTCTACTTGGCGTGCCCCTGGAGGAACTCCTCGACGGCCTTCGGATCAGAGTCCGAATTCACGACGAGTCGCGAACCTCCCGGACCGGTCCGAACTCCAAGGCCAAGTTGCGGGTCCAGGCCCTCCACTCGGAATACCTCGACTCGGTATGCCTCGACAGACTCACTGGGCGCTGCGGGTATGCCTGGTCCTGGACCCTCGCCGTGGTCGTCGCATGACGGACTGACTCCATCACCAAGACTCTCCAGCAT
>JBDHZV010000074.1:0-12978 GCA_039812125.1 Candidatus Nanopelagicales bacterium
CCGGGACGGCGGGCAGGCCCGGGCGGTGGCCCTGGCCCTGTCCGGGCGAACCCCGGCGGTGGGCGGCACCGTCCGGGTCGACGGCCTGCTGCTGCCCGGGCGGGCAGCAGCGGTGCGCCGCCGCACCGCCCTGGTCGTGCTCGACGGCCCCGACCCCGCACGGGAGATCGGCGCCGGGCTGGCCGAGCGGCCCCGCCTGCTCGTCGTCGACCGGCTCGACCGGGTCGTCGACCCCCGACAGCGCGACGCGGTGCGCCGGGCGCTCGACGCCGCGATGGTCACCGCCCCCGACCTCGCCGTCGTCGTGACCTGCACGGACGCCGACGCCGTCGCGGGGCTGCTGCCGGGCTCCCTGGCCGGCTCCCTCACGATCCTGACCCTCGACCGCCCCGCCCTGGAGAGCCGCTGATGGCCACGGCCCCCGCCACACCTGGCACCGTCATCACCCCCGCCACGCCCAGCCGGCGCATCACATGGTTCACGCTGCTGGGCCTCGTGCTGGTCCCGGCCACGATCGTCGGGCTGCTGCTCGGGGGGCTGTGGCAGCCCACAGGTGACCTCGACCGCGTCACCGCGGCCATCGTCAACGAGGACCAGCCGGTCACGATCGACGGCCAGCTGGTGCCCCTCGGCCGGCAGATGGCCGCCGGCCTGGCCGAGCCCGACGCGCTCGACACGGTCGACGGCACGACCTTCGACTGGGTCCTCACCGACGCCGGGGATGCCGCCGCGGGGCTGCAGGACGGCCGGTACGCCGCCGTGGTGACGATCCCGGAGGGCTTCTCCCAGGCCGCCACGTCCACGGCCGACTCCGGTGGCACGCCCGAGCGTGCCACGATCGAGGTCGCCACCGCCGAGGGCGCCGCACTGCTGGACCCAGCGCTGGCCTCGCTGCTCACCCGTCAGGCCAGTCGGGCCCTGGGCGAGCAGCTGACCACGACCTACCTGGCGAACGTGTACGTCGGGTTCGCCCAGATGGGCACCGCCCTGCGCAGGGCCGATGCGGGTGCCACCGCGCTCGACGACGGCACTGCGAAGCTGGCCGCCGGGAGCCAGGAGCTGGCCGACGGCGCGACGGACCTGTCGGGTGGGATCGCGTCGCTCGCCTCGGGTGCCGACCAGCTCGCATCGGGGACGTCCCGGACCGCCACCGGTGCCAGGCAGCTGTCCTCCGGGGCAGCCGACCTGGCCTCGGGCACCGGGGAGCTGGCTGACGGCGCCGACCAGCTCGCATCCGGTACCGCGCAGAGCGCCGCCGGCGCCCAGGAGCTGTCGACGGGGGTGACCGGCCTGGCCTCGGCGACCGGTCAGCTGGCTGGGGGGGCGGCGAGCGTGGCCGACGGTGCCGACCAGCTCACCGACGGTGCCGACCAGCTGGCATCGGGGGCGACCCGCGTCGCCGGGGGGACCGCTGACCTCGCTGAGGGCCTGGCGGACCTGGCCGGCGGGGCGTCGCAGGTCGCCGACGGGGCGGAGGCTGCCGGGGCGGCTGCCAAGGCGACCAGCGGCGGTGTCGTGGCCCTCGTCGGCGACCTGCAGGCAGTCGGTGCGGCGTACGCGACGTGCGCGGACGACCCTGTGGGCTGTCAGGAGGCGCTGGCCGAGGCCCTGGCCGGGCTCCCGGACGCTGCCGAGCTGCACGCCCTGGCGGTCGCCGCGGGGACTGCTGACGCGGCGCTGAACGGCACCGGCCAGCAGCCCGGTGTCGTCGCGGGCAGCGCGGGCGTGGCCACCGGTGCCGACCGGCTCGCGACAGCGGCGACCCAGGTGGCAGGCGCAGCCGCGAAGGTCGCCGGGGGTGCCACCGACCTGGCGGACGGGGCGCAGGGCCTCGCGGAGGGCAGCGCCGCTGTGGCCGCCGGGGCCGACCAGGTCGCTGGGGGGACCACCGAGCTGGCCGACGGGGCCGACCGGCTCGCTTCCGGTGCCGACCAGCTGGCCGACGGCGCGGGAGGCCTGGCCGACGGTGCGCAGCAGGCCGCTGACGGCGCCGATCGGCTGGCGGACGGGGCGGGCGCGCTGGCGTCGGGCACCGAGGCGCTGGCGGGGGGTGCCGACCAGCTGTCCGCAGGCGCAGCCCGAGCCGCCACCGGGACCAGCACCCTGGCCTCCGGGGCCCAGGAGCTGGCCGGTGGCGCCACCCAGCTCAGCGCCGGATCCGCGGGGCTGGCCGCCGGGCTGGACCAGATGGCCCAGGGGGTCCCGGAGGTCGGCGATGCCCAGGAGCGCGCCGCGGTCGTGGCCCGGCCGGTCACCGTGGCGGGCGACGGTCCGGGAACGCTGGGCCCGCAGGGGATCGCGCTGTTCGCCGCCCTGGCCCTCTGGGTCGGCGGCATCGTGACGTACCTCGTGCTCGCGCCGGTTCCCGCCGGAGTCCTGACGTCGAGCCGGCCGTCGTGGCGCCTCGTGCTGCGCGCGACGGTCCCGGGCATGGCGGTGGGGGTGGTCCAGGCCCTCGTCGTGGCCGCGCTGCTGGTGGGCGTGCTGGGGGACACCGGCGCGGCCACGGCTGGGTTCGTCGGGTTCAGCCTGCTCGTCGCGGTCGCGTTCGCGGCCGTCCAGCAGGGACTGGCGGGGCTGTTCGGCAGCGTTGGTCGCTACCTGGCCATGACCGCGGCCCTGGGTGCCCTCGTCGCCGGGATCGCGACCGCCGTCCCTGCGTGGATGGGGACCCTGGCCAGCCTGCTCCCGCTCGGCCCGGCGATCACCGGCCTGCGCGAGCTCGCCCAGGGTGATCCCCCCGCCGCCGGGCAGGCGGCCCTGCTCGTCGGCTGGGCGCTGGTGGGCCTGGGCCTGGCCCTGCTCGCGGTCGTCCGACGGCGCAGCGTGCCGGCGGAGCAGCTGTCGCCTGCCGGGATCCAGGGGCAGGACCCGACCGACTCGCCCGCCCTGGTGTGACGGCACGGCCGTCCGGCCGTGCCTGCCCAGGACTGCGGGCCACCGGACGTCCATGCCGCTGGTGCCCGTCGCGCCGCGTCCGGGGCGGACCGCCCCAGGGCGCCGACCGGCAGCCCGAGGCGGTCGCACGGGACCTCCGGCACTGGCCCGCCGTGCGGCGGCGGAGTTGACTGCAGGGGCAGACACATTCGTGCCGGCCCATGGTGGACGCAGTGGGCGGTCATGCTGGAGGTCTGGAGTCCCCCGGAATCCCGCCCCTGGTCGGGGCTTGCGGTGTGAGCGTGTCGCACCTGTCGCGAGTCGATGAGATCCGAGGAGATGGTGGGCATGGGCTCAAGGACGACACATCTGGCGATCGCCGGTGGCCTCGTCGTCGCCAGTGTTGGCCTCGCGGGCATGGCCATGGCCGGAACGGGCACGGGATCGACGATCCACGGCTGCGTCAATCGAGTGACCGGGCAGCTGCGGGTCTCGGACGAATGCCGCCGGACGGAGAACCCGATCACGTGGAACACGCGGGGCCCAGCGGGTCCGCGAGGCGCCACCGGAGCGACTGGTGCTCCCGGACCCGTCGGGCCTGCCGGCCCCTCGTCGCTGGGTGTGACCCTGCGCGAGGAGACGGTCAGCCTCACGATCGCCCCGGACGGCAATGCCAGCGTCGTCGCCTACTGCGACTCCGGCGAGGTGGCGATCTCCGGAGGGATCACGGCATGGGGCGGCGGGCTGGTCATGCTCACCGGGTTCGCGGGTCCGACCTGGGACGGCGTGCACCCCAGCGGCTGGCGCCAGGAGCTGGTCAACCACACCGGCCAGAGCCAGGTCGCAACCGTCACGATGTCGGCGCTGTGCGTGCCCGGATCCATGAGCGCCGAGGGGCCTGCCTCCTGACGTGCCCGGGTCCTGCAGCCTCCGCCGGGGCATGAGGCACCCCGCGGGCACGGCTCAGGTGCCCAGGGCGGCGCAGCAGGTGTCCACGAGTGCGTCGCGGACCAGGTGCGCTGGGTACTCACGCAGCACCACGACGCCGAACCCCAGCGCACCCAGGCAGCCCACCACCCGCACCCGGCGGCCCAGCTCGGTGTCGTCGTCGATCTCGAACGCCTCGTCGAGCATCCGCCGGGCGTCGTCGAGGATCCAGCTGGCGTCCGTCGCCCCCTCCTGGGTGCCTGCCGACAGCAGCAGGGCGACGGTCCCGGGATGGCTCATGGCCAGGTCGACCAGCGTGGCCACCGTGGCCCGGTCGCGCTGCGGCCCCGCGGGGGCCTGCCGGACGGCCGCCAGCATGGTCGCGCCCAGCTCCAGGCACTGCCCGCGCACCGCCTCCTTGATGGCGTCCTTGGAGGCGAACCGGTGCAGCAGCCCGGTCTTGGAGTACCCGGCCTCGTCGGCGATGCGCTGCACGGAGGCCTGCTCGTAGCCGTACTGGGCGAACACGCCCGCCGCCACGTCGAGGATGGCCTCGTCGATCTGCTGGGGCGTGGGGCGGCGCACGGAACCACGCTAGCGAGGCGGGCCTGCCGCACGTCAGCCGCCACGCCCACGACCACGGCGCGGCCCGTGCCGCCCGGCCAGCGTGTGGGCAACGGCGGCTCCCAGCCCGGGATCGGCGGGCCCGATGTGAAAGGCTCACCGATGGTCGCGGAGCGCAGGTGGGCTCCGCCGGGTGCCAGGAGGAGACATGTCCGGACGAGCCGATGCGCTCACCGCAGATCAGCTGGGGCCGTTCCTGAACGGCTCGGACACGCAGTGCTGGACCGTCCTGGGGTCCCACGTCGTGACCGTGCCGCGGGGCCGGCGCAAGCCCCTGCAGGGCACCCGGTTCGCGCTCTGGGCCCCCAACGCGCGCTCGGTGCACCTGGTGGGCGACTTCAACAAGTGGCGCGGCACGGCGATGACCCGGGTGCCGGGCACGGGCGTGTGGCAGCTGTTCGTCGCCGGCGTCGGCGCGGGCGCCCTGTACAAGTACCGGGTGCTCGGGGCGGACGGCGTGCTGCGCGAGAAGGTCGACCCGATGGCGCAGTTCGCCGAGAGGGCCCCGTCGAACGCCTCGATCGTGCATGAGAGCGCCTACGTGTGGGGCGACGACGAGTGGGTCGCGCAGCGCCCGGCCCGCCCCGCGCACGAGGCGCCGATGGCGATCTACGAGGTGCACCTGGGGTCGTGGCGCCCGGGCCTGGGCTACCTCCAGCTGGCCGACGAGCTGGTGTCCTACGTGCTGTCGATGGGGTACACCCACGTCGAGCTGATGCCGGTCACGGAGCACCCCCTCGAGGCATCATGGGGCTATCAGGTGACGAACTACTTCGCGCCCCAGTCCCGGCTGGGCCGGCCCGACGAGCTGCGTCACCTGATCGACCGCCTGCACCAGGCCGGCATCGGGGTCATCCTGGACTGGGTCCCCGGGCACTTCCCCAAGGACGACTGGGCGCTGGGCCGGTTCGACGGCACGGCGCTCTACGAGCATCCCGACTGGCGCAAGGGCGAGCACCGGGAGTGGGGCACCTACGTGTTCGACTTCGGCCGGCCCGAGGTCCGGTCCTTCCTGGTCTCCAGCGCCCTGTACTGGCTGTCCGAGTTCCACTTCGACGCGCTGCGCGTGGATGCGGTCGCCTCGATGGTGTACCTGGACTACGGCCGCTCCGGCGGCGACTGGGTGCCCAACATCCACGGCGGCAACGAGTACCTGGAGGCCATCGACCTGCTGCGGGTGCTCAACCGGGAGGTCGGCACCCAGGTGCCGGGGGCGCTGATGATCGCCGAGGAGTCCACGGCCTTCGCCGGGGTCACCCGCGACATCGAGCACGGCGGCCTCGGGTTCAGCTTCAAGTGGAACATGGGGTGGATGAACGACACCCTGCGCTACCTGGCGCTGGACCCGGTGCACCGCCAGTACCACCACCACGACATGACCTTCGCGATGCTCTACCAGTACACGGAGCACTACATCCTGCCGATCAGCCACGACGAGGTCGTGCACGGCAAGGGCTCGATGGTCGAGAAGATCCCGCAGGACGCGTGGCGGCAGTTCGCCACGCTGCGGGCCTACTACTCGTTCATGTGGACCTTCCCGGGCAAGAAGCTGCTGTTCATGGGCTGCGACTTCGCCCAGCGCCCGGAGTGGCGGGAGGCGCACAGCCTGGAGTGGGAGGTCGCGCAGCTGTGGGGCCACCGGGGGATCCAGCGGCTGGTTCGCGACCTGAACGGGCTGTACCTGCAGCACCCGGCCCTGTGGGAGCTCGACAGCGACCCGCGGGGGTTCCAGTGGATCAACTCCCACGACGCCGGGTCGAACGTGTTCTCCTGGGTGCGTTCGGACGCGGCCGGCCAGCAGCTGGCCGTGGTCGTGAACTTCTCGCCCCAGCCGTGGAGCCAGCACCGCATCGGCCTGCCCCAGGAGGGCCGGTGGGTCGAGGTGCTCAACTCCGACGCGGCCGAGTACGACGGGACCGGTGACTTCACCAACCCGGAGCCGGTGCAGGCGACCGGCCAGCCCCACGACGGGCTGCCGGCGTCGGCGACGGTGGTCGTCCCGCCGCTCGGGGCGACGGTGCTGCGCCTGGAGGCCTGAGGGCTCCTGCCCGTGGCGCCGGGACGCGGTTGCGGCGCCCGGGCCGGTCAGTGCTCCCAGAACAGGATCGGTGCATCCCAGGCCACGTCGAGCTGCACCCCCGACTCCAGCGTGACGCGGTACCGGGCGGTGCCCGGGACTGCGTAGATGCGGGCGATCCGTCCCGTGCCCACCCCGGGCACGTCGAGCCACCCGCCCGGCCTGATCTGGCGACCCATCATGGCCATCCGACCCACCTCGTCCCTGCCCGGACACATCCCCTGACCGTGTCGTCGGCCGGTCCCGGGGCGGACTTGAGCCCCGCGGTCCCGCTGGGCGCAGCTCCGGCCGGGCGGTTCACCCGGATCGGGGGGCGCGGATTGCTCAACCGGGCCGCCGGGCCGCCGATGTGGGGTGCGTGAGGCCGTCATCCGCGTCCGGGCTGGCAGGCCCCGGCGCCGAGATGGGAAGGAGGCGGCCGACGTGGAGGACCTGTCGCTGATCCTGTGGCGCGAGCGAGAGCTCATGGAGATGCTGCTGTACAAGCTCGAGCAGGAGCAGCTCGTCCTGGCCACCGGGCGGACCCGCTGGCTGGCCAGCGCCGCGCGCGAGGTGGACGCGGTGCTGGGCATGCTGCGCCAGACCGAGGTGCTGCGCGCCGCGGCCGCCGACCACGCCGCCGCGGAGGTCGGGCTGCTGCCCAACCCCAGCCTGTCGTCGCTGGCCGCCACCGCGCCGGAGCCGTGGAGCTCGATCCTGCTGGAGCACCGCGACGCCTTCCTGGCCTACACCCGCCAGATCACCGAGATGGCTGCGGTCAACCGCGACCTGCTCACGACCGGCTACCGGTCGGCCCGCGAGACGCTGATGGCCATGGCCGACACCACCGAGACCTACGCCCCGGACGGCACCACCGTGGTGGCCGAGCACGGCCGCCGGCTGGTGGACCGGAGCATCTGAGATGGCCGGCAGCTTCGGGACGATCAGCACGGCCCTCTCGGCGCTGCAGTACACCCGCGTCGCCCTGGACGCGGCCTCCGGCAACGTCGCCAACGTCGGCACCGAGGGCTACGCCCGCCGCCGGGTCGAGGCGCAGACCATCGGGGCCCCCAACGTCCCGGCGATGTGGTCGCGCTACGACACCGTCGGCGACGGCGTCCGGGTGGGAGGGCTGACCCGCATGGTGGACCCGTTCCTGGACGCCCGCGCCCGCCAGGAGCACGGCGCCCAGTCCTACCTCGACGTCCAGGGGGCTGCCCTGGCCCGCGTGGAGTCCGGCATCAACGAGCCGGGGGACAACGGGCTGGCGGCCGCCATCTCCGACTTCCGGTCGGGTTGGCAGGACCTGGCCAACAACCCGGGCAGCTCCGCGGCCCGCGCCCAGGTCCTGGCCCGGGCCGGCACGCTGGTGCAGACCGTGGCCGCGCAGAACCGCAACGTGCAGGCCGAGGCCGAGTCGCAGCGAAGCAACGTGCTGTCGATGGTCGCCGAGGCCAACACCGTGTCCAGCGACCTGGCGGCGACCAACCGGGCCATCTCCGTGGCCCAGCTCAACGGATCCGACGCGAGCACGCTGCTGGACAAGCGCGACACCCTGGCGATGCGCCTGGCGGAGCTGACCGGCGCCCGGGCCGTCCAGGGATCCCAGGGCAACCTCGACGTGACGCTCAACGGCCAGCCGCTGGTCACCGGCGCCGTCGCCGGCACGCTGGTCGTGGCCAGCGGCGTGGCGCCCGACGGCTCGGCCGACGGCCTGCCGGTGACCTTCGCCGTGACCGACTCCTCGGGGACCACGGCGGTGCCCGGGTCGATCAGCGGCGAGCTGGGGGCCAGTGCGCAGCTGCTGACCACCACGCTGCCGGACTACCTGGCCGGGCTGGACTCGGTCGTCGTGATGCTCGCCGACGAGGTGAACGCCCAGCACGCCGCTGGGTTCGACGCGGCGGGCGGCCCCGGCGCCGCGCTGTTCTCCTACTCCGCGGCCGACCCGTCGGGATCCCTGGCCGTGGCCCTGTCCGACCCCGCCGACGTCGCAGCCTCCGGACTGCCCGGCGGGGTGCTGGACGGCAGCAACGCCGTCGCCCTGGGCGCGACCTACTCCGCGGAGGACGCCTACCAGCGGCTGGTCAACGGGTTCGGCACGCAGGTCGCCTCGGTCCAGCGCCTGGCGGCCAACCAGCAGGTGCTGACCGAGCAGGTGGACGGATCCCGGGAGCAGCTGTCCGGGGTCAACCTCGATGAGGAGATGGTGAACATGCTGGCGGCCCAGCGCGCCTACGAGGCCGCCGCCAAGGTCCTGTCCACGGTCGACTCCATGCTGGACACCCTCATCAACCGGACGGGGCTGCTGCGCTGATGGCCGTCTCACGCGTGACCCAGGGGATGATGACGCAGCGCGCCCTGTCGTCGCTGCAGCTGGGCCTGGGCCGGCTGGCCACGACCCAGGAGCAGATCTCCACCGGCAAGCGGCTGAACCGGCCCTCGGACTCGCCGACGGACACGGTCGCGGCCATGCGGGTGCGCTCCTCGCTGGCCGACCAGAGGCAGTACGTGCGCAACGCCGAGGACGGCCAGGGCTGGCTGTACCAGGCGGACTCCACCCTGCAGGGGATGGTCGACCAGGTCCGCCGGGTCCGCGACCTGGCGATGCAGGGCGCCACCACCATCGTGGCCGCCACCGACGCCCGCGAGGCCCTGGCCACCGAGGTGGACCAGCTGCGCGAGGGGCTGCTGGCCGCAGCCAACACCACGTACCTGGGACGCCCGATCTTCGGGGGGGTCACGGCCGGATCGGCGGCCTACGACGCCAGCGGCACCTACTCCGGCACGACGGGCGACGTCGCGCGGGTCATCGGCGACGGATCGACGGTGGTGGTCAACGTGGACGGACCTGACGTCTTCGGCCCCGACGGGGCCAACCTGTTCGATGAGCTCACCGCGCTGGCGGCCTCCCTGCGCGCGGGGGACACCACCGCGGTGGGCGCCGCGCTGACCGGCCTGGACGCGGCCTCCACGCGGATGACGACAGTCCTGGCCGAGGTCGGCACCAAGGAGTCCCGGGTGGAGCGGGCCCTGCAGACGGCGCAGGACGCGATCCTGGACATGACCTCGTCGCTGTCGGACCTGGAGGACGTCGACCTGCCCCGGGCGACCGTGGACCTGCAGATGCAGGAGGTCGCCTACCAGGCCGCGCTGGCCACCACGGCTAAGGTGGTCCAGCCGTCCCTGCTGGAGTTCCTGAGGTGACCGCGACGGCCTGTGCCGAGGAGGCGATGATGGGATCGGACGCCGCAGCGCCCGCCACGGTCGACGAGATCCCGCTGATCGAGATGGTGGAGCCGATGCCCGGCTTCCCCGGTCGTCGCGGATTCGCCCTGATCCGGCTCGACGACGCCGGCGTGCTGTGCGCGCTGCGCTCGGTGGAGGACCCGGAGCTGCGCTTCCTGGTCGTCCCGCCCGCGATGTTCTTCGACGACTACGCCCCGGAGATCGACGACACGGTCGTCCGCTCGCTCGAGGTGCAGTCCGCAGCCGACGTCCTGGTCCTCGTCGTGGTCAACCCGGGTCGGGGCGCCCACGAGGCCACGGCGAACCTGCTGGCCCCCGTGCTGGTCAACACGGTGAACCGCCGGGCCCGCCAGGTGATCCTGCGCGACGACCTGCCGGTGCGCGCCCCGCTGGTCGCCTGACCGGTCACGCCTCGAAGCGGCGCACGACCTCGGCCAGCGACGCGATCGCCTCGTCCGTGGCGGAGGCTGCCTGCTGGTTGGTCTCGGCCAGCTCGCGCAGGAGCTCCGCGCGGTGGACGGCCACCGACCGGGGGGCGTCGATGCCGATGCGCACGACGTCGCCGCGAACCTCGAGCACGGTGATGGTGACGTCGTCACCGATCGCGATGCTCTCGCCGACACGTCGGCTCAGGACCAGCATGGCGCAACGGTACAGCGCGGGTGACCCGTGGGCGGCGCCTGTGGGCCGTGTCAGGGCGCAGGGTCAGGGCGCGGGTCAGGACGCAGGGCCAGCGCGCAGGGTCAGGGCCGGGGGACACTGTCGCGGGACTGCGGGCGCTGCTGCGAGGCGGCGGGTGGGCCCGGCGGGGTGCGCGGCGGGGTGCGCGGCGGGGACAGCAGGGCGGCCACCGCCGACAGCGCCAGCCAGCAGGCCAGCTGGACCACCAGGAAGCGGGTCAGCCCCACGTCGAACGGCAGGGCGCCGCGCCACACCGCCCAGATGGCGGGGGTGGACACCACGGCCGAGGTGCCCAGGACGGGCGCCGACAGGGGGCTGATCATCGTGCCTGCCGTCCCGGACCGGCCCCGACCGCCTGCGCCAGCGACTTCGCGCTGACGGTGCCGGCGGAGCGGACCTCACCGATGCCGGCCAGCTCCCGGTAGGACACCACCGGAACCCGGCCGATCACGGGCGCCACGAAGCGGCGGACCGCGGGGCGCACCTGCGGGGCGCACGCCAGCACCGGGCTGATCCCGTCGTTCTCCACGTCCGTGACCAGCGCGTCGAGCTCGGACAGGACGGCCTGGCTGGTGGCGGCGTCCATCGCCACGACCGTTCCCACGTCGGAGGGCCGCAGCGACTCGAGCATCCGCTGCTCCAGCCGCGGGTCGAAGCTGATCACGTACAGCACCCCGTTGCGGGTGTACGGCTGGGTGATGGCCCGGCCCAGGATCGCCCGGGCGGCCTCCACCAGCGCGTCGGTGTCCTTGGTGTCGCGGGCCCGCAGCGACAGCGCCTCGTAGATCCGGACCAGGTCGCGCACCGGCACCTGCTCGTCGAGCAGGGCCTGCAGGACCCGCTGGACCTCGCCCAGGCTCAGCGGCGCCGGGGTGAGCTCCTCGACGACGACCGGATGCGTGCGCTTGACGACGTCGGTGAGCATGCGGACGTCCTCGCGGCCCAGCAGGCGGCCGGCGTGGGTGCGCACCACCTCGGCCAGGTGGGTCGTGACCACGGAGGCCCGGTCCACGACGGTGGCCCCGCCGATCTCGGCCTGGGCCCGCAGCTCGGCGGGGATCCACTTGGCGTCCAGGCCGAAGACGGGCTCGCGGGTGGGCTGGCCGGGCAGCGCGGTGATCGCCTCGCCGATGGCCAGCACCGTGCGCGGCGGAGCCTGGCCGCGGGCCACCTCGACGCCGAACAGGCTGATCGCGTACGTGGCGGCGGGCAGCTCGAGGTTGTCCCGGGTGCGCACCGGCGGCACCACGATGCCCAGGTCGGTGGCGATCTTGCGGCGCAGCGCGCGGACCCGGTCGAGCAGGTCGCCCCCGCTCGCGGGGTCGACCAGGTCGATGATGTCCGCGGCCAGCTCCAGGCCCAGCGGGTCCACCTGGATCTCGGCGGCCAGCCGCTCGGGGGTGTCGTGCAGCGGGGCCGGCTCGACCTCGGCGGCCACCTCGGCCAACTCCGGGTTGCGGCCCACCCGGGTGGAGCCCACCAGCAGCGCGCCGCCCACGACGAGGAACGGCACCTTCGGCATGCCCGGGATCAGGCACAGCCCGATCGCGGCGAACCCGGCGACGCGCAGCGGCGTCTGGTTGCGGGTGAGCTGGCGGATCAGCCCGGAGCCCATGTCCTCGTCCCCGGTGGGCCGGGTGACCACCAGGCCGGCGGCCACGGACAGCAGCAGCGCGGGGATCTGGGACACCAGCCCGTCGCCGATGGACAGCAGGCTGTAGTTGTGGATCGCGTCGCTGAGGGACTCCCCACGCTGCACGACGCCGATGACCAGCCCGCCCACCAGGTTGACCAGCGTGATGATGATCGCGGCGATCGCGTCGCCCTTGACGAACTTCGACGCGCCGTCCATCGCACCGTAGAAGTCCGCCTCGGCCGAGACGTCGCTGCGGCGCTGGCGGGCCTGGTGCTCGTCGATGAGCCCGGAGTTGAGGTCCGCGTCGATCGCCATCTGCTTGCCGGGCATGGCGTCGAGGGTGAACCGGGCGCCCACCTCGGCCACGCGTCCGGCGCCGTTGGTGATGACGACGAACTGGATGATGATCAGGATCGCGAAGACGATCACGCCCACGAGGAGGCTGCCGCCGACCACGAAGTGGCCGAACGTCTCGATGACCTTGCCCGCATAGCCGTCGAGCAGGACCAGCCGGGTGGCGCTGACGTTCAGGGCCAGCCGGAACAGCGTCATCACCAGCAGCACCGCGGGGAACGCCCCGAAGTCCAGCGGCCGGTGGACGAACAGGGCGACCAGCAGCACGAGCAGGGCGGTGGTGATGTCGAAGGCGATCAGCAGGTCCAGGGCCATCGCGGGCATCGGCACGACCAGCATCACGATGATCAGCACGATGCCGGCCGGGACGGACAGCTGGGTCAGCCTCTTCATCGGCATGACGGCAGGCCTCTCCCTCGGCAGGGTGGGCACCCTCCATGTGCCCCTGTGCCGCCGTCCTGGCGCTCGACCGGACTATCGGCGCGCGGCGGCCGCAGTTGAGGGGTTCGCCGTCGCGGCGGACGGATCGGGCGGGGCGGCGGCGGGGGTGCCGGCCGGGCGGCGGCGGGCCGCG
>JBDHZV010000075.1:0-12974 GCA_039812125.1 Candidatus Nanopelagicales bacterium
GCTGGTAGCGCGCCGCCCAGTACCCCGCCTCATCCACAGGCGGCACGCCCGGCTGGCTGGCGTCGAAGCGCGGCAGCGCGGTGGTGTCGTGGGTCGTCGTGGACTGGCCGGGGTAGTAGTCGGTCATGCCACGAGTGTCCCCGCTGACCGGTGGGGACCGGTCAGCCTCGGGTACGGATCGGGTCAGAGTTGCCAGAGGGATAGGGCGGGTCCGTGGTTGGGCAGGGTGGTGTGGTCGGGGGTGGGGGTGAGGGTGGGGCTGCCGGCGAGGGGGGTGGGGTTGGTGCCGGTGATGGTGGTGGGCAGGGTGATGGGGGGGTGGGGGGCGCGGGCGGCGTGGATGAGGATGGTGTGGTCGGGGTGTTCGCGGAGGTAGGTGAGGGTGTCGGGTCCGGTGTGGATCCAGCGCAGGCCGCCGGTGCGTAGGGCGGGGTTGGTGGCGCGGGTGGTGAACAGGGTGCGGGTGTGGGTGAGGCGGTGGGTGTTCCAGGTGGTGGGGTGGTTCCAGGGCATGGGGATGCGGGCGTGTTCGGGGCCCAGGGCGGTCAGGCCGAGTTCGTCGCCGGCGTAGATCATGGGCACGCCGGGGTAGGTGGCGAGCATGCCGAAGGCGACGTCGACCAGGGCGGGGTCGGGCAGCAGGGACGCGATGCGGTGGGTGTCGTGGGAGCCGATGAGGTTCATGGCGTGCAGGGTGGCGTTCCAGGGGGTGACGCCGGACAGTTCGCGCATGGCGGCGGCGATGTGGGTGCCGGGGAGGTTGGGCAGGGCGGGGTACTTGGTGTGGGGTAGGGGGTGGGGTTGCGGGGGGATGAGCCATTGCCAGAGGGGGCGGGTGAACGCGGCGTAGTTCATGGTGCCCTGGTAGCCGTCGCCGAGCAGGTCGGCGGAGGCGTCGTGGTTGGACTCGGCTTGCAGGAAGTGGTCGGGGTTGATGGTGGTCATGGTGGTGCGGATGGTGCGGGCGACGTCGTGGGAGACGTCGATGGGGCCGCGTTTGCCGGTCATGTTGGCCACGTCGATGCGCCAGGCGTCCAGGCCGTGGCGCATCCAGTGCGCGACGACGCTGTCGGGGCCCTGGTAGAGCCGGGTGCGCAGTTCGGGGCTGGTGTGGTTGAAGATCGGCATCTCGGGGATGTTCCACCAGGCGGCGTAGGCGTCGGGGTGGTGGGAGAAGAAGAAGAACCCGGCTTCGGGGCTGGTCGGGTCGGTCACGGCGGTTCGGAACCATTCGTGCTGGTCGCCGCAGTGGTTGGTGGTCAGGTCGCCCATCAGGTGCATGCCGCGGTCGTGGGCGGCTCGGGCCAGCCGGTCGAACGCGGCGTCGCCGCCGAGCAGGGGGTCGATGTGGGAGAACGTGGTGGCGTTGTACCGGTGGTTGGACGGGGCCGGGAAGAACGGGGTCAGGTACAGGGTGCCCACGCCCAGGGAGGCGATGTGGTCCAGGTGGGCGGTGATGCCGTCGAGGTCGCCGCCGTACCACTGCCGGGGGGTGTCCGGGCCCTCTCCGATGACGGGGTCGTCCCAGGCCGCGGGCAGGGCCCAGTCCGGGGCGGGCCGGTCGATCGACTTGGCGAACCGGTCCGGGAAGATCTGGTACATCGTGTCGGTGGCCCACTCGGCCGGTTTCGGGAACACCGTCACGGTGAAGTCGAACGCGTCGGCGACGTCACGGGAATGCACCCCGGACTGGTTGACCCACCGGTACCCGAACCGGCCCCCGTCGACCAACCACCGGTAGGACAGCACCGGGTTGACCATGGCGACCTGCACCCGGAACCACACATCGGTCCCGGTCCGCCGATCCACGACCGCCTCGACCAGCTCGGGCTCGCCATCCACGATCACCCGCACCCACGCCCGCGACACCCCCGACCCCCGCGGCGCCCGCAACAGCAACGGCACCACCCCCCCCAACTCCGGGGTCGCCACCGGCACATACACCGACGAACCATCATGATGCGGAAGCAACCACAACGCGGTCACAGGATCCTCCTGGCACACAGCTGAACGGGCCGTCACAACGGCCGGGGACGGACCGGCGGTCCGGTTTCGGGCATGACGACGCGACGTCGTCGGGGGTGAGATGCGTGCGCCCGGGTGGCCTGACGGCCAGCCCGGGCACACGAGGTGGTGGTGCGGACCGCCGTCAGTCGCGGATGGCCAGGGAGGTCTCGGGATCGAAGTAGTGCACGCGCTCGACGTCGACCGCGATGCCGATCTCGTCGCCCATGTGCACCCGGGAGCGCGGCGCGAACGACGCGACCCACTTGACGCCGTCACCGGTGCCGATGTGCAGCTCCCCGCCACCGGACTCCTTGGCCAGCAGCTTGGTGTCGTCGGTGACGACCGGCTCGCCGGGGAAGGTGAAGTGGACGATGATCTCCGAGCCGAGGGCCTCGGTGAGGGCGACCTTGCCCTTGATCCGGCGCTCGGCGGGGACCTTGGCCAGCTCGGCGTCCTCCATGTCCTCGCTGCGCACACCGAGGGCGATCGTGCGGCCCGCGTACTGGGCGAGCGCGGGACGCTCCTTGAGCACCGTCTCGGGCACGTCGAGGAGGGACCCACCGAGCTCGAGCTGCAGCCCGGCCGGACCCTGCACCAGTCGCGCCAGCGACAGGTTCATCGGCGGGGAGCCGACGAACTGGGCCACGAAGATGTTGTTCGGGGTGTCGTAGCACTCACCCGGCGTGCCGAGCTGCTGCAGGATGCCCGCCTTCATCACGGCCATCCGGTCGCCCATCGTCATGGCCTCGGTCTGGTCGTGCGTGACGTAGAGCGTGGTGGTCTTCAGCGACCGGACCACGGCGGAGATCTCGGCACGCATCTGCACGCGCAGCTTCGCGTCGAGGTTGGACAGCGGCTCGTCCATCAGGAACACCTGCGGCTCGCGCACGATGGCCCGGCCCATGGCGACGCGCTGGCGCTGGCCGCCGGACAGCTGCTTGGGCTTGCGGTCCAGCAGCGGGGTGAGCTCGAGCATGTCGGCCGCCTTCTTGATGCGGGCCTTCATCTCGTCCTTGGGCATCTTGCGCAGCTTCAGGCCGTACGCGATGTTGTCGGCCACGCTCATGTGCGGGTAGAGCGCGTACGACTGGAACACCATCGCGATGTCCCGGCCCTGCGGGTCGACCTCGTTCACGCGGCGCCCGCCGATGCGAAGCTCTCCGGTCGAGATGTCCTCGAGGCCGGCGACCATCCGGAGTGCGGTGGACTTACCGCACCCGGACGGGCCGACCAGGACGAGGAACTCGCCATCGGCGACGTCGATCGACAGGTCCTTGACCGCGTGGAAGCCGTTCTCGTACAACTTGTTGATCTTGTCGAGCTCAACGCTTGCCATTCCCACTCCTCAATGTGCGTTGCGGGCCCGGCTGCCCCGGCACCTTCCACAGCTGCACAGTCGGACCGTCACCGGGCGCCACCACGGCGCCTTCGGATGCGCGGAGCTCGGCCCCTCCGTACAGGTTGACCACTCGAGGAAGTGCGGACATCCCGAGCAGATCAGGCCCGAGCCTAACGACTTCACCCGGAGCACGCGCGACCAGAACGAGGGTGCGCCCCTCGGGTGATTCCCGCATCCAGCACAACCGGTCGGCGTCGCAGTGCACCCAGCGCATGGAGCCGGTGCGCAGCTCGGGATGGGCGGACCGCAGGGCGATCAGGTCGCGGAAGATGCCCAGCGTCACTCGGTCCCAGGACCCCGGATCGTGCCACGGGAACGGCCATCGCCCGTCCTCGCCGGTACTGCCCGGCAGCCCGATCTCATCGCCGGCCCAGACGACGGGGACACCGGGGTGGGCCACCATCATGGCCACCGCCACCTCGACCAACCGTCGGTCGCCGGTCACGGTCCGGATCCGAGGGGTGTCGTGGCTGCCGATGAGCGTCATGCTGGCCAACCGCTGCGGCCACGGCACCGCGCTGAACAGCCGCATGGTGGTCAGCACCTGGGGACCGGGAAGCCGCGGCCAGGCCGGCACCGGCATCCCCATCCAGGACCGCAGCGTGTTCGCCGGGTCGACCAGCCAGCTCCACATCGGCGCGGTGAACCCGGAGTAGTTCATCGCGCCGTGCCAGGTGGATCCGTCGAGGTCCTCGCGATGGTCATGGAAGTGCTCGCCGGCCAGGTAGGCCTCGGGGGCCACCCGGTCGAGCGTGGCACGGATCTCCCGGGCGATCGCGTGGTTCACGTCGACGTCGCGGTACCGGCCGGTCATGTTCGCCACGTCGATGCGCCAGCCGTCCAGCCCGAACGCCAGCCAGCGCGCCACCACGGAATCGTCGCCGCGGACCAGGCGGTCCACGAGTGCAGGGCTGCGCAGGTCCAGCTTGGGCAGGTTCTGATGGCCCAGCCAGCCCACGTAGCCGTCAGGGTGCTGCGTGAAGTAGTAGTAGCCGGCCTCGTCGCTGGTGGCCTCCGCCTGGGCCGCTTGGAACCAGTCATGGCCGCGGCCGGTGTGGTTGGTCGTCAGGTCGCCCAGGACCCGCATGCCCCGCGCGTGCGCCTCGTCGATGAGGGCGCGGTAGGCGGCATCCCCGCCCAGCAGCGGATCGATCCGGTCGAAGCTCGTGGCGTCGTAGCGGTGCGAGGACCCCGCCGGGAACACCGGGGTCAGGTACAGCAGCGTGCAGCCCAGGGCGGCGATGTGGTCCAGGTGCTGGCGCACGCCGTTCAGGTCACCGCCGAACAGCTGCCGGGCACCGCGCGTCGTGCGCCCGACCGGGGCGGTCGTCCAGTCGGCGGGCTCGGCCCAGTCCGGGGCCGGCGCATCCACCAGTCCGCTGCGGGCGAACCGGTCGGGGAAGACCTGGTAGGCCACGGCATCGGTCACCCAGGCGGGGGGAGGCCGGTGGGTGCTCACCTGGAAGTCGGTGGCGTCGGTGGGGTCGTGCATCGTGGGGCCCGCGGCGGTGAGCCAGCGGCCGCCGCGCGCGGCGTCGAGGAGGAAGCGGTACCGGGTGAGGGGGTTGTGCGCGACCAGGTCCGCGCGCCACCACAGGCTGTGCTCGTCCTGGCGGTCCACCCGGGCCGGCACGGCCAGCGGTTCGCCGTCGATGACCTGGCGCACGGCCACGGCGCGAACGTCGGCGGCCCGGGATGTGCGGAGGAGCACGGTGAACGGGTCACCGTGCTCCTCCGGCACTTCGGGCAGGTAGAGCGGCGAGCCATCGTGGTGGGCCTCCTGCTGGAGGCTCCCCGGCGCGACGCTGCCCTGCGTCATTGGTTGTCAGCCCTTGACGGCACCGGCGGTGAGGCCGGTCACCAGGGACCTCTGGGTGAACAGGAACAGGATGAACAGCGGGATGGCCATCAGCACGCCACCTGCTGCGAACATGCCCCACTCCTGGATCAGCGGGTTGGACACCAGGCCGTTCAGGCCGACTGCCAGTGTCGTGTTCTCCTGGTCGGGCATCACCACGCTCGCGATCGGCAGCTCGTTGAACGTGCTCTGGAAGCTGACGAAGAAGACGACGACCAGGATGGGCGCCGCCAGCCGCATGATGAGTCCGAAGAAGATCCGGACGTGTCCGGCCCCGTCGATGCGCGCCGACTCGTCGATGTCCACCGGGATGGTGTCGAAGAACCCCTTCATGAGGAAGGTGTTCACGCCCAGGGCGCCGCCGAGGTACACCAGCGTGAGGCCCCACATGGTGCCGAGCCCGAACGCCGGGAAGACGTTCTTGATCTCGGTCATCAGGGCGTACACGGCCGTGATCGCCAGGACGCCGGGGAACATCTGGATCAGCATCAGGGCCAGCAGGCCCGGACGCCGACCGGAGAACCGCAGGCGGCTGAAGGCGAACGCCGCAGCAGCACCCATGAACAGGGCGCCGAACGAGTTCACGATGGCGATCAACAGGGTGTTCATGAACCACACCCCGAACGGCCGGTCAGGGCTGTTCAGGATGGCCTCGAAGTTCGACGTGTCGAACGTCGTCGGGAAGATGCAGCTGACGGCTGCCAGCCCAGTCCGCTCGGGCGGGCAGGCCGCGGTCAGCGTGCTTCCGCCCGACAGCGCGAGGCTGAGCACGTAGAACGCCGGGAACAGCGCCCACATGACGAAGATGATCGCCACCAGGTGCCGCCACCCGACCAACCGCAGCCACCGGCCGAACGGCATGCGCGCGGCCTTGATCTTCTCCGGAGCAGCGGTGCTCATGATCCGATCTCCTCAAGTCGCTTGGTCAGCCGGAACCCGTACGCCGAGACACCGCCCACGATGAGGAAGATGACCATGGCGATGGCCGAGGCCAGGCCCAGCTGCTGGTTCGAGTCGTTGAACGCCTTGCGGAACGTGTAGTTGATCAGCAGGTCTGTGGACCCGCCGTCGAGGATCGTGCCCGGGTACGGGCCTCCACCTGTCAACAGCTCGATCAGGGTGTAGTTGTTGAAGTTGAACGCGAACGTGGTCACGAGCAGCGGTGCAGTGGCCACCAGCAGCAGCGGCAGGATCACCGTGCGGAACGCGTGGCGGCCGCTCGCGCCGTCGACGTACGCCGCTTCCTTCAGGTCGCCGGGGATCGCGGTGAGCGCTCCGGAGCAGACCAGCAGGAAGTACGGGAAGCCCAGCCAGAGGTTGACCATCAGGACCGAGAAGCGTGCCAGGGTCGTGTCGGTCAGCCAGGGGATGGAACTGCCCAGGATCTGGTTGATCAGGCCGAAGTCGGTGTTCAGCATGCCCTTCCAGATGCCCGCCGTGAGGATCACGGGCAGGCCGTACGGAACGATCAGCAGCAGCCGGTAGATGCCCTGGCCGCGCATGCGACGCTCACTGAGGATGATGGCGAGCATCAGGCCCAGCGAGAAGTTCAGGAACGTCGTCGCAATGGCGAAGAAGAACGTCCAGGCTGTGATCGGCAGGAACCGGGACCGGAGCGTCTCATCGGTCAGCAGCGACTTGTAGTTGTCGATGCCGATCGAGACCCGCCAGCCGGGGAACAGCGCCTCACCCTCGGGGGAGACGAAGTTGCCGATCGAGCCGTCCGCCGGGTAGACCACGTTGGTCGAGGTGTTGACCATCGCGTCCTGCGCCTCGTCGTAGACGAAGCCGGCCTGGGCCTCGGTCGCCTTGGTGATCGAGATGGCCCGCAGGTAGGTGCCTGCGGCCTCGTCGACCGGCGGCCGCAGCGCGTCCCACTGGGTCTTGTAGTCCGGGTTGGCGGACATGGTGGCCAGGTTCAGGCTCTCGTACCCGATCACGCCGGTGACCTTGTCACCCGTGCGCTGGACCTCGGCCTCGGGGACCGGTGTGGTCCCGTCGTTGGTGCCGATGGACACGGCGCCGGTCCCGGGGTCGGTGATGAGCATCGCGACGGTCCCGGCCTTGACGATCGGGACGACGGGGTACTCGGGGGCTCCCTCGACCGGGGTGACGCTGGCCTGCTCGATGGCGACGATCGCCGAGTCCTTGGTGTCCAGGTGGCCGGTTCCGTAGTTCGTGAACGAGGCGTACGCGGTGAAGAACATCGTGTACACCTGGAAGACCACGAGGAAGAGCAGGCCGGGCAGCAGGTACTTCAACGGCATCGCTCGACCCGTGAAGTACACGACGTTGACCGCGACCAGCGCGACCGCGAAGAACCCGACGGCCAGCCACCACTCGAACGAGATGGACTTGGCCAGGGCCATGATGAGCAGGGCATCGATCAGCCCCACCAGGATGATCTTGATGATCAGATTGCTGGCGGTACCCGAGGAGCGGGAGGCCTTGGCCTCCCGCTCCTCGACCGCCGTGGCGGTGTCACTCATGGGCGTGCGGTCCCTTCAGGGTCAGCCCTGCGCGGCGATTGCCTTCTGGATGCTCTTGCCGGCGGCCTCCATGGTCGACGTCGGGTCAGCACCCGAGGCGACCTTGTACTCAGCCAGACCGAGGTCGCTCCACACGGAGGCCATCTCGGGGTTGGCCGGCATCGGGGCACCGTTGGCGCCGTACTCGCCGAACGCGGCGATGTTCGGGTCGGCAGCGGCGGCCTTGGTGTAGGACTCGACCCAGGCCGGCGGACGCGGGTCGCCCGCGAACATGGCGTCCATGAAGTCGGTCGTCATGACCTCGTCGTTCAGGAACGTCGAGGCGAGCACCGGGTTCGGGGCCTTCTGCGTCTGGAAGAACATCTGGACGCCGACGAAGGGCTGCGACTTGAACTCGCTGTTGGCCCAGTTCGGGACCGGGCAGACCATCAGGTCGTCACCCAGCGCCTCGCTCTGCTCCGGGATCTGCCACGAGCCGGTGATGAAGAACGGGGCCTTGCCCTTGGCGAAGGTCTCGCGGGCGATGTCGTAGGTGACCGAGGCCTTGATGACCTTCTCGTCGGCCATCTTCTGCAGCGCCTCGGCCGCGGCGATGCTGCCCTGCTGGCCCACACCGAGGTCCTGGACGTTGTACGAGCCGTCCGCGTTGGTGCCGAAGATGTAGCCGCCCGACGCCGAGTACAGCGGGTACCAGTGGTACGCGTCGCCCTGGTCGCCGATCTGCAGCGCGATGCCCAGCGTGGCCTTCTTGGACTCGACGAGCGACTGGCCCAGGCTGACCGCATCGTCCAGCGTGGCCGGGCAGGTCGGCGAGAGCGCCTTGTTGGTCAGCAGCGCGATGTTCTCCACAGCCCACGGAACGCCGTAGTTCTGGCCGTTGTAGGCGGCGCCGGCGACGGCCGACGGCTGGAAGTTGGCCTTGTTGGCGCTCAGGTCGATCGGCGCGACGACGCCGTTCTTGGTGAGCTCGCCCAGCCAGTCGTGCGGACCGACGAAGATGTCCGGGACGTCGCCGCTCTTGTTGGCCTTGATGACCTGGTCGCGGATGTCACCGAGGGCGTTGAACTTCTTCACCGTGCAGGTGACGCCGTTGTCCGTGGCCCAGGACTTGCACAGCGGCTCGACGGTCTTGGCGACGTTGGCGCTGGCGTCGGCCCAGATGAGCAGCGTGCCGGACGCTGCTGGCGCGCTGGACGCCGGGGCGCTGCTGGTCGAGTCGGTCGCGTTGTCGCCACTGCTGCACGCGGTCAGCAGCAGCGCGACGCCGGCGGCTGCAGCCCCGGCCTTCGTGATGCGGCGCATGGATGCTCCGTTTCTGTGATTGGAACCCGGGTTCGAATGCGGGAACCCGTTGGGACGCATCATGCCGTTTCGGTCGAGCCGCCGCGCGACGGGCAGACCGGCCGCAGTGGAATGTCAGAATCGCCACGCAACTGGGCCGAGGGGCAGACTGCTGCAGCCTGCCGTCCCCTCAGCGCGCGTCGACGGCCGCGCTGATCTCCTGGGCCGCGTCGCGCATCACCGTGGTCGGGTCGTCGCCGTCGATCACGTCCAGCTCGGCCTGTCCCATGATCGTCCAGGTGTCCGACATGACGGCCAGGTTCGGGGTGGGCGCGGACGCCCGCGCGACGTCGCCGAACGCCTTCGTGGCGGGATCGATGGCGGCGGCCTGGAACGAGCTGTCCCACGCGGGGGCGTCGCCGGAAGCGGCCGCGGCCGCCGACATGAAGGAGGTCGACATCAGGCCGTTGCGGACCAGGTCGGCGGCGGCGTCGGGTGCTGCGGAGAAGGCTGATGCCAGCAGCCCGGTGACGTTCACCAGCGACTGCCCCTTCGGGTCGCCGTCGTGGGCACCGGGCAGTGCCTCGATGCTGACCGGGACCGCCGCCTCCTGGACCGCCTCGAGGCTCAGCGGGCTGCCGACCAGGTACGGGCTGCGGCCTGCGGTGAACAGTTCCAGGGCCCCGTCGACCGTGAGGTCCTTGTCGATGACGCCGCGCTCGGCGAGGTCGGCGAGCTGCTCGGCGGCGGCGACGCTGCCCGCCGAGCCGACCAGCACGTCGTCCTGGTCGTAGCTGCCGTCCGCGTCCTGGCCGAACAGCGCCCCACCCGACCCGGACAGCAGGGGGTACCAGGAGTCCAGGTCCCCGAAGCTGCCGACCGGCAGCGCGAGCGGCAGGACCTTGGCGTCCTTGGCGTGGAGCGCCAGCCCGGTCGTCGCCATGTCGTCGACCGAGGTGGGTGCCTCGGGCGCCAGGGCGGTGTTGCGCAGCAGGGCGACGGACTGCGTGCCCAGGGGCATGCCGTACCCGGACCCGCCGTGGGCGAATGCCTTCACCGCCACGTCGGCGAAGCCGGAGGCGCCGGCACCCAGGTCCAGCGGTGCCGCGATGCCGCCGTCGACGAGCTCGCCGACCCAGGTGCTCGACCCCAGGAACAGGTCGGGGCCCTCACCGGCTGGCGCCAGGCGGGCCACCCGCTCGTGGATGGTGTCGACGTCGAGCTGCTCGACGGTGACGGGGACCCCGGTGACCGACGTCCAGGCCTTGCCTGCCGACTCGATGACCGGGGCCAGTGTCTCGTCGGCCCAGACGATGACCTCGGAGGCTGACAGCGATGCGGATCCGGAGGTCGACGGGTCATCCGGATCCCCGTTCGACGCGCACGCCGACAGGGACACGCACAGGGCCAGGGCCATCAGGGCCGGAGTGGAGCGAGGCACGGGGCACCCCCTTCATCTGCGGCCATAATGGCCCTCAGCGGGCTCGCGGTCCAGCACCCGCGCCGTGCGCCACCCCCCGGCAGGACGACAGGCCGACCCGGGGTGGCGCACGGCGCCTCGCCCCGGGTCGGCCTGTCGTCAGACGGCCTCGGTGTCGCGCTCCCCGGTCCGCACCCGCACGACCGAGTCGACCGGGATGACCCAGATCTTGCCGTCGCCGATGCGCCCTGTGCGCGCGGCATCGGCGATGACCTGGATGAGCTCCTCGACCTGCTCGGCCTGCACGACCAGCTCGAGGCGGACCTTGGGGACGAGGTCCACCTGGTACTCGGCGCCCCGGTAGACCTCGGTGTGGCCGCCCTGGCGGCCGTAGCCGCTGGCCTCCGAGACGGTCATGCCCTCGATGCCGTACTCGCGCACCGCTGACTTCACCGCCTCGAGCATGTGCGGCTTGATGATGGCGGTGATGAGCTTCATCAGTGCTCCTCAGGATGGATCGGGCCACGCAGCGGATGCGTCGTGGCGATGATGCTGCCGGATGCGCCGACAAAGTCATAGGCGGACTCGGCGTGTGTCACGACATCGACGCCGGCCATCTCGTCGTCGGGCGACAGCCGGAACCCGACGAGGCGGTCGACGCCGCGGGCGATCAGGTAGGTCACCCCGAACGCATACGCCAGGGTGACGGCGCTGGCCACGCACTGGCGCCAGAGCTGGCCCAGGCCGCCTCCGGCCAGCAGGCCGTCCGCCCCGCCGGGGTTGACCAGGACCGTTGCCAGGATCCCGATCAGGATCATGCCGACCAGGCCGCCGACCATGTGCACGCCGACGACGTCGAGCGAGTCGTCGTAGCCGTAGCGGTACTTCAGCCCGACGGCCATCGAGCAGACGAACCCGGCGACGAGCCCGACGAGCAGCGCTCCCAGCGGGGTGACGAACCCGCACGCCGGCGTGATGGCCACGGCGCCCGCGACCGCGCCGGACGCGATTCCGAGGGTGGTCGCGTGGCCGTCGCGCACCCGCTCGGTCGCGACCCAGGCCAGGGCCCCCATGGCCGTGGCGATCTGGGTGTTCATCATGGCGGTGGCCGCCAACGGGGTCGCCGTCAGCGCCGAGCCGGCGTTGAACCCGAACCAGCCGAACCACAGCAGCCCGGCGCCGAGCAGCACCAGGGGAAGGTTGTGCGGGCGCATCGGGTCGCGCTTCCACCCCAGGCGCGGTCCCAGCACCAGGGCGAGGGCCAGTGAGGACGCGCCGGACGTGATCTCGACCGCGGTGCCCCCCGCGAAGTCGAGGGCATGCAGTCGGCCGATCATCCAGCCGTCACCGGCGAACGCCCAGTGCGCGATCGGGAAGTACACCAGCGTTGCCCAGATGGCCACGAACACGCCCCACGCCCGGAACCGGGTGCGGTCGGCGATCGCCCCGGACAGCAGGGCAGCGGTGATGATGGCGAAGGTCAGCTGGAACATCACGAAAGCCAGCTCCGGGATCTCGTGCCCGGGGGCGCCCACGAAGGACGTGATCGCGCTGCGCAGCCCGAGGTCCGAGAACCCGCCGAGCAGGCCCAGGCCGACGTCGGTCCCGAAGGCCATGGAGTATCCGTAGAGCACCCACAGCAGGGTGACGATCCCCATCGTGAAGAAGCTCATCATGATCATGTTGAGCACGCTCTTGGCGCGCACCATGCCCCCGTAGAAGAGGGCGAGACCCGGGGTCATGAGCAGCACCAGGCCGGCGCTGACCAGGACCCAGACGGTGTCTGCTGGGTTGAAGGATCCGGTCATCAGGTCCTCAGATCGCGAGCCGCCCATCGCGGCGCCGCGCGGAGTCTACGAACCCGGTCGACCCGGACCTGCGGCGCCCCGGAGATCCGGGGATCCGGACGGGGGAGGGACGGATTCGCGGCGGGGCCTGTCGGCGGCGTCACCCCCGGCATAAGGTGACCGACGTGGACACAGCGCAGGGTGGGGGACCGCTGCCGACGACGTGGGTGGGGACCGTGGAGAGCTACCTGCCACCGCTCGTGGGGGTTCGGTCCCCGGTCACAGGTCGGCTGCACGTCGATGCCGAGGCGGTGCGCTGGGAACCGGCCGTCGTGCCTGCCGGCGTGGGGGTGCCCGAGACGCTGCAGTGGGCGTGGGACGACCTGCGCGAGCCGCACGTGCGCCACCATCGCATCGGCCGCACCACCCTGGCCGTCACCACCCCACAGGGTCCTGCGGAGTTCGCCGTCCTCGAGGGATCCGGGGAGCTGCACCTCGTCCTCGAGGCGCTGGGACGATCCGGGCCGTCCGCTGGGGAGGGGCTGGGCCAGCCGACCGGGTCCGGAGGCGCGGGCAGGTCGGGCGCGGACTGAGGGCGGCTGGTCCACTCGGACGCCGGCGCCGCCGTGCCGCTGCGTATCCTGCTCCGTGAGGCCAGCGGTCGTGCGCCCTGCGCGGCGTCTGCTGTCCTCGTGGCCGGCGTGGCGCAATTGGCAGCGCACCTGTCTTGTAA
>JBDHZV010000076.1:0-12959 GCA_039812125.1 Candidatus Nanopelagicales bacterium
GCCGGCGCACCTGCCGGTCCAGGGTCAGCACGAAGGGCCGCGGGTCCTCCCCGAGCGACAGCCCGGGGTCCAGGACGACGGCGGGGCCATGGCGGCGGCCCGTTGCGACCACGATCACATCGCCCGGGACGAGGTCGGCCAGGGCTTCGGCGGCCTCGGCGCGACGGGCCGCCGCGCCGTCCTTGGCAAGTCGCCGCTCCCGCTGGCTGATCCGGTGGCGGATCTCGGCGTACTGCTCGAAGTCGCCCAGGTGGCAGGTCATCGCCGCGCGATAGCCCTCGATCGCGTCGTCGTTGCGCTGCACCTGCCGCGCCAGTCCGACCAGCCCCCGGTCGGCCTGGAACTGGGCGAACGAGGTCTCCAGCACCTCCCGCGCAGCGGGTCGGCCGAGCTGCCCCACGAGGTTCACCGACATGTTGTAGGACGGCCGGAAGCTCGACAGCAGCGGATAGGTCCGGGTGGCGGCCAGGCCGGCCAGCGCGGCCGGGTCCAGGCCCTGGTGCCAGACCACCACGGCATGGCCCTCGACGTCGATGCCACGCCGGCCGGCTCGCCCGGTCAGCTGGGTGTACTCCCCGGCCGTGATGGCCGCGTGCGTCTCGCCGTTCCACTTGACCAGGCGCTCGAGGACCACAGCGCGGGCCGGCATGTTGATGCCCAGGGCGAGCGTCTCGGTGGCGTACACCACCTTGACCAGCCCGTTCTGGAACAGCTCCTCGACCGCCTCCTTGAACGTCGGGATCAGCCCGGCGTGGTGGGCGGCGATCCCGCGCTCGAGGGCGTCGATCCAGCCGTCGAACCCGAGGACGGCCAGGTCGGCCGGTGGGATGTCGGCGACCCGGGCCAGGACCCGCTCGCGGATCTCGAGGCGCTGTGCCGGAGTCGTGAGCTGCAGCCCCGCGCGCAGGCACTGCTCGACGGCTGCCTCGCATCCGGCCCGGCTGAACACGAAGCAGATGCACGGCAGCAGGTCCGCGCGGCGCAGCGCGCGCACCACGTCGGGTCGCTGGGTGCCCGGCACGGGCCTGGGCCGTCGCCCGCCGCGGCCGGGTCGGGGTGGGCTTCCCGAGGCTCCCCGCCGGGCCCGGTCGACGTGCTGGTCGGTGCGGGCCAGGCGGGCCAGCTCGGGGTTGACCTGGCGGCTGCCCTCATCCACGAACAGGTCGTGCAGCGTGCCGTCGGCCAGGACGTGCTGCCACAACGGCACCGGCCGGTGCTCCTCGACGACGATGTCGGTGTCGCCGCGGACCTCGGCCAGCCAGGCGCCGAACTCCTCGGCGTTGCTCACGGTCGCCGACAGCGCGATGACGCTGACGTGCTCGGGGAGGGTGATGATGACCTCCTCCCACACCGCGCCGCGCTCCCGGTCGGCGAGGTAGTGCACCTCGTCCATGACCACGAACTCCAGGCCGGTCAGCGTGTGGGAGCCGGCGTAGAGCATGTTGCGCAGCACCTCGGTGGTCATCACCACAACCGGGGCGTCGCCGTTGACCGCGTTGTCCCCGGTCAGCAGGCCGACAGCCGCCTCACCGTAGCGGGCCACGAGGTCGTGGTACTTCTGGTTGGACAGCGCCTTGATGGGGGTCGTGTAGAAGCACTTCGTCGCGTGCTCGCGGGCCAGGTGGACGGCGAACTCCCCCACCACCGTCTTGCCCGACCCGGTGGGGGCGGCGACGAGCACCCCGCGCCCGGCGACCAGGCTGCTGCAAGCCTGCTCCTGGAAGGGGTCGAGCCCGAATGGGTAGAGCGCGCGGAAGCGGGCGAGCGTGGCCCCATCGTCCATGGGTCCGACGCTACCGGTCCGCCGGCACCAGCACGCGCACGGCGCCCGGGGCGGCGCGCACCGTGACCGGCAGCGGGCCGATGCGCTCGCCGTCGGCGTAGGCCACCAGCCCGGGCGCGTCGAGGACGACCTCGCGGACGGACCGCTCGTGGATGGCCGGGTGGGCCAGGTGGGTCCCGGCGTACACCCGGGGGAAGGCGCGCAGCAGCGCGGGGCGCGACAGTGGACTCATCCAGACCATCGACAGCAGCCCGTCGTGCAGGTCGGCCGTGGGGCACAGCCGCATCCCCCCGCCGTACGCGGGGCCGTTGCCCAGGGACACGATCATGGCTGGCTCGTCACGCTGCTCACCGTCGACGACCATCCGGTACGCCCGGGGCCGGAACGTGCGCAGCTCGGCGAGCATGGCCACCACGTAACGGGACTGGCCCGGCGGCCAGGTCATCCGGTTCGCCCGGTCGTTGACCAGCGAGTCGAACCCGGTCGTGAGGATGCACAGGAAGTGGGTCAGCGTCGCGTCCGGTGCCGTCACCGTCCCGGTGTCCACTGCCACGGCGACGCCGTCGAGGACCGTTCCCAGTGCCCGGGCGGGGTGCTGCGGGATGCCCAGGCTGCGGGCGGCGTCGTTGCCGCTGCCCATCGGCACGATCCCCAGGGCGACATCGGTCCCGGCGACGGCCTGCAGCGCCATGTGCACCGTGCCGTCGCCGCCGACGGCGACCACGGCGTCCAGGCCGTCGGCGAGCGCGGTGGCCAGGGCCGCCCGGGCCGCAGCCGCGGTGGGTTCCTCGATGACGACGACCCGGTCGCCCCGGCGGGCGAGGCCTCGCAGCACGTCGTCGCAGTGCCGGGCGACCCGGCCGCGTCCGGATGTGGGGTTCAGCAGGACCCCGAGGCGTCGTGGCATGCGTTCAGGCGCCCTGGTCGTCGCGGGGCGCCACGGGCTCGCCCAGCGGGGAGGTCTCGTCGTCGGCCCAGACCGGTTCGGCCAGGGCGCGCCGCGCCCGCCGGCGATCGTTGGCCCAGCACGCCGCCCACGCCAGCAGCATCAGCACCAGCAGCGGCAGGGCGAGCAGCATGAGGTTGAACGGGTCCCCGGTGGGCGTCGCGATCGCGGCGAAGACGACGACACCCATCACGATGCCTCGCCACCAGGAGCGCAGCTGCCGCGCCGAGAGCACCCCGGCCAGGTTCAGCGCCACGACCAGCAGCGGGATCAGGAACCCGATGCCGAAGACCAGCAGCATCCGCAGGAAGAACGACAGGTAGCGGTCCACCGAGATGATGTTCTCGATGTTGTCCGGGGTGAAGCCCAGCAGGATCGCCAGGCCGCGAGGCAGGAAGACGTAGGCCAGGCCGGCACCGGCCAGGAACAGCGGGGTCGCCACGACAGCGAATCCCAGCGCCCAGCGCCGCTCGTTGCGGTGCAGCCCAGGGGTCACGAACCGCCACAGCTGGTAGAGCCACACCGGGGTGGCCAGCAGGATGCCGGTCACGCCCGCCACCTTCATCTGCATGACGAAGGGATCGGCCACGCCGGTGAAGGCAAGGGTCATGTCATGGCCCTGGGCTGCGGCCTCGGCCACCACCGTGTCGAAGGGGGCGCGGATGACCGCGAAGATCTGGTCGTAGAAGACCCAACCCACGACGGTGCCCACGGCGACGGCCAGCAGCGATTTCACCAGCCGGGAGCGCAACTCGCCGAGGTGCGCCGCCAGCGGCATCGCCGCCTCCGGGTTGTCGCGCCGGCCGCGCGCGGGCCGGCCCACCGTGGACCCCGCACTCACGCCTGGGGAGTGGGCGGCGTCTGCGTCGTGGTCGACGGGTCGGCTGGGGAGGCGGTGCCGGGGACGGCGGTGCCCGGTCCAGCGCCGGGGGCGGGCGGAGCGGGAGCCTCGCCGTCGACCAGGCCCTTGGTCTCGGACTTGAAGATGCGCAGGGACCGGCCGATGCTGCGGGCGGCGTCCGGCAGGCGCTTGGAGCCGAACAGCAGGACGAGCAGCAGTGCGATGATCAGCAGCTCGTAGCCCTTGAGGTTGCCCATCGATCTAGACCCTTCAGATGTCGGGCCCGGCGGTCGCCCGGGTGGGACGAGCGTACGTCCGAACCGCGGCATCCCCCAATCGGAACGCCCGTGTGGCGCGGCTGCGTCCGGGTCAGTGCGTGCGCGCGAACGCCCCGACGATGTCGTCGGCGTGGTCCAGCCAGAGCGCGAAGTCGAGCAGGTCGTCCTGGGTCAGCTCGGCGCTGGTCTCGGCCAGGGCACGAGCCTCGAAGTACTCCTGCGGTACGCGCACCCGCTCGACGCGAACCCCGGCACCGGACAGCAGGTGCACGACATCCTCGTCCGCGGGCTTCGTGATCGCCTCGTGGCACTGCGGGCAGTGGAAGGTGTAGGTGCTCCACCCGAGATCGGGAGCAGTGGTGACACAGACGTCCGCGGGGGTGAGGTCCACGTGGCCGCAGGTGGGGCAGGTGGCCTTGATGGTCGTCATGGTGGATCTCCTCCAGCCCTTCAGGTGCGCCATCTCTCCTTCACCCTTCGCATCGGTCCACCACGACGTTCACTTGAGCGGGACGAGAGACTTCCTTAGCATCACCTTGAGTGACGGCCTCGTTACACGCGGCTCAACTGCCTCACCATACATCTCCGTCGGCCGGATGCAATTCCCGGGCGAGTCGCACCACGTCCTCGGCGAGCCAATCGGGCTCGCGGAGCACGGCCACGCCCCCCGACCCGAGCACCAGGTCGCGGGCCCAGGCGTACTCCCCCACCGGCAGCTCGGCACGGACCCAGCCCTGCGCCAGGGGCCACGTCCGGGTGACCGGGTGACGATCGAGGATCCACCGACCGTCCGGGGACACGTCGATGACGACCTGCCGCCCGGTCCCGGCCAGGCTGACCGCCATCGGCTCCACGGCCTCGGCGGCACCGTCGGGGATGGTCTCGGCGGGCAGGCTGCTGACGGTCGCCGCGAGCACGCGATCGACCCGGAACAGGCGCATCGCCGCGGCCGAACGGCAGTGGGCCCGCAGGTAGCCGTAGCCGTCCACGACGACGATCCCCACCGGGTCGACGGTCCGGCGGGTGACCTCGTCGCGCACCGCGCCGAGATACACCAGCTCCAGCGCACGGCCCTGCGCGAGCGCCTGGTCCACCGGCTGGACCACCTCGTCGGGAAGGTCCACCCGGACGGCCAGGGCCTCCGGGTCCGGCGCACCCGACCCCATCAGGTCCCGCAGCTTCGCCACGACCCGGCCCAGGGCAGCCCGGTCCTGGGGACCGGGGAGCGCCGCCAGGGCCTGCAGCGCGATCAGCAGCGACAGGGCCTCGTCCGGGGTGAGGGCCAGCGGGCGCGCCAGGTGCAGGGCATCGATCACGTCGATCACCCCGCCGTTCTCCCAGTACTGGATGTCGAACAGGGTCCAGTCGTCCGGACCGGAGGTGATCACCGAGCTGAGGTCGGCCACCAGCTGGGCCACCGAGATCCCGAAGTGGGCCGCGGCCGCCTCCAGGGACACCCCGCTGTTGGCGGCCAGCCACGGGACCAGGGCCAGCAGCCGGGAGAACTGGGCCAGGGCGGCGCCGGGCCGGTCGGGGGTCGAGGCGCGGCCCGCGCGGGCGGGGGCGCTGGCCGCGGCGGACAGGATCGCGTCGAGCTGGCGCCCGGCCTCGGCCACCGCGACCGCAGGACCGGTCACCCGGCCGCCGGAGCCTGAGCCGAGCACGCGCGCCACCCCGGAGGCGACATCGGGCACGACCAGCTCGACCACGTCCCACCCGTTGCGCGGGCCGAGATCCTGACCTCCTCGACGCAGGGCGGCCCCTCGCCCGGGGGCCAGGGCGACCTGCAGGCGCACCTCGTCGTCACGGGTGAACCGGCCCACCGCATCGCGGGGGTCGAACCCGTCGGGCACCTCGTAGCTGCCCGACGGCCCCTGCTGGTGGACTTCCCCCTCGATCCTGCTGGCGCGGAAGACCCGCTGGCCGGATCGATCGAGGTCGTGGCCGACGAGGTACCAGTGCGCCCGCCACCAGACCAGGCCCCACGGCTGCACGTGGCGGACCTCCCGCGGCCGAGCGGCGTCCTTGCGGTAGCCGAACCGGACCGCGGTGCGCGTCGAGCACGCCTGCAGCAAGGTGCGAAGTCCCGGGGAGTCCGACGACATCCCGGCGACCGGCTGCGACGCGGGGGGCGCCTGCACCCCGAGGGACGTCTCGACCTTGCGCAGTGCGTGCAGGGCGGCAGGTGCCAGGTCCGTGCTCTGCCAGGCCCGAGCCGCCACGGACAGGATTGCCAGCTCGGCGGGGTCCAGCGCCAGGGGCGGCAGTTCCCACGATCCTTCGATGCGGTACCCGGTCACGTTTCCGGTGGCGTCGAGCACCGTGGTGATGGGGATGCCCATCGAGCGCAGCTCGTCCTTGTCCCGCTCGAACATCCGCTCGAACGCCTCCCCTGAGGCCTCGGGGCGGTAGCCGCGGACCTGGGCGCGGATCTGGTCGCGGTCCAGCCCGGTCCGGGTGGACCGCAGGGCCATGAGCAGGTTGAGGAGCCGCTCGGCCTTGGAGTACGGCTGGTACCCCGACCCGTCCATCAGCGCACGGACAGCAGGTCGATCACGAAGATGAGGGTGCGCCCGGCCAGGCGATGACGACCGTTCTCCCCGTAGGCGAAGCGCGGCGGGATGACCAGCTCGCGGCGACCGCCGACCTTCATGCCGGGGATCCCGTCCTGCCACCCCTGGATCAGGCCGGCGAGGGGGAACTCGATCGGCTCGCCACGGTCCCAGGAGGCGTCGAACTGCTCGCCGGACGCGAAGTCCACGCCGACGTAGTGGACGGTCACGCGGGCACCCGCGACTGCGGTGGCGCCAGTGCCCTCGACGAGGTCACGGATCACCAGGGCAGTGGGGGCGGGGCCCTCCGGCATGTCGATCTCGGGCTTGGTCAGGTCCATGGTTCCTCCGGGTCTGGGGCGGGGTCGGTCGGGTCAGGCGAATGGGCCAGGGGGTGGCTCAGGGGGTCTGGTCGATGAGGTCGACGACGAACACCAGCGTCTCGTCGGCAGCGATGACCGGCGGGTAGCCGGTGGGGCCGTAGGCGAGGCTGCCGGGGATGACCAGCAGCCGACGGCCGCCGTTGCGCATGCCGACCAGGCCCTCGCTCCACCCGGGGATGACCTGGTCAAGGGCGAAGGTGGCTGGCTGGCCCGCCTCCCACGAGGAGTCGAACACGGCACGGGACTGCTGGCCCATCCCCACGTACTGGACAGTCACGCTGCTGTCGGGCCCGACGGGGTCGCCGGTTCCCTCGACGAGGTCGACGACGCCGAGCTCGGTGGCGGGGGCGAAGCCCGGGGCCAGCACGATCTCGGGCTGCGACCCGGCCTCCCCCGTCACCTCGATGCCGGGGTACCCGGCAGTGGAGTCGACGCCTGCTCCCGAGGTGGTGGGAGACGCACTTGCCGACGCGGGCCCCGACGCCCCCGACCCTAGCGCCGCGCCGTCGGATGCCGACGCCGACGAGGGGGCTGCCGAGCTCGCCTGCTCCGGACCGGCCGTCTCGGTGGCGCCGGCACCGGCACAACCGCCGACGGCCAGGGCGGTCACGATGAGAAGTGCGGCAGGCTGCAGGTGGCGGCGGTTCACCGGCAGAACTCTAGTCGGCGCCGGCGCACCCCCGGCGCAGGCCTCGCCGAGCCCACCGGGCGGGTGCGCCGCGGTGCTACATGCTCTCGATGAGCCGGTCGACCCGGTCGTCCTGGGCCCGGAAGGGGTCCTTGCACAGCACCGTGCGCTGGGCCTGGTCGTTGAGCTTGAGGTGCACCCAGTCGACCGTGAAGTCGCGGTGCTTGGCCTGGGCGGCCCGGATGAACTCCCCCCGCAGCCGGGCGCGGGTGGTCTGCGGCGGGGTGCTCTTGGCAGCGAACACGTCGATGTCGCCCCCGACGCGCGCCACCAACCCACGCTGCTCCATGCGGTTGAACAGCCCGCGGGTGCGCGAGATGTCATGGTAGGCAAGGTCCAGTTGCGCGATGCGGGGTGAGCCCCAGTGCAGGTCGTGGCGCGTCATGTACCGACGCAGCAGTTGGTGCTTGATCACCCAGTCGATCTCGGTGCCGACGTCCTCGAGCCGGTCACCGGCCACGGCATCCAGGGTGCGCCGCCACAGGTCCAGCACCCTCCGGTACGGCTCGACCTCGGCCAGGCCCGACGTGTCGGCGAACCGCTGGCACCGCTCGTAGTAGTCGGACTGGATCTGCCAGGCCGACAGCTCCCGGCCGTTGGCCAGCCGCACCGTGCGGGACCCGGTCAGGTCGTGACTGATCTCCCGGATCGCGCGGATCGGGTTGTCCAGGGTGTGGTCGCGCATCACGGCGCCCGACTCGAGCATGCGCAGCACCAGGTCGGCACTGCCCACCTTCAGCAGGGTCGTGGCCTGGCACATCGTGGAGTCCCCGACGATCACGTGCAGCCGGCGGTACCGCTCGGCGTCGGCATGCGGCTCGTCGCGGGTGTTGATGATGGGACGCGACCGGGTGGTGGCGCTGGAGACCCCCTCCCAGATGTGTTCGGCACGTTGGCTGAGCACGTAGGTGGATCCCCGCGGCGTCTGCAGCACCTTGCCCGCCCCAGCGACCAGCTGGCGGGTCACGAGGAACGGGATGAGGGCCTCGGAGACCCGGGAGAACTCGCCGGCCCGGCCGACGAGGTAGTTCTCGTGGCATCCGTAGGAGTTGCCAGCCGAGTCGGTGTTGTTCTTGAACAGGTAGATCTCACCGTCGATGCCCTCCTCGGCCAGCCGAGCCTGGGCATCGACCACCAGGGCCTCGAGGATGCGTTCGCCGGCCCGATCGTGGATCACCAGGTCTCGCAGGTCGTCGCACTCGCCCGTGGCGTACTCCGGGTGGCTGCCCACGTCCAGGTAGAGGCGGGCACCGTTGCGCAGGAACACGTTGGAGCTGCGGCCCCACGCCACGACCCGCCGGAACAGGTAGCGGGCCACCTCGTCCGGGCTCAGCCGCCGCTGGCCCCGGAACGTGCAGGTGACGCCGTACTCGGTCTCGAGTCCGTAGATCCGCCGCGCCAGCGGATCACGCATCGGCCAGCTCGTGCAGCTGGTCGGCGGGCAGCCGACGGAACGCCCGGCGTGGGCGGTCCCGCTGCAGCAGGGCGACTTCGAGATGGGCAACGGGGATGGCTCGGGGGCCGTTCGCGCCCGGCGTGCCCGGGGGTGCCGAGCGCGCCAGCGCGGCCATCGCCAGGCTCAGCCCGGCGGCCAGCCCCAGGCCCTCGTGCCAGTTCGACGACAGGTGGGCCGAGATCGCCTCGGACGATCCGCCCATCGCGACGAACCCGTGCTCGTCGGCCACCGACCCGTCGAAGGTCAGCCGATAGATCTGGTCCTCGGCCGCGGACGCGCCGACCTCCGCGACCACCAGTTCGACCTCGTAGGGCTTGGGTGCCTCGGTGAAGATCGTCCCCAGCGTCTGGGCGTAGGCGTTGGCCAGGCTGCGACCGGTGACGTCGCGGCGGTCGTAGGCGTACCCGCGCATGTCCGCCAGGCGGACCCCAGCGACCCGCAGGTTCTCGAACTCGTTGTACTTGCCGACCGCGGCGAACCCGATCCGGTCGTAGATCTCGCTGATCTTGTGCAGCGCGCGGGACGGGTTCTCCGCGACGAAGAGGATCCCCTCCTCGACCTGGAGGACCACCACGCTGCGACCCCGCGCGATCCCCTTGCGGGCGTAGTCCGCCTTGTCCTTGATGACCTGCTCCGGGGAGACGTAGAACGGCATGCTCATCGCGGAGCCTCCCCCAGCTCGGCCAGCGGACCATCGGGACGGACCATGCGCCGGCCGACGACCGACTCGGCGATGCGGGCCACCTGCTCCTCGGCGAGCCTGCGGAACCCCTGCGCATCGACGATCGCGACCGTGGGGAAGATCCGCCGGGCCAGATCGGGGCCCCCTGTGGCCGAGTCGTCGTCGGCTGCGTCGTAGAGGGCCTCCACACAGACGTCGACGGCCCGGGCGACCTCCATGCCGGGTGAGTAGAGCTTCTTCAGCGCGCCCCGGGCGAACAGTGACCCGGAGCCGACGCTGTGGTGGGTGTGCTCCTCGTAGCGCCCGCCGGTCACGTCGTAGGAGAAGATCCGGCCGATGCCGTGCGCCAGGTCGAACCCGGCCAGCACCGGCACGACGGCCAGCCCCTGCATGGCCAGCCCCAGGTTCGCCCGCAGCATGGCTGAGAGCCGGTTGGCCTTGCCGTCCAGGGACAGCGCCGAGCCCTCGATCTTCTCGTAGTGCTCGAGCTCCACCTGGAACAGTCGCACCAGCTCCACCGCGATCCCGGCCGACCCGGCGATGCCCACGCACGAGTGGTCGTCGGCCGGCATGACCTTCTCGATGGAGCGCTGCGCGATGAGGTTGCCCATGGTGGCGCGGCGGTCGCCGGCCATCACCACTCCCCCGGCGCACGTGACCGCGACGATGGTCGTGCCGTGCGGGACCTCGACCGACCGCTCGCCGCCGCGCTGGACCGCAGCGGCCAGCAGGTCAGGCCGATAGGCGGCGAGGAACTGCGCGAACGACGACTCCCCCACGTGCTGGAACGGCGGGGGCAGGGTGCTGGGAGCCACCTACTGGCCGCCCTTCTGCACGAACCCTCGGACGAACTCCTCGGCGTTCTCCTCCAGGACGTCGTCGATCTCGTCGAGCAGCGCGTCGACCTCGGAATCGAGCGCCTCCTTGCGGGCGGTCGCAGAGGTCGTGTCCGGGGCCTCGGCGCCGGCGGACTCGTCCTCGGGCCGGTGGCGGTGGTGCTCGCTGGATTCGCGGGTGCTCACGTGGACCTCCCTGTCGGGTGCTGGTAGGCACACTAGTGCCGATCGCCCCCTCGTTCACCCGCGCCCCACGTGGCTGTGGACGACGCCACCGGTCACGCCGGCTCGGCACTGGGGCCCCGGCTACCCGGCTGTCAACGCGGCAACCAGCTGCGAGACCGAGGTCACCGAGTCCAGGAGGCGGCCGACGTGCTCACGGGTGCCGCGCCGTGGGTCGGGGGTGGGAACCCGGACGAGCGCACCCCGGCCCGGCACGTCCAGGATCACCGAGTCCCACGACGCGGCAGCAATGCTGGCGCCGAACCTCCGCACGCACTCCCCCCGGAACCAGGCGCGGGTGTCCTCGGGCGGCGTGCGCACCGCACGCTCCACGTCGGCGTCCGTGGTGAGACGACGCAGCATCCCCCGCTGCTCCAGGCGCAGGGCGAGTCCACGTTCGGGGCGCAGGTCGGCGTACTGCAGGTCGATCGCGGCCAGCCGCGGCGCAGACCACGACAGGCCGTCGCGGCGTCGGTACCCCTCCAGCAGCGCGAGCTTCGCCACCCAGTCCAGGCGGTCGGACAGCAGCATCGGGTCCTGCTCGAGCTCGGTCAGGACCTCCTCCCAGAGCTCCACCACCCGGCTGGTCCCCGGGTCGGTGGGGCGGCCCGCCATGTGGGCCCGCACCGCCTCGAGGTAGACGCGCTGGATCTGCACGGCGGTCATCGGCGCTCGGCCGGCACAGGGCAGCCGACGCTGCAGCCCCACATCGTGGGACACCGCGTGCATGGCGGCCACCGGGTCGGTCAACGTGACGCCGGTGTCGGTCATCCCTGCCTCGATCAGCGCGAGGACCAACGACATCGTGCCCGTCTTGAGCACCCCTGCGGTCTCCGACATCGAGGCGTCGCCGGTGATCACGTGCAGGCGTCGCCACCGCGCCGGGTCAGCGTGGGGCTCGTCGCGGGTGTTGATGATCGGCCGCTTGAGTGTGGTCTCCAGCCCGACCTCGGCTTCGAAGAAGTCGGCCCGGGAGCTCAGCTGGAACCCCTCGGCCCGACTGTCCTGGCCCAGCCCGACCCGACCTGCGCCGGTGAACACCTGCCGGGTGACCAGGAACGGCGTCAGGGCCGTCACGATCGACCGGAACGGGACGGCCCGGTCCATCAGGTAGTTCTCGTGGGTGCCGTATGACGACCCCTTGCCGTCGGTGTTGTTCTTGTAGAGCACGATCTCGTGCCCACCGGGCAGGCCCTCCGCGACCCGCGCGGCCCGCTGCGCGATCACGCTGCCGGCCCGGTCCCAGAGCACCGCGTCCCACGGGTTGGTCACCTCCGGCGTGGAGAACTCCGGGTGGGCGTGGTCCACGTAGAGCCGGGCACCGTTGGTGAGCACCACGTTGGCCGTGACGGAGTCGTCGGTGAGCAGGCTGGGGTCCACCTCGGCCCGCGTCATGTCGAATCCTCGCGCGTCGCGCAGCGGGGACTCCTCGTCGTAGTCCCAGCGCTGTGCCAGCGGCGCTCCCCCCGCGCTGGCCACGGCATGCGCGCTGACGACCATGCCCGACATCCGGATCGGATTGGCGTGGGGATGCCCGGGATGGCTGATGCCGAACTCGGTCTCCAGCCCCATGACCCGGTTCACCGACATGGCGCCAGCATGTCAGACGCCGGTCCGCGCCAGGCTGCGCCTGCGGCTCACCGGCCTGCCGCGGGCCTCAGCCCCGAGTCGCCCGCGCTGGGCGCATCCGCGTGGACATCGCCCGGGACAACCAGCCCGAGCGCCCGACGGGCCCGGAGCCGATGGACGTCCCGGATCGACATCTGGGCCGCAGCGAGGGCGGCGGTCAGCGCGGCGGCGTCGTCTGCGTACCCCATGGGCAGGATGAAGTCCGGGATCGCATCGATGGGAAGCACGAAGTAGGCCAGCGCCCCCGCGAGGATGGCCTTGTGCCGCCACGGGGTGTGCGGATCCCGCATGGCGAAGTAGGCGGCCACCGCGTCCACCACGAATGGGACCCGACCTGCAGTGACGCGCACCTTGCTCCAGAACGCTCCAGTACGGACCTCACTCGGGTCGGCGGTGCGGATCCTGGGCATGAGGGACTCCTCCTCGGGCCAGCGGCCCGTCCATCCGGGGCGGCCGAGCGCCGCCCAAGATGATTCGATACCCGCTGCCCGCCATCGGCAAACGGCCTGTCGTGGTTGTGGGGCTCCATCTGGGCCTGACGCCGGGTGGTGGTGGGTGTGCCGAGGGCGGGCGCCCGTGGTGGGTGCCCGCCCTCGGTGTGGTGGGTGGTGCTAGTTGCCGGTCTTGGCCTTGAGGTCGAGGATCTCTCCCTTGAGGATCTCG
>JBDHZV010000077.1:0-12876 GCA_039812125.1 Candidatus Nanopelagicales bacterium
TGGGCGCCGGTCGCGCCGGTCGTCCGGTACCGGTACCGGGTGGTGGTCAGCTCCAGCGGGTGGGTCGTGGCGGTGCGCAGCCAGGGGTTCCGGCGGCGCAGCCCGATGAGCTCCTGGTGACGGCGGAACACCGCCTCGCCGTCCCCGAGCCCGGGATCGAGCGGGAACGTCGGGCGCACGGCGTCGTCACCGCCCTCGCGGTCCTGCTTGGTCCCGGTCATCCCCAGCTCGTCGCCGGCGTAGATGGTGGGGGTGCCGCCCACGGTGAGCAGGACCGTCAGGGCCAGCGCGGCCAGGTCGGGGCCGATCCGGGTGGCGATGCGGGTGACGTCATGGTTGCCGACGAACGTCGCGGGGACGAAGCGGGCCAGGAAGTCGTTGTGACGGCGCAGCGCCCAGTCCAGCTCGAACAGGTTCCGGTCCGCCAGCGACGACCAGATCGCCTTCCACAGCTCGTACTGGGTGACGGTGTCGACCCCGGAGGCGGCGACGGTGCCGGCGTAGTCACCGTGGATCACCTCGGCGAGGTACCACTGCTCGGCGCGGCCCTCGCGGACGCCGGGCAGCACCCGCGCCCAGAACGCCGGGTCGACCCGGTAGGCCGCGTCGAGGCGCCACGCGTCGACGCCTCGGTCGGACCAGTGGCGCAGCACGTCGCCGACGTAGCGCTGCACCTCGGGGTTGGCGTGGTCGAGCTCGACCAGCGACCCGTGCCCCTCGAACACCCGGGGCTGCGGCCCGCCGGGGGCGGCCCAGTCGATGGGGAACCAGCCCGCGTAGCGGCTGCCCGGCCCGTGGGCGAGGGCGTCGGCGACGAAGGGGTGCTGCCGCGAGACGTGGTTGAACACGCCGTCCAGGCCGATGCGCATCCCCCGGTCCCGGGCTGCGGCCACGAGCGCGTCGAAGTCCGCGTCGTCGCCCAGCCGCGGGTCGATCCGGAAGTGGTCGAGGGTGTCGTAGCCGTGGCTGGACGAGGAGAACACCGGACCGAGCATCAGGGCGTTCGTCCCCAGCTGCACGGCGTGGTCCAGCCAGGGGACCAGGCGGCGCAGCCGGTGCGGTGCCCGCTCGGTGTCGGCCTGGCGGATCGGTGCCCCCACGAAGCCCAGGGGGTACACGTGCCACCAGATCGCGTGCTCGGTCCAGCTCATCGGGACTCCTGTCGTCGGCCGCCGGCGTACTACTGACTCGGGCTCACTAGCACTAGTGAGGATAGATCAGTAGTAGTAGGATCGGCAACATGGCTCGCATGGACCGGCGCCCCCGGCAACGGCTGGATCCCGCCGAGCGTCGCGAGGCGATCCTGGCCGCCGCCGCGGGACTGTTCGGCGCACGCGCCTACGACGAGGTGTCCATCGCCGAGGTCGCGCAGGTGTCCGGGGCCTCCGAGGCCCTGGTGTTCCGGTACTTCGCCACCAAGGCCGACCTCTACGCCGCCCTGGTCACCGCGGCGGTGGAGCGGTTGGTGGCCGATCAGGACGCGGCGCTGGCGACCCTGCCACCGGGGGTGCCGGCCCGCGACAGGGTCTCGGCGGTCGCGCACGCGTACCTCGACACGGTCGCGCGCCACCCGGCCCGATGGGCCGAGCCGCTGCGCGGCGGGCGGGAGCCCGAGGCCGCCCGGGAGGTCCGGCGCACCGCCCACGAGCAGGCCGTCCGGGCGCTGGCGGACCTGCTCGAGCCCCGGGACAGTGTCCGCCACGACTTCGCGATCCGGGGATACCTGGGGTTCCTGGACGCGGCCTGCCTGCACTGGGTCGACCGCGGCTGCCCGCAGCACCAGCGCCACACGCTGGTTGCCGCCGCGCTCGGCGCCCTCGAGGGGGCGCTGGGGGACTGGGACGCGTAGCGGGCTACGTGGTCCACTCGGCGTGGACCACGCCGACGAGGCGCCAGTCCTCGCCGTCGGGGACCATGACCAGGCGCAGGCTGCGCCAGTCCATGCCTTCGTACTGCGGGTCCTCGCCGGGGTCGTGGTACTCCACGAAGTGCGCGCCCGGGTATGCCTCGGCGATGTTGCTGGGGGTGTTCCCCGACCCGATCTCGGCGTCCTCGGAGACCTGGGTGACGGCCGTGAAGTCCCGGTCCCAGACGAACCGGTCGCGGTAGTCCGCCCAGTCCATCGAGATGGGCTCGCCGGATCCGTCGTAGCTGCCCCACTCCCGCACCGTGGTGTCCTGCGCCAGCATGGCCAGCGCCTTGGGCCCGAGGACCACGTCGTGCTCGGTGTCGACGTAGGCGTACGGAGAGAACCGCACCCCGCCCTGGTCGGCCAGCGCCGCCAGGGCCGCGTAGTCCTGCTCCGCCAGCGCCGCGAGCACCTGGTCGGAGACCATGCGCAGCGCCGAGGCCGTCGTCGAGGACGACCCGGACGGCTGCGAGGCCGACGCCGAGGCCGAGCCGGTGCCCGCGCTCGGCGACGCGGTGGCCGGCGTCGAGCTGCTGGTGGCCGGCGTCGAGCTGCCGGCCGTCGGTGGCGTGTCGGGGCTGGCGCAGCCTGCCGCCAGCAGGGCCACGAGCAGCAGGGGAGCGACTCCCCGGACATGGGTGGACGACATGGCTACCCCTCCGACGTCGGGCGTGCCCGTCCAGCGTATGCCCGCCACCGCGATCCGCGGACCGGTCGGCACCGATCAGGCGGTGGTGTCGGGCAGGTCGCGACAGGCCGGCACCCAGGCTCCCGGCAGCCGCAGCGCCGAGGCCTCCCGGACCGCGTCGAGGACCGCGGCGGCGACGGACTGCGCGGCCATCACCGACAGCAGCAGCATGTCCGGCGGCTCCAGCGAGGTCCCGGTCGCCGCCGCGAACAGGGTGTCCCCGTCCAGCGGGGTGTGCACCGGGTGGATGGTCCGGGCCAGCCCGTCGTGGCCGACCTGCGCCAGCCGACGGGCCTGGGCCTTGTCGAGCCGGGCGTCGGTCAGGACGACCCCGATGGTGGTGCTCGCCCCTGTGGGCACGCCGGGCTGGGCGGCGTGCCCGGCCAGCACGCAGCGGGTGCCGTCGGCCAACCCGATCCCCCCCGGCGACGTCCGCGCCCCGGCCAGCACGCGGCCGGAGGCCGGCTCGACCACGTCACCCACCGCGTTGACGACCACCAGCGCCGCGACGGTGGCCCCGCCGGCATGCACCACGCCCACGCCGACGCCGCCGCGCATGCAGCGATCGGGCCCCGCGAGCTTGCCGACCGTCGCCCCCGCCCCGGCGCCGACGCTGCCGCGCTCGGCGTGCTCGAGGGGTACGGCCGCGTCGCAGGCCCGGCGTCCCGACTGCGGGTCCGGCCGGACGGTCGGGTCGCCGACCAGCAGGTCGAAGATCACCGCTGCCGGCACGATAGGCACCCGCACGGGGCCGACCGCCACGCCCCGGCCCTGCTCCTCGAGCCAGGCCATCACCCCGGCCGCGCTGTCCAGGCCGAACGCGCTGCCCCCGGACAGGACCACGGCGTCCACCTGCGCGACGGTGTTGACCGGATCGAGCAGGTCGGTCTCCCGGGTGCCGGGTGCTGCCCCGCGAACGTCGACTGCGCCGACGGTGCCGGCCGGCAGCAGCACGACGGTGCACCCCGTGGGTCCCCGGTGGTCGGTGTCGTGCCCGACGAGGACTCCGGTGAGCAGCTCCATCCCCCCATCGAACTCCTCGGCGGGCCGGGCGGCCACCGGGCGGACCTCGGGCGGACCCACCGGGCCGGGCAGCCACCGGGCGGACCTCAGGGCGGACCTCGGGCGGACCGTGCCGTGCTGCCCGTGCGGGCGGGGTCCGGCCGCCGTAGCCTGCCGATGTGACCACCGCCGATGCCGCACCCCCCGCCCCGCATGCCGTCGTCGTCGGGGTCGGGCCGGGGCTGGGTGCCTCGCTGGCCCGGACCTTCGCGGCCGCGGGGTACGACCTCACGCTGGTGGCCCGCACCTCGGCCAGCACCAGCGCAGTGGCGGCCCAGGTCCGGGCGATGGGCCGGCAGGTCCGGGTCGAGCTGCTCGACGTGCGCGACCTCGATGCCGTCGCCGCGGCCGTGCGCCGGGCGGGGGGGTGGCGGCGGATCTCGCTGGTGCACCACAACGCCTCGATGCACGCCGGTGGCCTGCTGGAGGCCTCGCCCGACACGCTGCGCGACAGCGTCGGGGTCAACGTGCTCGCTGCGGTCGTCGCCGTCCAGGCCGCCCTGCCCGACCTGCGTGCCACCGGCGGGCTGGTGACGTGGACCGGCGGCGGGATCGCCCTGGCGCCGCGGGGCGAGTACGGCGTCCTGGCCCTGGGCAAGGCCGCGATGCGGGCGGCCGGGGTGGCCCTGGCGCAGGAGCTGTCCGCCGAGGGCGTGCGGTTGCGGATGCTCACCGTGAACGGCTTCATCCGACCCGGCGGCAGGTTCGACCCGGACCGCATCGCGGAGGCGTTCTGGTCCTTCGCCACCGATCCGCAGGGCGACGTGGAGCGCATCTACGACGGTCGCGGCTGACCCCCACGGCGACGGTCGGGGCATCCTGCGCCGGGGCGGCCGGCGTCGGTCCCTTCCCGATGTCGGAGTCCTGCGCTTGGATGGGGAGCCCGGGCCGCGGTGGGCCCAGGCCTGGCAGGAGGAGTGGCGATGAAGCACCCGGAGAAGTTCCCCCAGGGCGTGCCCTGCTGGGCCGACCTCATGACCAGCGACGTCCCCGCCGCGCGGGAGGCCTACGGGGCCCTGCTGGGGTGGACCTACGTCGACGGCACGGAGGAGTCCGGGTTCTACTCCATGGCCCTGGTCGACGGCGTGAGCGTCGCAGGCGTCGGCGCCCTGCCCCCGGACGCCCCGCAGCCCCCGGCGTGGACGGTGTACCTGGCGGTCGACTCCTGCGACGACACGCTGACCGCGGTTCGGGAGGCCGGGGGGACGGTCCTGATGGGCCCGATCGACGTCCGGGTCCCGGCGTACATGGGCCGTATGGCCGTCATCGCCGACCCCGCGGGCGCCGTGGTCGGCCTCTGGCAGTCCGTCGAGCACACCGGGTTCGGCGCGGTGCAGCAGGACGGCACGGTGGTCTGGAACGAGTGCATGTCCCGCGACGCGGCGCGGTCGCGCGAGTTCCTGGCCACGGTGTTCGGCTACGAGTTCCAGCAGATCGGCGATGGTGAGCAGTTCGACTACACCGTGGGGATCATCGCCGGTGAGGAGCAGATCGGCGTCATGGCCATGGGGTCGTCGTATCCCGCCGAGGTGCCGTCGTACTGGATGCCCACCTTCCAGGTGGCCGACGCCGACGCCACGGCAGCGACCCTCACCGCGGCGGGTGGGCAGCTCATGATGGGGCCGGACGACTCCCCGTACGGGCGCATCGTCGTGGGCGCGGACCCGCAGGGCGCCGCCGTCGGGTTCATCCAGCCGACCCCCCGGCAGGGCTAGCAGCAGGCGGGGAGGCGCGCGCCCGCGTTCAGTCGATGGTCAGCACCGGGGTCCCGGCCCCCGCGAGGTAGTCCGGGACCTCGGTGGGCCGCATCGGGCGGGCGTACCGGAACCCCTGGGCGATCTCCAGGCCGAAGCCCATCAGGGTCACCGCCTGGGCATCGGTCTGGACACCCTCGCACACGACCTCCAGGTGGAACGAGCGGCTCAGGTCGGCGATGGTGCGCACGACCTCGACGGCCGTCGCGTCCTCGGGCAGCCCGGCGATGAAGCTGCGATCGATCTTGAGCCGATCGACCGGCAGGTGCGAGAGCCGGGCCAGCGAGGAGAAGCCGGTCCCGAAGTCGTCGATGGCGATGCGCACCCCGTGACGGCGCAGCTTCTCGAGCTGGTCCTGGGCGGACGAGCGCATGGCGCTGTACTCGGTGACCTCGACCTCGATGCGCGCCGGGTCCACGGACTCGTCCTCGAGCAGCCGGATCAGCCGGGTGGCGAAGTCCTCGACGAACTGGTCGGCGGACACGTTGAAGCTGACCAGGGGCACGTCCAGCCCGGCGGTGCGCCAGGCCCGGACCTGGCGCACGACGGCCTGGGCGACGTACCGGCCCAGCGGCACGATCAGGCCCGAGCGCTCGGCGACCGGGATGAACTGGTCCGGACCCGCCGGGTGCGCGGGCCAGCGGATCAGCGCCTCCAGGCCGACGCAGGCGCCGTCGGTCATGCGCACCTGGGGCTGGTAGACCATGTGGAACGGGACGTCCGGCTCGCGCAGGGCCATGGACACCTCGCGCTCGATGCCGATCCGCTCGGCCTCGGCCGCCTCGACCTCGCGGTTGTAGATGACCACCTGCCCGCTGCCCAGGGCCTTCGCGCTGCGCACGGCGGCGTCGGCCTTGGCGATCAGCTCCTGGGCATCGGAGGCGTCGATCGGGAACAGGGCCACCCCGACGCTGGTGGTGAACGACTGCCGGGACTCGCCGACCTGGACCGGCTCGGCCAGGGTGCGCTGGATGCCCCGGGCCGTGGCGGGGACCCGCAGGTCCACCAGGTCCCGGCCCACCCGCAGCAGCAGGAACTCGTCGCCGCCGACCCGGGCGATCAGGGTGGCCTCGTCGACGAAGTACTGCAGGCGCTCGGACAGCTGGCGCAGCACCGCGTCGCCGACCGGATGGCCCCACGTGGCGTTGACGGAGCCGAACCGGTCGATGTCGATGAACATCGCCGCGACGTGGGGGGCCTGGCCGCTGATCGAGGTGGTCATCCACTCGTCGAGCAGGCGCTGGGCGGCGTCGCGACCGAGCAGGCCGGTCAGCGAGTCGTGGTCGCTGAGGAACTGCAGCCGCTCGTTGGCCGACTGCAGCTCGCCGGTGACCCGGACCAGCCGGCGCTGCTCGGTGGTGCGCACCAGGAACGCGGCGAGCATCAGCCCGACGCCGAGCACCAGCAGGCCTGCCAGCCAGGGGGGCGCGCCGGCCGGTTGCGCCCCGGGCAGCGGGCGGGCCGCCACCACGAACCGCATCCCCCCGGCAACCACCTCGTCGACCGCGGGCCAGCCCTGGGCCTCGGCCAGGGAGGGCTGTGCGCCGGAGGAGGAGTAGAGCAGCGTCGGCTGCCCACCCTGGGCGGCCGGGTCGATCACCACGTACTCCACCGCCGGGTCGGTGGGGACGGCGGCCAGGGCGTCGCCGTAGAGGAACACTGTTCCCGCGATGCCCATCAGCGCCTCCTCGCGCTGGGCGGCCGTGGCGGGCGTGGCTCGCGTGGCGTAGACCGGTGCGTAGATGTACAGCGCGGGCTGCCCGGTCTGGACCAGCGTCGACCACGCTCCCATTCCCGGTTCGCCGGTGCTGGTGACCCGGTCGATCAGCGCGGCCGCTGCGGGGCGCGACGCGATGTCCAGGCCGAACGCCTGAACATTGCCGGCCACGGGCTGCTGCATCGTGACGGCCACGTACCGCGGCCGCAGCGGTGCCGGCCGGACCCCGCCGTCGACCGTGGGCACCCGGATCCCCCACGGGTAGCCGCGCGCGGCCAGACCAGCCTCGTACTGGGCCCGGTCGGCCTGCGCCACCACCTCGGAGTACTGCACGACGCGGAAGGCGGGGGAGCGGTCCATGCTGCGCGCCGCGAACGCGGAGAACTCCGCCGGGGTGACCTGCGTGGACGCGTCGAACAGCCCGCCGACCGAGTCGACCAGCGTCATCCCGGCAGACGCCGCGGCCTGCAGGCTGGCCGAGACGACCGCGGCCTGCGTGACCGACACCTCCTCGACGGCGGCCCGCTCGGAGCGGTCGAGCAGCACCGTGACCGTCCCGGCCAGCAGGATCGTCAGGATCGCGACGATGACCGCACTGCGGTAGTGGGCCAGCGTGCGCATGGGCGAATACTCGCGCAGCCGGGTATCGCGTGGAAGGGCCCATCGCCCCCAGGAGTGACTGCAGCCCCCACCACCGGGGGGTGGGCGCGGGGATGGCCTGCCGTCGGGGTCGCCCTGTCCGGCGGGCGAGGGTAGCCTTCCCTCCACTTTGGAGAAGGAGTCTCGCCGTGGCAGCTCAGGCAGGTGCCCGTCATCGGGTGGTCGTCATCGGATCGGGGTTCGGGGGGCTGTTCGCCACCCAGGCGCTCAGGCGCGCCGACTGCGAGGTCACCCTGGTGTCCAAGACGACGATGCACCTCTTCCAGCCGCTGCTCTACCAGGTCGCGACCGGCATCCTGTCCAGCGGCGAGATCGCCCCGGCCACCCGGGAGGTGCTGGCCCGCCAGCCCAACGCCACGGTGATCCTCGGGGAGGTCACCGACATCGACCTGCAGCGGCGCACCATCACCTCGTGGGCCGCGCCCGGTCCGCTGGAGACCCCGTACGACTCCCTGATCGTGGCCGCCGGCGCCGGGCAGTCGTACTTCGGCAACGACCACTTCGCCGAGTTCGCGCCCGGCATGAAGACGATCGACGACGCCCTGGAGCTGCGCGGCCGCATCTTCGGCTCGTTCGAGCTCGCGGAGCGGGCGACCGACCCGCAGGAGGTCGACCGGTTCCTCACGTTCGTCGTCATCGGCGCCGGCCCCACCGGCGTCGAGATGGCCGGCCAGATCGTGGAGCTGTGCCACCGCACGCTGCGCCGGGACTTCCGCAACATCGACACGACGAAGGCGCGGATCGTGCTGCTCGACGCCGCGCCGGCAGTCCTGGGCCCGTTCGGGCCCAAGCTCTCGGCGGCCGCCCAGGCGATCCTCGAGGACGTCGGTGTGGAGGTCCTGCTGGGGGCGAAGGTCGTGGGCCTGGACGCCGACGGCGTCACCTACGAGGACGCCACGGGGGCCCGCACCTTCATCCCGGCGGCCTGCAAGGTCTGGGCGGCCGGTGTGGCGGCCTCCCCGCTCGGACGGACCCTGGCCGAGCAGTCCGGCGCCGTGCTCGACCGGGCCGGGCGCGTCAAGGTCGAGTCGGACCTGACGCTGCCCGGCCACCCGGAGGTCTTCGTCGTCGGTGACCTGATGGGCCTGGACAACCTGCCCGGCGTGGCACAGGTCGCCATCCAGGGGGGCCGCCACGCCGCTGCCACGATCCGGGCCCGCCTGTCCGGACGACCGGAGCCCGGAGCGTTCCAGTACAAGGACAAGGGGTCGATGGCCACCATCACCCGGTTCTCCGCGGTGGCCAACGTCGGCCGGATCCGGACTGCGGGGTTCTTCGCGTGGGTGCTCTGGCTGGTCGTGCACCTCATGTTCGTGGTCGGCTTCAAGAACCGGCTCACGACGCTGCTGCACTGGGCGGTCAGCTTCGTGGGACGCAACCGCTCCGAACGCACCACGACCGCCCAGCAGGTCGCCGCGCGCAACCGGCTGCGGCAGGACCGGGAGGCTCCGCCGCTGTGGCCCGGGGCGGTCGGGGAGCGGCCCACACGCCGCGGCGGCGCTGCGTCCAGCGGCTGACCCGGCTGCCGGCGGCGGCGCGCCGGGGGGTGGCGTGCTGGGCACCCGACACGGCGATGCTGCCGGCGGTTCACCTGCCGTTCGCCGTCGGGCTTGCGCCCGTCACCCGGGCGTACCCTCAGCCGAGGAGGCGCCCATGTCCAAGGTCGCGCAGGCGGAGGTCCTCACGGAGCAGCCGCGCGAGTGGCTGCCGGTCCGCACGTGGCTGCCCGGCTACGACCGTCGCTGGCTGCGCGGGGACCTGATCGCGGGCTGTGTCATCGCGGCGCTCGCCCTGCCCCAGTCCCTGGGCTACGCGACCATCGCGGGACTGCCCGTGCAGGTGGGCCTGTACTCGATGCCGACCGTGCTGATCGCGTACGCCCTGCTGGGCACGTCGCGGATCCTGATCGTCGGCCCGGTGTCGACGGTGGCCGTGCTGTCGGGGACCCTGATCGCCTCGTTCGCCCCACAGTCGGAGTCCGAGGCCATGGCGGTCGCCTCTGCGATGGCGCTCGGGGCCGGCGTGGTGCTCGTGACGGCCAGCTTCCTGCACGTCGGCTGGGTCGCGGAGTTCCTGTCCAAGCCGATCGTGACCGGCTTCGTGCTGGGCCTGACAATCCTGGTGATCATCGGAGAGCTGCCCAACATCCTGGGGATCGCCGTGCCCCCCGGTGATGTGGCCTCCCGCATCCACGACCTGGTCACCGGGCTGGACGAGGCGATCCCGGCGACGACCGCGGTCGGGGTGAGCGCCCTGGCCCTGATGTTCGTCGGGTCGAGGCTGGCGCCGAAGGTCCCCTGGGCGCTGGTCACCCTCGTCGGCGGGCTGGTCGTGTCCAACGTCATGGACCTGGCCGCGCGCGGCGTCGCCGTCGTGGGCGAGGTCCCGCAGGGACTGCCCGCACCGTCGCTGCCCGGGATCCCGGCCAGCCAGTACGGCGCGATCCTCCTGGCCGGCGCCGCGATCGCGTTCGTCGGGCTGGCCGAGGGGCTCAGCGCCGCGCGGCTGTTCGCCACCCAGGGCGGGGTCCGCATCGATGCCAACCAGGAGCTGCTCGCCTTCGGGGCGGCGAACCTGAGCTCCGGGCTGTTCGGTGGCTTCGGCGTCGCCGGCAGCCTGTCCAAGACCGCAGCGTCCAGCCGCGCTGGGGGCCGCAGCCAGGTCGCCGGACTCACGACGGCGCTGCTGGCGGTGCTCACGATCGCCTTCTTCGCCCCGTTGCTCTCGGCGCTGCCCAAGGCGGTGCTCTCGGCGATCGTCATCCATGCGGTGTGGGGCCTGATGGACATCCCCGCGATGCGCCGCTACGCGCGGCTGCGCCACAACGACATCATCGCGGCCTGCGTCGCCGCCATCGGGGTGCTGGCCCTGGGCCCGCTGCAGGGCCTGCTTCTGGCCATCGCGCTGTCGGTCTTCGGGCTGGTGTACCGCTCCAGCCGGGTCGACGTGGAGATCATGGGTCGGGTCCCGGGGGAGAAGGCCGCCTGGGGCAGCATCCGCAACCACCCGGAGCGTCACACCGTCGACGAGGTGCTGGTCATCCGGGTGGACGTCCCGCTGTTCTGGGTCAACTCCGCGTCGGTGAAGGACGCGGTGCTGGCCCGGGTCGACGCCGCCGTCGCCGAGGCCGGCCCCGACCAGATCGTCGCGCTGGTGCTCGACATCGAGGGCACCAACCAGATCGACACCACCACGGTGGACATGCTCGACTCCCTGCTCGCCGGGCTGCGGGAGCGCGGGATCGACCTGTACCTGGTCCGGGTGATGTACCCGGTCCGGATCGTGCTGCGCAGGTCCGGACTGGTGGCCAAGATCGGCGAGGACCACCTGTGGCACTCCATCTCACAGGGCGTGCGGGAGGCCCGGATCCACTACGGGCTCAAGGAGGGCGTCGTCGAGGGGGTCGGCGGGTACGACAGTGCCGCGGAGGAGCACGAGGAGACCGTGGTCCGCTCGCTGTCGCAGACGCACTGGGAGTCCGACGAGCTCGGGGATCGGGCCGCCGCCCACGACGCCGTGGCGGTCCCCGAGCCCCGCCCGGCCGCCGAGGCCACGTCGGACCGGGGCAAGCGCCCCAAGCGCGACCGGGACCACGAGAAGGACCACGACCGGGACCACGGCAAGGACCACGACCGGGACCACGGCAACGGTCACCACCCGGTTGAGCAGCCCGATCTGGGGCACAGCCTGCCGCGCGAGCCGTCGATGCGCCGGGTCGGCCCGCGCTGGCAGGCCCGGCGCATCCGTCGCGGCTGAGTCAGCGCCCGTCAGGAGGCGGCGGCCAGGGCCTGCTGGCCCAGCGCCACGCACCCTGAGACGCCGGCCCGGTTGCCCAGCCCGGGCGCGACGATGAACTGGTCGATCGCCTCGAGGATCTCCGGCGCCTGCACGTAGCCGTTGAGCAGCTCCAGGGTGCGGGTCCGCACCAGCGGGAACAGGTGGGCCTGGTCCATCACGCCGCCGCCGAGGATGATCCGCTTGGGCGAGAGGATGCACGTGAGGCTGGAGCACGCCTGCGCCAGGTACTCGGCCTCCAGCGCCCATGCCGGGTGCTCGGGGGTCAGCTCGTAGGCCGGGACCTGCCAGCGGTCGCCGATGGCCGGGCCGGCGGCCATGCCCTCGAGGCAGTCGCCGTGGAACGGGCAGCGACCGGCGAACGGGTCGCGGGCCCAGTCGTGCGGCAGGCGCATGTGGCCGACCTCGGGGTGGATCAGGCCGTGGACGATGCGCCCGTCGACGATGATGCCGCCGCCGATGCCGGTGCCGATCGTCAGGTACACCAGGGAGTCGACGTCCTGGCCCGCGCCCCACAGGTGCTCGCCCAGTGCGGCGCCGTTCACGTCGGTGTCGAAGCCGATCGGGACGTCGAACGCGGAGCGCAGCACCCCGACGACGTCGGTGTCGGTCCAGTTCGGCTTGGGCGTCTTGGTCACCCACCCGTAGGTGGGGGACGCCGGGTTGGGATCGCAGGGGCCGAACGTGCCGTAGCCGATGGCCGCGATCTGCTGGCCGTGCTCCTCCTGCCAGCGCTGGAAGTACTCCACCACCTTGGGCAGGCACTCATCGGGCGAGCTCGTCGGGAACCGGACCTCGTCGTGCAGGTCGTCGGGGCCGGTGCCCACGGCGCAGACCATCTTGGTCCCGCCGGCCTCGACCGCTCCGATCAGTGGCTGCATGGCTGTGCCTTCCGTCTCTGGACCCCGCCGTGGCGGGTGTCGTGGCGCTGCGGGAGCGACCCGGCTCCCGAAGGGCCATGCTAGCGATCGGCGTGCTGCGCAATCGATTTCAAGAGAGGGCCTTCCGACGCACCTGAAACGGGTGGTCCTCCGCTCAGCGAGGCGCTGGACGCGGCAATGGCTACCATGTAAGCCTTACATGGATTCGTTCCCGACTGCCCGTGAGGAGGCCGTGATGCCTGGGGACCCGACGCTCCACCCGGATCCTCGGCGGCCCCGGGGCGAGGGCGTCGATATCGGGGCGGTGGCGCGTCGGGCGGGGGTGTCGACGGCGACGGTGTCGCGGGCGTTGCGGGGGTTGCCGAATGTGTCGGCCTCGGCGCGGGAGCGGGTGCTGGCGGCGGCGGCGG
>JBDHZV010000078.1:0-12866 GCA_039812125.1 Candidatus Nanopelagicales bacterium
TCCCGGGTTCCCTGGCCGGGCGCATCGTCACCACCATCCCCACCAGCGCGAAGGTGGTGGCCCTCACGTTCGACGCGGGGGCCAGCGCCGCAGGCGTCCGCTCCATCCTGGCGACCCTGACCGAGTCCGGTGTCCCCGCCACCTTCTTCCCCACGGGCGCCTTCGCGCGCAGCTTCCCCGACCAGGTCCGTGCGATGGCCGCTGCGGGCCATCGGGTGGGCAACCACAGCGACAGCCACCCGGACTTCACGACCCTGACCGCGGCGGGGCAGGTCGCACAGCTGACCCGGGCCGAGGATGAGATCCGCAGCCTGAGCGGGAGGACCACCCGCCCGTGGTTCCGGTTCCCCTACGGCGCGAGCACCCCGGCGACGATCACCACCGCGAACGCCCAGGGCTACGCCTGCATGGGCTGGACGGTGGACACGCTGGGCTGGCAGGGCACCAGCGGGGGCCGCTCCGTCGAGTCCGTGGTCGGGCGCGTCACCTCGGCGTTGCGACCCGGCCTGATCGCCCTGATGCACGTGGGTGCCCATCCTCAGGACAGCTCCACCCTCGACGCCGACGCCCTGCCCCGAATCATCAGCGAGCTGCGAGCCCGCGGCTACGACTTCGTCACCCTGGACGCGGCGGCCGGCTGACGGGGGCCGGACCTGCTGGCCGGGCAGCCCCGACACCGGTCATCGCAGGCCCTGACAACCCTGACTTGCAGGTGAGGCTAGGCACAGCTCACGACCCACCCTAGATTCGAGGGATGGCGGGCGTGGGCGAGGCGGTCGGACCGGCGAGCCTGCCACGGGCTGGTCCCGGTCCCAGGCGCAGCCTCGTCGAGCTGCGGGATGTGAACAAGCACTTCGGTGCGCTGCACGTCCTTCGCGACATCACCCTGGTCGTCCCGGAGGGCGAGGTCCTGGTCGTGATCGGGCCCTCAGGATCCGGCAAGTCGACCCTGTGCCGGGCGATCAACCGGCTGGAGACCATCGACTCGGGGACCATCCTGGTCGACGGGACCCCGCTGCCCACCGAGGGCCGGGCGCTGGCCCGTCTGCGCTCCGATGTCGGGATGGTGTTCCAGTCCTTCAACCTCTTCGCCCACAGGACCGTCCTGGAGAACGTCACCCTGGGTCCGATCAAGGTGCGCCGCGTCGACCGGGCAACTGCGCGGCGCGAGGCCCTCGAGCTGCTCGAGCGCGTCGGCGTGGCGGACCAGGCCGAGAAGCTGCCGGCGCAGCTGTCCGGGGGCCAGCAGCAGCGGGTCGCCATCGCCCGGGCGCTCGCGATGCGCCCCAAGGTGATGCTCTTCGACGAACCGACCTCCGCCCTCGACCCGGAGATGATCAACGAGGTCCTCGACGTGATGGTGCAACTGGCGACCGAGGGCATGACGATGATCGTGGTCACGCACGAGATGGGCTTCGCCCGCCGGGCTGCCCACCGGGTCGTCTTCATGGCCGACGGCCAGGTCGTCGAGCAGGCATCCCCGGACCAGTTCTTCACCGACCCGCGCAGCGACCGGGCGAAGGACTTCCTCTCCAAGATCCTCACGCACTGACCCCCAGGAGGAACTGGCATGCTCACCACCCGACTCACCGGCCTGGCCGTGGCAGCGGCCGCGGCCCTGGCCCTGGCTGCGTGCTCCGGCGGCGATGCCCGCGACGGGGGGAGCGCGGCCACCCCACAGTTCGCGTCCGGCACGACCATGGCTGAGCTGGCCGAGGCCGGTCGGATCACGATCGGCACGAAGTTCGACCAGCCCCTGTTCGGCCTGGTCGGCCCCGACGGCGTGCCCGTCGGCTTCGACGTCGAGATCGCCTCGATGATCGCCTCCGAGCTCGGACTCACCGACGACCAGATCACCTGGGTGGAGACGGTCTCGGCCAACCGTGAGCCGTTCATCCAGGACGGCAGGGTAGACATCGTCGTCGCCACGTACACGATCAACGACGCACGCAAGGAGGTCGTCGACTTCGCGGGTCCGTACTACGAGGCGGGGCAGTCGCTGATGGTGCGCGCGGACGACGACTCCATCTCCGGGCCAGACGACCTGGCCGGCAAGACGGTCTGCTCGGTCGACGGCTCGACCCCGGCCGGCAACATCGAGGCCAACTTCCCGGACACGAGGCTGGTCACGTTCGCGGCCTACACCGACTGCCTGGACCCCCTGCGCAACAAGCAGGTGGACGCCCTGACGACCGACAACGTGATCCTCGGCGGGTACGTGGCCCAGAACCCCGACGACTTCAAGATCGCGGGCGAGCCGTTCACCAAGGAGCCGTACGGCGTCGGCCTGGCGAAGGGCGACGACGCGTTCCGCGACTGGATCAACGACGTCCTCGAGGCGTCCTTCGCTGACGGCCGATGGGTCGCGGCGTGGGAGGACACGGCCGGTGAGGTGCTGCCCACCCCGCAGCCCCCGGTCGTCGACCGGTACTGACCGCGGCAGGACCGGCCCCGCCCGGCCGCGCCAGGCGGCTCCGGGTCTGGGCCGTCCAGCCCCCGCTGGGCGGAGGATGCATGGACTCGGTGGTCGAGGCCCTCCCGAGGTACGTGGCCGGGTTCCAGCTGACCCTGTACCTCACCGTCGTGTCCGGGGCGCTGTCGCTGGTCCTGGGCACGCTGCTGGCAGCGCTGCGGGTCTCGCCCCTGCGCTCCCTGCGTGTCCTGGGCGCGACCGTCGTGGAGGCCGGACGCAACACCCCCCTCACCCTCGTGTTCGTGTTCTTCGTCTTCATCCTGCCCGCGCTGGGATTCGTGCTGCCGCTGGGGACGCTGCCGGCGATCCTGGCGCTGACCGCCTACACGTCCGCCTTCGTCTGCGAGGCGGTCCGCTCCGGCATCAACAGCGTGGGCATCGGCCAGGCGGAGGCCGCGCGCGCGATCGGGCTGGGCAGCGTCGCGACACTGCGCCTGGTCGTGCTCCCGCAGGCGCTGCGCAGCGTGGTCCCGCCGCTGATCAACGTGCTGATCGCCCTGACCAAGAACACGTCCGTGGCCTCCGGGTTCGCCGTGGTCGAGCTCACGGCGACCGGGCGAGGACTGGCCCGTGACTACCCGGCCGACGTGCTGCTGATGCTGCTGGGGGTCGCCTTCTGCTACCTGCTGATCACGATCCCTGCCGGCGCGGTGGCCAGCAGGGTCGAGCGGAGGGTGGCGTTCACCCGATGAGCAGGACCGTGCTGTACGACGTGCCGGGTCCGCGCACCCTGCGCCGGGAACGGGCGATCTCGGTTGTCGTGGCCATCGGGATCCTCGCCGTGCTCGCCTGGATCCTCGTGGGCATGGCGCGGCGGGGCCTGTTCGACGACCGGTGGCTGCTCTTCGTCGACCCGCCGCGGGGCCAGGACGCCCTCGACGTCTGGCGGTCGCTCTGGCGGGGGCTGCGCGCGACGCTCATGGCGGCTGTCGTCGCCGCCCCGATCGCGTTCGGGCTGGCCGTCGGGCTGATGCTGGCGCGCACCACCCCGACCCCGTGGCTGAGCCGCCCCACCGTGGTGCTCATCGAGTTCCTGCGCGGCATGCCGGTCCTGCTCATGATGTTCTTCGGGCTGCTCGCCCTCGGCCTGTCCGCATTCGCCGCCGTCGTCCTCGGGCTCGTGGCCTACAACGCCGCGATCATGGCGGAGATCCTGCGGGCCGGTCTCGTCGCGCTGCCGAAGGGCCAGGTCGAGGCCGGGTTGGCCATCGGCCTGACCCGGTGGCAGACGCTGCGCATCGTCCAGTTCCCACAGGTCGTCCGGCTCATGCTCCCGAGCCTCATCAGCCAGTTCGTCGTCCTGCTCAAGGACTCGTCGCTGGGCTTCATCGTGGGCTACCCCGAGCTGCTGCGCACGATGCAGCTGAACTACAGCTTCTTCGGCGACCAGTACCGGCTCCCGCTGTTCCTCGTCGTCCTCGTCATGTACCTCGCCGTCAACCTCGCGCTGTCCCGCGTGGCCATCGCGGTCGAGCGCAGGACGGCGGCGGGCAGCCGCGGTCGTGCGCCTTCCCCGGCGGCTGCGCCCGCGGCCCGACCGTGAGCCGGGTCACGTCGGTCCGCACGATCCGCCTGCCGGCCGTCAGGATGTCGCCGGGCTGGCCCTCGTGAACACCGTCTTCTCACGCCGGTGGGCGCGCAGGTAGGCGTCGTGGACGGCTGGGGCGTCGAACAGCTCAGTGACCACCTCGTCATTGGCATGCAGGCCCGTCGCGGTCCAGTTGGCCGAACCCGTCATCACGTACTTCTGAACCTTCCCCCGGACCATGCCGTCCACCAGGAGCACCTTCTCGTGCGTGAACCACGAGGACGCCCGGCAGGCGAACACCCACACTCCCAGCAGCTGATCGAACCGGGTGACCACGGGGCACGCCGCGGTCACGGTGAGCCGGCCCCCGGTCTGCGCGCTGACCCGGTCGATCCAGGTTCCGGGCTGCGATCCGGCGACCCGCCCGCCCAGCGTCCCACCTGCGCACATGCCAGCGGGGTCGTCGAGAGGGTCACGCGCTCGGGCCCCCCCGGCAGCGCTGCCGCGGGCCGGTGGGGTGGACAGGCAGTCCGCCGGCCCCCACGGCAGGGGCTCGCCCTCCTCGTCGCGGACCCAACTGCCGTCGGGACCGCGCAGCCGTTGCGTCACCGTCGAGTGGACCAGGTCCACGATGCAGCCGCGCTCGAAGGCCAGCCGCCACAGCTCGGCTCCGATGTCGACGCGGGACAGGGCGAACATCGAGATGCGGACCCTGGTGCGCCGGGCGCGACCGTCCTGCCGGTACCGGCACCGGATCGATCGGAGGACCTCCAGCGGCAGCTCGCCGGAGTCCCGGGGGAGGAAGTGCACCGTCGTGGGTGGCGCACCGTTCCGGGCCGAGCCGGGCGTCGCGACGGTGCGGCTGTTGCCCCCGCCCAGGAGGTAACCCTGGGAGCCGGCCACGAGGTCGTCGAAGTAGCGGTCGAACGAGTCGTACAGGGCCCGATCGCCGACGGAGACGTTGAGGCTGTTGAACCCTCTGCGCGCCTGTGTGTACGTGGGGTTGCCCGACCCGTAGGCACTCACCCAGCGGCGGGTGGCAGAGCCCGTCCCGACGGTGGAGGAGATCAGCACCTTGGCATGCATGGCCGGGTAGAGCGGCTCGAGCGCGTCGGGGATGGTGACGTCCCCGCTGCTTCGGTGCGCCGACCCGGTGGCGTCGCGCACCGTCAGGGTCACGGTGTAGATCCCCTGGCCCCGGTACCGCTTTCGGTGCGGGCCAGGGCCGACCGCGGAGGTCCCGTCGCCGAAGTCCCACGACCACGACGTGATGGGTGCCCGACCCGCCCGTGAGTGGTCCGTGAACACGGCGGTCCGGGATTGCGCGGACGTCGCGCGGGCCGAGAACCACGCGGTCGGCCCGCCGGCCTCGGGGGGCTGCCGCGGGCGTAGGCAGCCCTGCCAGCAGGTCAGCGCGAAGCTGGCCGCGCTGGTGTCGGTTCCCAGGGCATCGACCACCTCGGACCACACCGGGGACCTGTCACTGTGGCTGTTGACCAGCACCCGGACCGACACGCCGCGCCGGGCCGCCGCGATGAGGGAACGGCGCACCGGGACGTAGCTCAGCGAATAGGTGGTGAGCCTGAGCTCCGCCCGGCTGCCGTCCGGGTTCGACGCCGGGGTGCAGTTGATCAGGCGCACGAGCTGGGCGACGATCCGCATCTGCTCGGCCCGCTCCCCCGAGGGATCGTTGAAGACCACCCCGGAGGTGGCCCGGAACGTCGGGTCACAGGACCGGGGGCGGGCCGCGGCCACCACCGGGTGCGCCGCTCCGACGTTGGCCTCCCGGGCGCTTCCTGCCGCCTCCGGGGCGGGCCCCGCAGGCGGCGTGCACGCGACCAGCGCGAGCACGGACATGATCGCGACCCATCGCACCAGAGCTGCCGCCAGGCGCACCTCGCGACCCGTGACCCCCATGGGCCCCATCCCCTCGTCTTCGGCTGCGGACCTGGGCACCCGTCGACACGCACTGTACCCCGGCAGTTCCAGGCGTCGGTCAGAGCCGATCCACCCGGGTCACCCGCAGCACGGCAGCCCCCTCGGCGTCGCTGGCCGCGAGGTCCACCTCGGCGCTGATCCCCCAGTCGTGGTCGCGCGCCGGGTCGTCGAGGATCTGGCGGACCTCCCACCGCCCGGGGTGCACGTCGATGAGCAGCAGGTCCGGCCCACGCGCGTCCGGGCCGGTCCCGACGTGCGGGTGCTCCTCGAAGTACGGTGCCATGGCTGCCGCCCACCGCTGGGCATCCCACCCGGTGGCCTCATCCAGGGCACCCAGGTCGGCCCACCGCCGCAGCGCGGCCAGCTCGACCCGCCGGAACAGCGCGTTGCGCACCATCACCCGGAACGCCCGCGCGTTGGCGGTGACCGGCGGTGGGCCGGTGACACCGACGGCGTCGGCGCGGGCGCGGTCCAGCGCCGCCGCCATGTCGCCGGGGTGCAGCAGCGCCTCCCACTCGTCGAGCAGGCTCGAGTCGACCTGGCGGACCAGCTCGCCGAGCCACTCGGTGAGGTCGTCCAGCGCCTCCGTGCGGGCCTCGTCGGGGACCGTGCGGCGCAGCGCCTTGTACGCGTCTGCCAGGTAGCGCAGCACGAGCCCCTCGGCGGAGGCCAGCTTGTAGTGGGCCACGAACTCGCCGAACGTCATCGCCGCCTCGTGCAGCTCGCGGGCCACGGACTTCGGCGCGAGCTCGTCCTCGACCACCCACGGATGGCCCTCGGCGTAGACGTCGTAGGCGTGCTGCAGGAGGTCCGCGAGCGGGCGGGGCCAGGTGATCTCCTCCAACCGCTCCATCCGCTCCTCGTACTCGATGCCGTCGGCCTTCATCTGCGCCACCGCCTCGCCGCGGGCCCGGAACTGCTGGGCCAGCAGGATCGCCCGGGGGTTCTCCAGCGTCGCCTCCAGCACCGAGAGCACGTCCAGGGCGTAGGTCAGCGACTCCCGATCGAGCAGCTGCAGCGCCGCCAGGGCGAACGTGGACAGCGGCTGGTTGAGCGCGAAGTCGACCTGCAGCTGGTCGACCAGCCGCAGCGTCCGGCCGTCGGCATCGGGGGGGTCGAGCACAGCCAGGACCCCGGCCGTCACCAGGGAGTCCTGGATGGCCGCGGCGCGCTCGGCGAGAGCCTCGCGGCGCTCAGGGTCCTCGTCGTTGTCGGCCAGCAGGTGGGCCAGGGCGGCGGCGGCATCGCCCGGCCGGTGGGCGACGTTGAGCACCAGGGCGTGGGAGACGGCGAACCGCGATCGGAGGGGCTCGGGCTCGGCGGCGACAAGCCGGTCGAAGGTCGTGCGCGCCCACCCCGGCACCCCCTCGGGCGGCTTCCTGCGCACGACCCTGCGACGCTTCCTCGGGTCGTCGCCGGCCTTGGCCAGGAGGCGCTCGTTCTCGATCTCGTAGTCGGGGGCCTGCACGACGACCAGCCCGGAGGTGTCGTAGCCGGGGCGTCCGGCTCGCCCGGCGACCTGGTGGAACTCGCGCGCGCTGAGCAGCCGCATCCGGCGGCCGTCGAACTTGACCAGTGCCGTGATCAGGACGGTGCGGATGGGCACGTTGATCCCGACCCCGAGGGTGTCGGTGCCGCAGATGACCTTCAGCAGCCCGGCGCGGGCCAGCTGCTCGATCAGCCTGCGGTACCGCGGCAGCATGCCGGCGTGGTGGACACCCACGCCGTGGCGGACCAGGCGCTCCAGCGTCCGGCCGAACCCGGGCGCGAAGCGGAAGTGCCCCAGCGCAGCGGCGATCGAGTCCTTCTCCGGGCGGGTGCACAGGTTCATGCTCAGCAGCGCCTGGGCCCGCTCGAGCGCGAGCGCCTGGGTGGGGTGCACGACGTAGACCGGCGCCCGGTCGTCGCGCAGCAGCAGCTCGATGGTGTCCGGGACCGGGGTCATCGCGTACTCGAAGTGCAGCGGCACCGGACGCTCGCCGCCGGCGACCAGTGCAGCAGCTCGACCGGTGCGACGGGTCAGCGCCTCGCGGATCGCCCGGGTGTCGCCGAGGGTGGCCGACATCAGCAGGAACTGGGCGTCGACCAGCTCGATGAGCGGGACCTGCCACGCCCATCCGCGGTCCCGGTCGCCGTAGTAGTGGAACTCGTCCATGCAGACCAGCCCCACGTCCGCGCCGCGGCCCTCCCGGAGCGCCTTGATGGCCAGGATCTCGGCGGTGGCGCAGATGATCGGGGCCTCTGGGTTGACGGCTGCGTCGCCGGTGACCATGCCGACGTGCTCCGGGCCGAGCAGGTCGCACAGGTCGAAGAACTTCTCCGACACCAGGGCCTTGATGGGGGCGGTGTAGTAGGTCCGCCTGCCCTCGGCCAGCGCGAACAGCGTGCCGCCGATCGCGACGAGGCTCTTGCCCGATCCGGTGGGCGTGGCCAGCACCACGTGCGCCCCGGACGCGAGCTCGACCAGCGCGTCCTCCTGGGCCGGGTACAGCGCCCGGCCGGTGCTCCCGGACCACTCGGCGTACTGGGCCAGGACGTCCTCGGGCGCCAGCGGGCCGCCCGGGGACGCGACCCCGCCGGCGGGCTGGGCCGCCTGGGCGGCGCGCCGGCCCGCCAGGATGCGGGCGACGAGGGACCGCAGGGACGAGTCGGGTGCGCGGGGGACGAGGTCCTGCGTCGGGGGGTCGGGTTGGGGGTAGCCGGAGGTCACGGGCTGACCCTGCCATGAAGGCCCAGGCAGCGGCGCCGCCACCCATGTCCCCCGAACCGGCGTAATCGGGCAATATCGATGAAACACCGGCGAAACTTGAATTCCGTAAATTGGATTTCACCCATTTTGTCCGGAGCCTCCAGGCAGGGGCCTGGATCTCGCACCGCCCACCCGGAAGGACGCACTGTGCACACGATGTCACGACCTCAGCGGAGCAGCGTGGTGATACTGCTGCTCTCCCTGATCGCCGCGCTCTGGGTGGCGGCGGCGCCGTCCGCGCGCGCCGACGAGGGTTCCGCCCAGGGCCAGGCCTACGTGGTCGGCACGGACACGACCTACGCCCCGTTCGAGATGCGCGATCCGGCGACCGGCGACATGGTCGGGATCGACATCGACCTGATCAAGGCCATCGCCGAGGACCAGGGCTTCACCATCGACATCAAGGCCCTCGGATTCGACGCCGCCGTGCAGGCACTGACCACCGGCCAGGTGGACTCCGTCATCGCCGGCATGACCATCACTGACGAGCGCCAGAAGACCTTCGACTTCAGCGACCCCTACTTCGACACCGGCCTGCAGGTCGCCGCCGCGAAGGGCAGCGGGATCCAGACCCTGGAGGATCTCAAGGGCAAGACGCTGGCGGTCAAGACCGGGACGGCCGGGGCGGCCTACGCCGAGTCGATCCAGGACCAGTACGGGTTCGACACCACGACGTACTCGCAGACCGCGCAGATGATCGATGCGGTCAAGGCCGGCCAGGCCGCCGCCTACATCGAGGACTACCCGGTCGTCGCCTACGCCATCAAGCAGGGCCTGGACATGCAGCTGGTCGGCGAGCAGGTGCCGCAGGGCAGCTACGGCATGGCCGTGAACAAGGACGCCAACCCGGAGCTGATCGAGGCGTTCAACGACGGCCTGGCGAACCTCAAGGCGTCCGGCGAGTACCAGCAGATCCTCGACACCTACCTGTCCAGCACCGAGGAGACCGCCAACCTCTCGTTCTGGGAGCTGGTCAAGCAGTCCATGCCGGCGATGCTGCGCGGCCTGGCCTGGACCCTCGCGCTGACGGCGCTGTCCCTGGTCTTCGCCAGCATCCTGGGGCTGGTGTTCGGGTCGTTCAAGGTCGGGCACCTCGCCCCGCTGCGCTGGATCGCGACCGGCTACGTGGCCATCTTCCGCGGCACACCGCTGCTGGTGCAGATCTTCTTCTTCTTCTTCACGGTGCCGCAGATGACCGGGTGGAAGCTGTCGGCGTTCGGTGCCGGCGTGGTGGCGCTGGCCCTGAACGCGGGCGCCTACATGACCGAGATCGTGCGCGGAGGCATCCAGTCGGTCGATCCCGGGCAGCTCGAGGCGGCCCGCTCACTCGGCCTGCCGTACCTGACCGCGATGCGCAAGGTGGTGATCCCGCAGGCCATCAAGATGTCCACCCCGGCATTCATCAACCAGTTCATCATCACCCTGAAGGACACCTCGCTGGTCGCCGTCATCGGGCTGTCCGAGCTGACCTACCAGACGCAGCAGATGATCGCGTCGAACTTCCGCAGCGCCCTGTGGCTGATCGCCGGCGCGCTGTACTTCATCGTCATCACGATCCTGACCCTCATCAGCAACGCCGTGGACAAGAAGGTGAACAAGTGACCACGAACACGCCGGCCCCCGCCGAGCGCAAGGCGGCCATCGAGGTCAAGGGCCTCAAGAAGGCCTTCGGGGAGCACGTGGTGCTCTCGAAGGTGGACCTGACCATCTACGAGGGCGAGGTCGTCAGCATCATCGGACCGTCCGGATCGGGCAAGTCCACCCTGCTGCGCTGCCTGAACAAGCTCGAGGACGTCACCGACGGCCACATCTACGTCGACGGCATCGACCTGGTGGCCAAGGACACCAACCTGGACAAGGTCCGCGAGCACATCGGCATGGTGTTCCAGCACTTCAACCTGTTCCCCAACATGACCGTGCTGGACAACATCATGCTGGCGCCCCTGGAGCTGAAGAAGGGCAGCAAGGAGGAGATCCGGGAGCGAGCGCTGGCGCTGCTGGCCCGCGTCGGGCTGTCGGAGAAGGCCAACGCCATGCCCCGGTCGCTCTCGGGTGGCCAGAAGCAGCGCGTGGCGATCGCCCGGGCGCTGTGCATGCGCCCGTCCATCATGCTCTTCGACGAGGCCACGTCGGCGCTGGACCCGGAGATGGTGGGCGAGGTCCTGTCGGTCATCGACCAGCTCGCCGACGAGGGCATGACGATGGTGCTGGTCACCCACGAGATGGGCTTCGCCCGCGAGGTGTCCGACCGCGTCGTGTTCATGGCCGACACCATCATCAAGGAGGAGGGCCCCCCGGAGCAGATCTTCGGCAACCCGACGGAAGCCCGGACCCGGGACTTCATCTCCAAGGTGATGTAGCCACCCCACCACTGCACAGGGCCCCTGAGCGGCGCACCAGCTGCTCGGGGGCCCTGCGGTGCTCAGCCCACCAGCATCCGCATCCCCGACATCGCCGCGCCCGCCCCCGACTGGACGACCGGGGCCTGCAGGGTGATCGTGCCCGGGCCCGGGGGAACCCCCAGGTGCGCGAGCCCGGCGTCCTGCGTGGTGCCCAGGTCCTCCCCGGGGACCGTCGCCAGCGCCACCGCCCAGGTGAGGTCGTCGTCGTCGGAGATGACGCTGAGCTGCACCGCGCTGACCGTCGCGCCGAACCGATCACCACGCTCGGCAGCGCCGGACACACCGGTCGAGTCCTGCGACCAGGCCCCGGGCTGGCTGCCTGCCAGAGGCCGGGCGGTCTGCGGATCCAGGCGGGTCATGGTGACCATCCCCGCGTCCACAGTCCGGCCCAGGTCCTCGCCGGGGGATCCGACCAGCAGGTGGGTCTGGCCGGCGTCCGTGCCGAACTCGCCGGTGGCGAGGCTGGACCCGAACGCGTCGCCAGCCTCCGCGGCACCCGGGACGGCCGATGCCTGCTGGCTCAGGCTGCTCGGCAGGCCGCGGATCGGCGCAACCGGTTGCCCCGGGAGGAACAGGTCGACCGCCGCGAACGACACCATGCCGGCGTTGCCCGCACCCGACAGGTCCTCGCCGGGCACACCGATGGCCACGACGCACGAGGGATGATCGACCAGGAACGTGCAGTAGGTGTCGACGGCGGCCCCGTAGCGGTCCCCCGCCTCCGCACGCCCCGCAGCACCGGTGGAGTCCTGGCTGACCAAGGTCAGCGGACCGTCCCGGGGCATCGACGCGACCGCGCCGGAATCCACGGCCGACCCCACGTCCTCCCGGGGGACACCGACGACAAGGACGGGGCCCACGCCCGTGCTGAACGTGCCGAGCACCTCGCCGAACCTGTCCCCGGCTTCCGCGGCCCCAGCCCCGCTGCGACCCTGCTCGACCACGTCGACGTCGGGCGAGGACGGGGAGGACGCGTAGTCCAGGCGGACCACGCGCCCGGCGTCGCGGGCGCCGCCGACGTCCCTGCCCGGAACCCCCACCGCCACCAGGCTCAGTGGCTCCGCGGCCAGGGCAGACCCGAACCCGGCGCCCGCCTGGGCACCGCCGAGTCCCGGCAGCGAGTCCTCGTCCCACGACTGCAGCACCCGGTCCAGCCCGGTGGCGCTGCCGTGCAGCAGGTAGGCCCGGCCTGCCCCGACCCGGGTGCCCACCTGCTGCCCGGGCGCCCCGACCAGCAGGTCCGCGCAGCGATCCGGATCATCCGGTCCGTCCGCCCACACCACCGGCGAGGTCCCGAACCGGGCACCGGCTGCGGAGGCCAGGCCGGGGATGTCGTCCGCGGTCACCACCGTCCGGCGAACGGGTGCCCGCGGCGTCGGCTCCCCCGGGTCGGCGACATCGGAGAACACCACGACGGCCCCGGCGTCCGGCTTGCCGGGCAGGTCGTACGACGGCATCCCGACGACGACGTCCGGGCCTGCGCCGTCGAGGTCGCTGCCCACGTCGGACCAGCAGGACGCGTCAGCGGCGCCAGCCACCGGGGCCGCCCCGCCGACCACCCACATGCCTGCCGCGACCAGGGCAAGCACCGGACCCAGCACACCGGCGCGGCCTCCGCGCCTCACCCACCCGCGGTCATCCGCTCGCATCGCCAGCTCCCCGACCTGCCTCCGAGAACCCCTTGATCACGTTACGCGCCGACCCGCGGGGTTCCCTGCCGACGACGGCCGGTGCGCCGATGTCGTGGGGCCGGCGGGCCACGCGGGACCTTGGGCA
>JBDHZV010000079.1:0-12860 GCA_039812125.1 Candidatus Nanopelagicales bacterium
GGGCCCCACCCAGGCCACCCGGCCGGACTCGACGACCAGGGCGGCGTGCGCCAGCACCCCCAGGCGGGCCTCGTCCGGCGCACCCGTCGCGGGCCCCTGCGGCAGGTCGGTGCTGCCCCCCGCCGCGGGGTCGCCCGGCTCACCGGCGTTGGTGACCAGCTGCCCGATCCCGTCGATGAGCAGGGCGCTCATCCTGCTCCGCCCGGGGCCTGCCGCATCGGGATGCGCAGCCCCTGGTCGTCGGCCACCTCCACGGCCCGCGGGTACCCGGCGTCGGCGTGGCGCAGCACCCCCATCGCCGGGTCGTTGCGCAGCACCCGCTCCAGCTTGGCCGCCGCGAGTGCCGAGCCGTCGGCCACGCACACCTGGCCGGCGTGGATCGACCGGCCGATGCCCACGCCGCCGCCGTGGTGGATCGACACCCACGACGCCCCCGAGGAGGTCGCGACCAGCGCATTGAGCAGCGGCCAGTCGGCGATCGCGTCGGACCCGTCGCGCATCGCCTCGGTCTCCCGGTAGGGGGAGGCGACGGACCCGGTGTCGAGGTGGTCGCGGCCGATGACGATCGGGGCGCTCACTGCCCCCGAGGCCACCAGGTCGTTGAACGCCAGGCCCGCCCGGTCCCGCTCGCCCTGGCCGAGCCAGCAGATCCGCGCGGGCAGGCCCTGGTGGGCGATGCGCTGCTCGGCGGCGCGGATCCATCGGGCCAGCGGCTCGTTGTCGGGGAACAGCTCGAGCACCGCCCGGTCGGTGGTCGCGATGTCGCGCGGGTCCCCGGACAGCGCCACCCACCGGAACGGGCCGCGGCCCTCGCAGAACAGCGGGCGGATGTAGGCCGGGACGAACCCGGGGAACGCGAATGCCCTCGCGAACCCGCCGAGCTGGGCCTCCCCCCGGATCGAGTTGCCGTAGTCGAAGACCTCGGCCCCGGCGTCGAGGAACCCGACCATCGCCTCGACGTGCCGGGCCATCGACTCCCGGGCGCGCTGGGTGAACCCCTCCGGGTCCGCAGCCGCCAGGTCGTGCCACTGCGCGACGTCCACCCCCACGGGGCAGTAGGCCAACGGGTCGTGGGCGGAGGTCTGGTCGGTGACGATGTCCACCGCCACGCCCCGGCGCAGCAGCTCCGGCAGCACCTCGGCGGCGTTGCCGACCACGCCCACGCTCAGCGCGCGCCGGTCCCTGCGGGCTGCCAGCACCGAGGTCAGCGCGGTGTCGAGGTCGTCGGTCCACTCGTCGAGGTACCGGTGCTCGACGCGGCGCACCAGCCGGGACGCGTCGACGTCGACGATCAGGCACGCGCCGCCGTTGAGGGTCACGGCCAGCGGCTGCGCCCCACCCATCCCGCCGCACCCGGCCGTCACCGTCAGGGTCCCCGCCAGGGAGTCGCCGAACCTCCGGGCTGCCACGGCCGCGAACGTCTCGTAGGTGCCCTGCACGATGCCCTGCGTCCCGATGTAGATCCAGCTGCCCGCGGTCATCTGGCCGTACATCGTCAGCCCGAGGGACTCCAGCCTGCGGAACTCCGGCCACGTCGCCCAGTCGCCCACCAGGTTGGAGTTGGCGATGAGCACCCTCGGTGCCCACTCGTGGGTGCGCAGCACGCCCACCGGCCGGCCCGACTGCACCAGCATGGTCTCGTCGTCGGCCAGCGTGCGCAGGGTGCGCACGAGGGCGTGGAAGCTGGGCCAGTCCCGGGCGGCCCGGCCCGATCCGCCGTAGACGACGAGCGCCTCGGGATGCTCGGCCACCTCGGGGTCGAGGTTGTTGGCCAGCATCCGCAGGGCCGCCTCCTGCGGCCACCCCCGGGCCGTCCTGGTGCTGCCGCGCGCGGCCCGCACGGTGACGGGAGCTCCCAGCTCGTGGGCCATGGGCACCTCCGATCCTGCGTGAGCCGATCGAACCACGCCCCGCGGCCGGATGCCCGCGCCCCGCGCCTCGTGGCCCGCGCCTCGTGGCCCGCGGATCGTGGCCCGCCGCCCGCTGCCCGCCGCCCGCCGCCCCGCCGGCGTGGTTGGCTGGGCCTGTGCCCGCCACCGTGCCCCCGCTCGACCTGTCTGCACTGGTCACCCCGATCCCGACCGACCGACCGGGGGTCATGCTCCTGGCCGTTCCCGACGGGCTGCAGCAGGGCCGCGGCGCCTGGGGTGGGGTGGCGACCGGGGCCATGGTCGCGGCCGCCCAGGCCTGCGACGATCGGCCCGGGCTGCAGGTGCGGACCGCGTCCGCCCAGCTGGTCGCCCCGCTGCTGGTCGGCACGGCCACGGTCGTGGTGGAGGTGCTGCGACGAGGCTCGGCCACCAGCACCGTGGCGGCCCGGGTGCTCGACTCGTCGGGTGCCCTGCTGGCGCATGGCGTCGTGGTCCTCGGCTCCGCGCGTCGTGGCGACGACATGCCCGGGGGACCGGCCTGGCTGGGCCTCGAGCCGCCGCCGGAGCTGGCCGCCGGGCCCGATGCGGTCGCCGCGGTGCGGATCGGCCCTCCGCTGGCTCCCGAGTTCACCGCGCACCTGGACTTCCGCCCGGTGACCGGCCTGCCGTACAGCGCCTCGCCCCCGGGACCCGTGGCCGGCTGGGTCGCGCCGCGGGCACCCGTGGCCCGCGTCGACGCCGCCGTGGTCGTGGCCCTGGCCGACGCGTGGTGGGTCACGGTCATGGCGCGGATGGACCGGGTCCGGCCGGCCGCCACCGTCGGGTTCGCCCTGGACCTGCCCGGAGACGTGGCCGCGCTGGCCCGCGACCGTGACGGCCATCTCGAGCCGCTGTTCCACCGTGGCCGGGTGGTGGCCGCCCGTGAGGGGTTCGTCGTCGAGACCCGGGAGCTGTGGACCGCCTCGGGGATGCTCGTGAGCTGGAACACGCAGACGGTGGCCGTCATCGCCTGAGGCGACCTCGGCAGGCGCCAGCCCCGCTGCGGTCCACCGCTCGGGCGCCACGAGAACCTCGCAGCCGGTTTGTGGGTTGTTCTGCGCCCATCGGGGCTCCTCGCGCGACCTTGCGCGGGATGTGGGGGTTATGGGCCCGTGACGCGCCGCTGATAACCCCCACATTCCCCGCGAAGTTTGCCGCGTCGGGAGCTGCGGCAGGGCATAACCCCCCATTCCTGCGCAAGGTTCGCCGCGGGGTGGCGACCATCCCCGACGCGTCAGGCCAGCGGCCCGACGGCGCCCTCGGCGGCAGCCCGGACCTGCCCGGAGCCGACCAGCCTGGTGACCGCCGCGATCTCGTCGGCGACGACCCGGTCCGGTCCTGGTCCGGCCACCACGGTGCGCAGCGCGTCGCGGACCGCACCGGTGCCGGCCGCTGGCGGGATCGGCGCGCGCAGGTCCAGGGCCCGGGCGGCGACCAGCAGCTCGATGGCCAGCACCTGACGAAGCCCGTCGACCGCGCGGCGCAGCTTGAGCCCGGCAGCCCACCCCATGGAGACGTGGTCCTCCTGCATCGCCGAGCTCGGGATCGACGCGACGCTGGCCGGCGTGGCCAGCCGGGCCAGCTCGGCGACGATCCCGGCGGCGGTGTACTGGGCGATCATGTAGCCCGAGTCGACCCCGACCTCGTGGGCCAGGAACGGCGGCAGCCCCTGGTTGCGCGCCCGGTCGAGCAGCCGGTCGGTGCGTCGCTCGCTGATCGAGGCGACGTCGGCGACGGCGATGGCCAGGAAGTCCAGCACGTGGGCGACCGGCGCGCCGTGGAAGTTGCCGTTGGACTCCACCCTCCCGTCGGGGGTCACGACCGGGTTGTCGATGACCGAGTGCAGCTCGCGGTCGGCCACGGTCATGGCGTGGGCCACGGTGTCCCGGGCGGACCCGGAGACCTGGGGGGCGCACCGCAGCGAGTAGGCGTCCTGGACCAGGTGGGTCGTGTCGGTGCGGTGGCTGGCCACGATGGGGGAGCTGGCCAGCATCCGGCGGATCGTGGCCGCCGCGCGGGCCTGCCCCGGATGCGGCCGCATGGCGACGAGGTCGGCCGCGAACGCCCGGTCGGTGCCCAGCAGCGCCTCGACCGACATCGCGGCGCCGAGGTCGGCGACCACGAGCAGGTCCTGCAGGTCGGCCAGGGCCAGGCACAGCATCCCGAGCATCCCGTCCGTGCCGTTGATGAGGGCCAGCCCCTCCTTCTCGGCCAGCACCACCGGAGCCAGCCCGGCCGCCCGCAGCTGCGGCCCGGCCGGGGCGAGGCAGCCGTCGGGCCCGACCACGTGTCCCTCGCCGAGCAGCACGAGCGCGACGTGGGCCAGGGGCGCCAGGTCCCCGCTGCACCCGAGGGAGCCGTGCTCGTGCACCGCCGGGACCAGGCCCGAACCCAGCAGGCCGGCCAGCGCAGTCACGAGTTCGGGGCGGACCCCCGTGGACCCCGAGCACAGCGTGTGCAGCCGCAGCAGCATCATCGCCCGGACGACCTCGGCGTCGACCAGGTGTCCGGAGCCGGCCGCATGGCTGCGCACGAGGCTGACCTGCAGCGCGGCCCGGCGATCCGGTGGGATCGCGACGGTCGCCAGGGCTCCGAACCCGGTGGACACCCCGTAGGCGGGGGCGGCGGATCCGGCCAGGGCCGCCACGTGGGCGCGACCCCGGGCCACCCGCTCCAGCGCCTCCGGGCCGATCCGCACCTGGGTGCGGCCGCGGGCGACCTCGACCACGCGGGCGGGGTCCAGGTCGTCGATGTCGAGCGGGTCGAGGGCAGGGGTGTCCGCGGAGTGCATGGGCCATTGCTAGCACCGCGGGTGGCGGGACGGGCGGCTGGCGGTCAGCGGGCGCGCTGCACCAGGGTGTCGGCCACGAGGTCGCCGAGGCGCTGCTGGCGTGGGGTCACCAGCATGGCGACGAGGGCGACCGCGCCGAACAGGCAGGCGTCGGGCAGCAGCATGAGCCAGCGCATCGCCAGCTGGCCACGAGTGGCGGGCGACCCGTCGGCGGCGACCACGCGCAGCCCGAGCGCGGCCATCGCGAACGTCCGGCCGCCATGCCGGGCCGGGTGCAGCACCCAGTACCACGCGCTGACGAGCAGGGACAGGGCCAGCACCGCCAGGACCATCAGCAGCGACGCGGCAGCCGCGCCGGGGGAGCCGGACGGGCCGAACCGCCCGACGACGAGCAGGGCCCCCCAGGTCAGCCCCGCCAGCACCGCCAGGTCGAGTGCGAACTGCACGACCCGCAACGCCACGACGGCGCGGGGCGGGGGGCTGGTCGCGGCGCCCGCGCGTGGGGGTGCGGGCGGTGCGCTCGGGGAGGGCTGCGGCACCCGGACATTCTAGGCGGCCCGGGTCGACGTCCCCCCGAGGCGAATTCGCCGATCTGTTATGTAACAGATAAGGACATACCGGCCCTCCAGCATCACCTCATGCGCCTCGGGGCAATAGCCTGACCGCACGGCACGCAGGACGATGTCGCATGAGCGGGATCGGGCGGCCGATAGCCTGCCCCTGGACGTGCAGGAGGGAGAGTCGTGGGCAAGCGGCCGTCGCTCGTGCGACCCAGCGCCTTCATGCTGACGTGGCACGTGTGCACGTGGCTGGGTGCGGCCCTGCTGATCGCGGCGCTGCTCGACCTGGACGGAGCGGACCTGCGCGCCATGGGCCCGCCGCTGCTGATGATGCTGGTCCTCGTGGTCCTCGGCGAGCTGCGGCCCATCGTGATGGCTCCCCTCGAGGGCAGCCCGGTGTCCATCTCCCAGGCGTTCGTCTTCGCCACCATGTACCTGTGGGGGTGGGAGCCGGCGGTGCTGCTGTTCGCGCTGTCCACCATCCAGTCCGAGATCATGGCCCGCCGAGAACCCTGGCGGATCGCGTTCAACACCGGCCAGTACACGCTGAGCCTGCTGGCCGCGTGGGCGGTGATGGTCTTCGTCGGGGTGCAGCCGACCCCGGAGGCGCCGCTGTCGACCATCGCCGCGACGGACCTGCCGTGGGTGATCGGGACCTGGATCGTCTTCCACCACGTGAACCTCGCCCTGGTCGCGGGGGTCTCGATGGCGCGGGGGCAGAGCTTCCGGGAGTCGTTGACCGAGGAGTACGCCTTCTACACCGTGTCCGCGTTCGCCGTCCTGGCGCTCTCGCCGCTGGTCGTCGCGATCGTGCTGCCGGGCCAGGGGGCGTGGGGCCTGCTGCCGCTGCTGATGCTGCCCCTGCTGGCGGTCCAGCGCGCAGCCGAGATGTCGCGGGCCAAGGAGCACCAGTCCCTGCACGACACCCTGACCGACCTGCCCAACCGGCTGCTGCTGTCCGACCGGATCGAGCAGGCGCTGGCGCGGGCCGATCCGCCCCGCCGCCAGGTCTCGGTGATGCTGCTCGACCTGGACAACTTCAAGGTGATCAACGACGGGATGGGCCACGAGGCCGGCGACGAGGTGCTCCTGGAGCTGTCGCGTCGGCTGCGCGCCACGGTCAGCCCCAGCGACACCCTGGCCCGGTTCGGCGGGGACGAGTTCGTCGTCGTGCACGAGTCCGCCCCGGGGTCGGGGGCCGCCGACGCCCTCGCGACCCGGATCGCCGCCTGCCTGGACGAGCCCTTCACGCTGGGCGACCGTGTCGTCGCGATGTCGGCCAGCATCGGCGTGGTCGAGGCTGTCGGCCACCACGACGCCGGCACCCTGATCCGGGACGCCGATGCCGCCATGCACCAGGCCAAGGCGGGCGGGCGCTCCCGCACGGTGGTGTTCGACTCGGCCATGCATCACGAGGCGACCCGCCGGCTGGACTCCGAGGAGGGGCTGCGCCGGGCCCTGGCCGAGGGCCAGCTGCGGGTCTACTACCAGCCGATCGTCGACATCGACTCGGGCCGCGCCCGGGGCGTGGAGGCGCTCGTGCGCTGGCAGCATCCCGAGCGGGGGCTGGTGGGCCCCAACGAGTTCATCCCGATCGCCGAGGAGACCGGCCTGATCGTCCCCCTCGGGGGGTGGGTGATGCACGAGGCGATGGCCCAGGTGAGCCGCTGGCGCCGCGAGCTGCCGGGCTGCCGGAACCTGACGGTGTCGGTGAACCTGTCCGCCCGCCAGCTGCAGTCGGCCGACATCGGTCGGACGGTGTCCCAGGCGATGAGCGGATCCGGGCTGCCGCCCCGGGCGATCTCCCTGGAGGTGACCGAGTCGGTGGTCATGGGCGAGGGCGAGACCGCGGCGCGTGAGGTGCTCGGACGGCTGCGCGGGCTGGGCGTCGGGGTGGCCATCGACGACTTCGGAACCGGGTACTCCTCGTTGAGCTACCTGAAGAAGCTGCCCGTGACCACGCTCAAGGTGGACCGCTCGTTCACCACCGGGCTGGGCACCTCGGACACCAACGACCTGGCCATCGTCAACGCGATCATCGGGATGGCCGCAGGGCTGGGCCTGGAGGTCGTCGTCGAGGGCGTGGAGACCAACGAGCAGCTGCTCGACCTGCGCCGGCTCGGACCGGACGGAGCCCAGGGCTTCCTGTGGTCGCGTCCGCTGCCGCCCGACCAGATGGCACAGTGGCTGGGCCAGGCCCAGAACTGATCGCCGCGCGCACGGATTGGGCCCTCGCGCGGGGTGCCCGTACCATGGTGCCAGCCGGCGTCTGTGCCGGCCCTCGTTGAGCAGCGTTCCGTTCCCCCAGGGTCCCTGGCTTCAGGCGCGTTGAAGACGACACGCCCCCACCGGAAGGACCCCCTGTGGCCCACCACGCCTCTCGTCCCGCGCGCCCCGAGCGCCGCGGCCCTGACTCCCCGGGCGACCGCGACCGTCGCCAGCCGACCCGGCCCCGCACGGGTGCCGACCGCCCCGAGCGCCCCTTCCGCGCCGATCGGGCCGATCGTCCGGCCCGCGCCGAGCGCGTCGAGCGGGCCGATCGTCCGGCGCGTGCTGACCGGTTCGATCGGGCCGATCGTCCGGCCCGCGCCGACCGCCCCGACCGCTTCGATCGTCCGGCCCGCGCCGAACGCGTCGAGCGCACGGACAGGTCAGCACGCGCCGACCGGTCCGAGCGGGCTGATCGTCCGGGGCGTGCCGAGCGTTTCGACCGTGCCGAGACCCCCGTCCGAGCCGACCGGCCCGTCCGCTCCGACCGTTCGGATCGCTCCGACCGTCCGGCTCGGGGGGAGCGTCCCGACCGCCCGGCGCGTCAGGATCGCGACCGTCGGCCGAGCGGGAGCTGGGAGCGCCGGGGCCGGTCCGAGCGGCCCGCGCGCCCCGCGCCGGCGCGTCCCGTCCCCCCGCTGGTGGGGCCCAACGCGTTCGTGGACCTCGGCGTGCCCGCGGGCCTGGCCGCCATCCTGGCGACCCAGCAGATCACCGAGCCCACGGCGATCCAGTCGCTGACCATCCCTGCCGCCCTCGCGGGTCGCGACGTGCTCGGCCGGGGCCGGACCGGGTCGGGCAAGACGCTCGGGTTCGGCCTTCCGATGCTGACCCGGCTGTCCGCCGGGCGCAGCCGTCCCAAGCAGCCGCGCGGACTCGTGCTGGCCCCCACCCGGGAGCTGGCCATGCAGGTCGTCGACGCGCTGCGTCCCCTCGCGATGGGCGTCGGGCTGCGGCTGCAGCTGGTGATCGGCGGCAGCGCCTACGACCGGCAGGTCCGCGGCCTGGAGCGCGCCGACATCGTCGTGGCGACGCCGGGCCGGTTGGTCGACCTGGCCAACCGCGGGGCCGTCGACCTGGGCTCGGTGCAGATGGTGGTCCTGGACGAGGCCGACCACATGGCCGACCTCGGGTTCATGGAGGAGATCGAGGCGATCATGGACCGCCTGCCCCGGGAGGCCCAGGGGCTGCTGTTCTCCGCCACCCTGGACCGCGACGTCGATCGCCTGGTGAGCACCTACCTGAACGACCCCGCCGTCCACAGCGCGGACCCGGCCACCGCCAGTGTGGGCACGATGGAGCACCACGTGGTCCTGGTGCACCCGCGCGACAAGGACGCCGTCACCACCGTCATCGCGCTGCGGCGCGGCCGCACGGTGGCGTTCGTGCGCACCCAGCTCGGCGCCGAGCGGCTGGCCGGCCAGCTGGAGGCCGAGGGGGTGCGGGTCGCGGCCCTGCACGGCGGCATGAAGCAGGGCCAGCGCACGCGGACCCTGGCCGACTTCCGGGACGGCCGCACCGACGTGCTGGTCGCCACCGACGTCGCCGCCCGCGGCATCCACGTCGACGCGGTGGACCTGGTGCTGCACGTCGACCCGCCCCACGGCCCCAAGGAGTACCTGCACCGGTCCGGGCGGACCGCGCGGGCGGGGGCGTCGGGCACGGTCATCTCGCTGGCCACCCTGCGCCAGCAGCGCGCGGTCGCCTCGATCACCGAGCAGGCGGGAGTGCGCCCCGCCGTGCTGCGCGCCCGGCCCGGCGACGACGCGCTGCTGGCCCTCATCAGCTGACCCGGGGGAGGTCCCGCAGTCCCCGGGCATGGCGTGCGAGCATGTGCGCCATGCCTGAGGGGTCGGACTTCACCTGGAGCAGCGTCCGCGTGGACGGCTCGTGGATCCACTACCGGGTCGCGGGTCCGGTGGACGCCCCGGCGATGGTGCACGTGCACGGCTTCGCGATCTCGGGGTCCTACCTGCTGCCGACCGCGCGGCTGCTGACCGACTCGTTCCGCGTGTACGTCCCCGACCTGCCCGGGTTCGGCCGCAGTCCGCGGCCGGCCCGGCCCATGGACATCGTGGAGCTCGGCACGGCCCTGAACCACTTCATGTCCGCGGTCGGGATCGAGCGGGCCGTGGTGGTCGGCAACTCGCTGGGGTGCGCGATCGCGGCCGAGCTGATCTCGGAGGCCCCGGAGAAGGTCTCGGCGGCGGTCATGGTCGGGCTGGCCGGGGGAGCGCACAACCGGCCGCTGCCCAAGGCCGTGGTGCAGATGGTCCGCGACGGGCTGGTCGAGCCGCCCCGGCTGCTCACGGTCGCCGCGCCGGACTACCTGCGGTTCGGGATGGGCCGCGCGGTGAGGCTGTTCGCGTTGATGACGCAGTTCCCCGCGTACGACAAGTTCGTGCACCTGCCCGTGCCGGTCATGGTCGTCATCGGCAGCGCCGACCCGCTGCGACCGTCCTGGCCGCGGATCCGCCGGGCGCTGGCCGAGCTGCCCCCGGACATGACCCTGGTGCTGTTCCAGGACGCGGCGCACGCGATCAACTTCACCCACCCGCGGGAGCTGGCCCACACGATCCGCCAGTTCGTCGCCGGTGAGCCGATCCGGATGGCCGCGGACAACCCCGACGGCGTCCCGGTGCTGCAGCTGCTGCGTCCGGTCTGAGCTCGCCACGCCGGACACCCGCGTGGCGCGCACCTGTGGCCCACGGCTCGACCCCGTGGGGGGTTGAATAGGGCCCGTGACCAAGACTGTCATGGTCGTCGAGGACGACGACGAGATCCGGCTCGTGCTGCGCTACGCGCTGGAGGACGAGGGCTATCGCGTGCTGGATGCCCCGTGCGGCGAGGACGCCCTGGTCATCGGCCAGGACGAGGACCCCGACGTGGTCCTGGTCGACCTGCGCCTGCCCGGCATCCACGGCCTCGACGTGGTCCGCAGCCTGCGCGCCACCAGCCGGGTGCCGATCATCATCGTGACCGCCCAGGCCGACAGCCACGACGTGGTGACCGGGCTCGAAGCCGGCGCCGACGACTACGTCACCAAGCCGTTCGTGACCAAGGAGCTGCTGGCCCGGATCCGCGCCCAGATCCGGCGGGCCTCCGACGAGGCGGTCGACCACGGGCTGCTGGAGTGCGGTGAGGTCCGGCTGCGCCCGGAGACCGCCGAGGTGTCGGTGGGCGAGCGCGTGGTCCCGTTGTCGCCCACGGAGTACAAGCTGCTGGCCGAGCTGATCGGGGCGCGGGAGCGGGTGGTCAGCCGTGACGACCTGCTGCGCAACGTGTGGGGCTACCGCAACCCCGGGGACGGCCGGGTCGTGGACAACCTCGTGTACCGGCTGCGCGCCAAGATGGAGGCCGACCCGGCCGAGCCGGTGCACCTGCTGACCGTGCGCGGCTTCGGCTACCGCCTGAAGGCCTGACGCGTGCTCGGCCTGCGCTCCCGCGTGGCGGTCGTGTTCGGTGTCCTGTCGATGCTCGTCGCCATCCTCGTGGCCCTGGGCATCTACCTGATCAGCCGGACCTACCTGACCAACCAGCGGGAGTCGGTGGCCGTGTCCCAGGCCCTGCTCGACGCCCGCTCGGTGGACTCCGCGGTGGTCGGCGGGCTGCCGCCGGGCGAGGCTGTCACCCAGGTGCCGGTCGTGGGCACCTCGCAGGCGTTCATCCAGGTGGGCGGCGAGTGGTTCAAGCGCGGCACCACCGTGTCGCCCAGCGAGATCTCGCAGTCGCTGATCGACGTGGCGCGCAGCACCGGCGGCGCCCAGCAGATGTTCGCCGTGGGCCAGCAGACGTACTTCGCGGTCGGGGTGGACACCCCCTCGGGGCTGTACGTGGAGATGTTCCCCATGGACGACCTGTCCGAGACGCTCACCAAGGCGAGCCTGCTGCTGGTCATCCTGGCCGTCGTGGCGTTCGTCGTCGGCGGGGGGGTGGGCCGCTGGGTGGGGGATCGGCTGATGCGCCCCCTGGAGCGGCTGGGGGCCGGTGCCCGGCGGCTCGCGGACGGTGACCTCAGCGTGCGGCTGCCGGACACCGGGGACCGCGACCTGGACCCGATCTCGGACTCGTTCAACGAGATGGCCGTGGCCGTCGCCTCCCGCATCGAGCGCGAGCGACGGTTCGTGGCCAACGTCAGCCATGAGCTGCGCTCCCCGATGACCACGGTGGTCGCGACCGCCGAGCTGCTGGAGTCGCACCGGTCCCGCTTCTCGGAGCGCGACAGCCGGCTGGTCAGTGCCCTGGCCGGGCAGGTGCGCCGCCTGTCCACGATCCTGCTGGACCTGCTGGAGATCTCCTCGGTGAACGCCGCCGCGCCGATCCAGCGCGATGCCACCGACCTCGCCGCGCTGGTGGAGGCCGTGCTGGTGGCCCGGGGCATCGACCCGGCCGTGCTCGTCGGCGACCGCCCGGTGGTGGTCACCGACGCCCGTCGCGTCGAGCGGGTGATGGCCAACCTGATCGACAACGCGGGCCGGCACGGCGGGGGGCTGCGCCGGGTGGTCGTCGTGGCCGACGGGCTGCTGGTGCTCTGCCACGTCGATGATGCCGGGCCGGGCATCCCGGCCGACCAGGCCGAGCGGCTGTTCGAGCCGTTCGCCCGGGGCAGCCACGCGACCGAGGCCGGGATCGAGGGGGCAGGGTTGGGGCTGGCGATCGCCCGGGAGCAGGCTGCGGCGATCGGCGGGCGGCTGTCGGTGTCCCGATCGCCGTACGGGGGAGCCCGGATGACCCTGGCGCTGCCGGCGGAGGTGGCCCCGTGACCGGCCGGGCGCGTCGGGCCGCCGGCGCCCTGGCGGTGCTGGTGCTGGTGGCCGGCTGCGGCGTGCCGGTCGAGGACGCCGCTGAGCCGCTGCCCAGCGGGGCGCTGCCCAGCGCGTCCAGCGCGACGCAGGCCTCGCCGGCCGCCTCCGGGATCGACGTGTACTTCGCCGCCGGACGGATGCTGCAGGCCGTCGAGGAGTCGCTGTCGGACCGCACCCCCGCCGGGGCCATGGCCGCCCTGGCCGCGGGCCCGCCGCCGGACCGGGCCGAGGACCTGCGCACCCTGCTGGTCGACCCCAGCACCGGGATGCCGGTGCTGACCATCGAGTCGGTGTCGCCGACCGGCGACGGGGTGCTGCAGAGCACGGAGGCGTTCCTGCGGGTCCCGGTTCCCGACCAGGTCCTGCTCATGGGCCAGGTGGTCAGCACCCTGGCGGAGGTCGGGGTGCGCAGCGTCGAGGTCCGCGACCCGGCGGGGAACACGCTGTCGCTGGCGCTGCCCGGCGGAGTGGACAATGACGGGCCGGTCACCGCGAAGGACTTCGCCAGCCTCGTCGGGCCCTGATC
>JBDHZV010000080.1:0-12742 GCA_039812125.1 Candidatus Nanopelagicales bacterium
GGGACGGCGCGTCACCCGAGGCCGTGGGCCTCCCGGCTCGCGCGCTCCTGGGCCCGGAACTGGCCGAACCGCGGCAGGAACTTGTCCCAGTCGATGATGTGCGAGTCGATCTCCGGGCCGTCGATGCAGGCGTGCTTGCGCACCATCCGGCCATCGATGGTCACCGGGACCATGCAGGCCCCGCACATGCCGGTCGCGTCGACCATGATCGAGTTCAGGCTGGCCACGCAGGGCGCGCCGTACCGCCGGCTCAGGTCGCTGACCGCGCGCATCATGAGCGGTGGACCGATGGTGACGACCTCGGCCACCGTGCGGCCCTCGCCACGCTGGTTGGCCAGCAGCAGGTCCTCGAGGGGCCCGGTGACGAACCCGGGGATCCCGAAGCTGCCGTCGTTGGTCGTGCAGAGGACCTCCAGCCGGTCGCCGTACTGCGCCTGCAGCGCCGTGACGCGCTCGCCGGGCCCGGTCCAGAACATCAGGTCGGCGCTGCGGAACCCGGAGATCAGCGTCACGTGGTTGCCCAGGCGCAGGTGCTCGCGCATGATCGGGTGCACCGGCGGCAGGCCCAGCCCACCGGCCGTGAACACAACGGTCGTGCCCTCGTCGTAGCGGTGCAGGTCGCTGGGCCGGCCGAGGGGGCCGGCGATGCCGGTGAAGGCCTCGCCGACGGCCATCTGGTTGATCTCGAGGCTGCTGGTGCCCACGCCCTGCACGACCAGGCAGATCGTCCCGGCCTCGCGGTCCCAGTCGGCCAGCGTGAGCGGGATCAGCTCCCCGTCGGGCCGGGGCAGCACGCGCACGAACTGGCCGGCCTGCGCCGCACGGGCGATGAGCGGGGAGTGCACCGTGAACTCGACGATCCCGGGGGTGAGCTCCCGCGTGGCCAGGATGGTCTGGGGGGTCGCTCCCAGATCGGTGTACGCGCCGGCCCGGGCCACCATGGCGCGGATGTCGGCAGGTGACAGCGCGGACTCGCCCAGGATCTCCCGGGCGGCCGCCTGGCCATCCCCCGCGGCCATGATCGCGGTGGACCCGCCACGGGCGGCATCGCCGCCGGTGTAGACCCCCTCGAGCGTGGTCTGCTGGGAACCGCTGTGGTCCAGGGTGATGGTGCCCCACTTCGACGTGGCCAGCCGAGGCTCGGAGTCCTTGATGATCGGGTTCGCGTCGTTGCCCAGCGCCATGATGACCAGGTCCGCGCGCACCACCTCGCAGCGCCCGGTCCGCACCGGCCGGCGCCGACCGGAGTCGTCGGGCTCGCCGAGCTCCATCACGTCCAGGGTGGCGGCGCGGACGAAACCGGTCTCGGCGTCGCCGGTGAACTCGCTGGGGGAGCGCAGCACCTGCAGCGCGATGCCCTCCTCGAGGGCGTGGTGCAGCTCCTCGACGCGAGCCGGCATCTCGCTGCGGGTGCGCCGGTAGACGATGGTGACCTCGCCGCCGAGCCGGCGGGCGGTGCGGGCGGCGTCCATCGCGGTGTTGCCGCCGCCGATCACCAGGACCTGCTTGCCCCGGGTCTCCGGCAGCGGCGTCTCGTAGTCGGAGCGCAGGCCCTGCATCAGGTTGACGCGGGTGAGGAACTCGTTGGCCGACATGACATTGAGCAGGTGCTCGCCGGGAACGTTCATGAAGCGGGGCAGGCCGGCGCCGGTGCCGACGAAGATCCGGTGGAACCCGGCATCGCGCAGGTCCTGCAGCGTCGCGGTCTTGCCCACCACGAAGTTGAGCACGAACCGTCCGCCGAGCATCTTGATCTTGGCCACCACGTCGTCGATGAGCTGGTTGGGCAGCCGGAACTCCGGGATCCCGTAGCGCAGCACCCCGCCCAGGGCATGGAACGCCTCGAACACGGTCACCGGGAAGCCCTCGGCCGACAGCAGGTAGGCGTTGATCAGCCCCGACGGGCCGGAGCCGATGATGGCCACCGGGGGCTTCGTCCCGGCCTGCCAGGGGTCGGGACGACCGGAGTACCGGCGCGCCGCCGCCTCCGGGTCGACCAGCTTCTCGCGCTCGGGCAGGAACCACTCCAGCTGGCCGATCGCGATCGGCAGCTTCTGCAGGCAGACACCCTGGCACTGCAGCTCCTGCGGGCACACCCGGCCGGTCACGTCCGGCAGGGGGTTGCTGGACTCGATCAGCTCCAGGGCGGCCCGGAACTGGCCCCGCCCGATGAGCTCGATCACCTGCGGGATGTGGATCGACACCGGGCAGCCGCCGGTGGGTGCCCGGTGCTCGGCGAGGAACACGCCCAGCTCGCAGGGCTTCTCCTCGCACTGCTTGTCGCGCAGCACCTCCAGCCAGACGAACAGGTCGACCTCGCGGGCGGTGTAGCCCTGGTCCATGTAGCCCAGGTACCCCTGGTTGACCAGGCCGAAGTCGACAGCGCGCTGGTCGGCGTCGCGCACGTACGGCTCGATGCCGTTGTTCGCCGGCCAGTCGACCGACAGGCCCGCGAACATCGGGTAGCGGTCGGACAGGTGGGCGTCCAGGGCGCGGATGAACATCCGCTTCTTGCCCAGGGGGAGCTCCCACACGAAGCGCATCAGCACGGTGCTGGCGTCGTCGCCGCGCAGCAGGGTCGACCACAGGGTGCGGATGAACTCCGGGCCGAGCTCGGACTGCTGGAACTCCCAGGCCACAGCCGCCATGCCCTCGGAGATGAACATGTCCCGGAACGCGCGGGGCTCGGTGAGCAGCCGCCGGCGCAGCAGGTCCAGCTGGCGGTGGAACGACTCCACCGACTCGGACCGCTCGAGGACCTCGACCTGGGCACGGCTGCGCTCCAGCGTGGTGGCCGCCTCGAGGTACGCGTGCAGGTCGTCCGGGCTGGCGGTGCGAGCGGACGGCACCTCGGCGGCGGTCATCGGATGATCTCCGCGTCGCACGTGGCCCGGACCCGGGCGATGCGCTTGGCGATCTCCGGGGTGACCTCGACCGATTCCAGCGCCCCGGGGACCATGCGGGCGACGACCCGCGCGGCCCCGTCGATGACCACCGTCGTCTTCTCGAAGAACTGTGGCAGCTCCTGGTAGCAGGTACCGCAGTCGGTGCACAGGGCCTCGTCGGCCGGGTCGAGGTACACCGGGCGGTCGGCCAGGGCGGTCCCGGAGGCGGCAGTGGCCGGTGCGCCCGCCGGGGCGGCCGGCGCGGGAACGGACGCGCCCCACCCGGCTGCGGCGGGAGCCCGGCTCGACGTGGCCAGCTCGGACATGGCCCGGGCGATGTCGTCCAGGCTGGTCTCGCGCTGGGCCTGGGCCTGCTCGTACTGCGCGCGCAGTGCCTCGAGGTCGGCCCGGTGCAGGGCGGTGAGCTGGGACTCGTGGACTCCGGCCAGGTACTGCAGCACCTGCCAGTAGCGGCGGCGGTCCTCCACGAGGGCCACCACGCCCGGCGAGCAGGCGACCCTGATCAGCCGGCGGGCGTCGTCGGTGGCGTGGATGAACGGCACCAGCGCTCCCCGCTGCGCCTCGGGCAGCTCGACGTACTCGTCGATGGGAACCGCGCGCCCCTGCTCGTCCTCGGCCAGCCGGCGGAACTGCTTGGCGAACCGGACCTCGCCGAGGGCGAACTCGGCCGGGGTCAGCGGTGTCGTGAGCAGCGCCACGTTGCCGTCGTCGTCGAGGTACTGCAGGGTGCTGGTGGTCCAGGTGCGGTCGGCGTCGGGGTTGCCCTCCAGCGAGAACCAGTCGTGCAGGGTGCTGCCGCGGCGCGGGTCGTGCACGAACAGCGGGTGCATCCGGCTCTCCACCGCCAGTCGGGCCCGGGCGTTGGAGGAGGCCTCCGGGATGCCGTGCTCGGAGCCGCAGGGGGTGTACACGTCCATGACGGCGGGGTTGGGGTAGTCCAGCATGGCCACCGTGCACGCCAGGTAGTGGCCGTGGATGGCGGTGCTGGTCGAGCAGGCGTAGACGTGCGGGTGGAACGAGGCCAGCAGGCCGAGCTCCTTGCGGGCCTCGTGCTTGCCCGTGTGGGCGCCGCCGAACCGGGACAGGTCGGAGTCCTGCGCGGTGAAGCTCGAGGTCGAGGCCTGGCCGCCGGTGTTGGAGTACGCCCCCGAGTTGAGCACCAGGACCTTGATGGGGGTGTCGCTGGCCAGGATCCGCGACATCGCGCCGAACCCGATGTCGTACGACGCCCCGTCGCCGCCGATGGTGAGCATCGTGGGCAGCAGCGCGAGCTCGTCAGGCGTGAACTGCTCCCAGGACAGCGTCCGCAGCGCGGCGTCGTGGACCGCCGGGTCGTAGGAGTCGGCCAGCTCCAGGCGGGCCACGCGCAGGGCGCGCACGTCCGGCACGACCTGCGCGCCGATCCCCTCGAACAGCCCCTTGGCCAACGGCTGGGCGTCCTGGAACAGGCTGTTGACCCAGGGGTCGACGTAGGAGTTGTACGGCATGGTGGAGGCGTAGACGCTGCTGCACCCGGTCGAGTTCGCGACCACGGTGGAGGCGGGCCCGTTGCCGGTGGGGCCGCCCTCGACGTGGTACAGCCGCCGCTCCAGGGTGTCCAGCGCCCCGGAGATCCGGGTGACCCGCTCGAGGTCGCTGGCCTCGAGGGTGTCCAGCCGCGCCCGCAGGTCCCCGACCAGGGACTCGAGCTCGCGGACGTGGGAGCGCCGGCGCTGCTCGCCGAGGGCATGGCTGGTGGCCATGACCAGGCGGATGGCCGTGACCTCGCCGCACCCGCGACAGGCGCCGTGGCCGCCCGTGGTGGCGTAGAAGTTCGGCAGGTCCAGCATCAGGCGCTTGAGGTCGCCGTCCGGCCCGGTGGACCCGTCATGGAACCGGCTCGGCGTGGCCGGCAGCGACGACATCAGGGAGAACCGGGACTGCAGGCCGGCGAGCACGTCGTCGTCCTGGGCGATCGGGGTGAGCGCTCCCGGGCCGCAGACCTCGATGCACTCCAGGCAGCCGGTGCACTTCCAGGGGTCGATCGTCGCGGCGAACAGCCCGCCGGTGCCGGGCTGGTCGGACTCGGGGGAGTCGAAGAACGGCCGGGTGCGGGCCACGGGGAAGCTGCGCAGGACCTCGACGGTGGCCTCGAGCGTGCGCACCAGGGTGGGCTGGTCCAGGTGCAGGCCGATGACGGCGTCGGCAACCCGGTCGGCGAGGGCCCGGTCGGACCTGTCCTGCCGGAACGACTCCCGGACGGTCGTGGCCACGGCGTGCACCTGGCGGCGGGCAGCCTCGCGCTGGGCGGGCGTCGCCGACACCCGGTCCAGCGCGCCCAGCACCAGGTCGTGGATCTCGTGGACCGTGTTCGGGATGGCCGCGTCCGGGCACACGAGCGCGCACTCCATGCAGCCGGTGCACGTGGCGGCGTCGAACTGCGGGACGTTCAGCCGGAACAGCCCCTTGTCCTTGCCGGCCGCGGTCCCGGCGGGCATGAACAGCCCGGCGCCGGGCAGCACCGGGGCCTCGGAGATGGTGCCCTCGCGGAACGGCCGGGCAGTGAGCTCCTCGTAGTAGGCCGGGTCGAACAGGGCCGTCGTGGCGGTGGCCACGGGGCTGCCGCACATGGCCGCCGACAGGTCGACGCCGAGGTCCAGGTGCGCGGTCGGGCGCTCCTCGTCGATGGCCAGGAAGCCCGGGGTGTCGTAGTCGACCACCACGGTGGCCTCGATGCCCTCCCGGATGACGGCCATGTTGCCCTCGACGACCCGCTGGCCCTTGCGCCCGAACTTCTTGACGATCTGGCCCCGGACCTTGTCCTCGATGTCCGCGGCGGGGGCCCCCTGGGAGACCCGGTCGACGTGCCCGACGATGGCACCGATGAAGGCGATGCCCATCATCCGCAGCTCGAGGTCGGCCGTGGGGGCGTGCCGGCGGGCCACGCCGAACGCGTCCACGACGAGGAAGCGGATCCGACGCTCCCGGATCGTGCGCCGGGCGTAGCGCGGGAGCTCGCGCCAGGTGTCCTCGGGGGAGCGGTCGGACTGCAGGATGAAGGTGCCGCCCTCGACCAGCCCGCGCAGCGGGTTGGTGTGCACGAAGGCCTTGTGGTCCGGCGACACGACGATCTCGACGTCCTCGAGGTCGGCGTTGGTGATCAGCACCGGCTCGGGGCTCAGGGTGATGTAGTAGTTCGTCGGCGCGCCGCTCTTCTCGGAGCCGTACTTCGGGGCCGACTTCGAGTACATGCCCAGGACGCCTGCCAGGACGTCGGTGAGGAGCTTGCCGGTCGCGATCGTGCCGTACCCGCCCACGGAGTGGAACCGGATCCGCATCGCCTCGGGCGGCAGCAGGGCCGGGTTCGGCTCGGTCTGCAGCGCCATGAGCTCGGTCTCGGGGTAGGCCTGGCGCAGCCGGGCCTGGATCGCGGCCATCTCGGGGGACGCGTCGTCGGAGAAGAACTGCGAGCCCAGGTAGATCAGGGGCGCGGGAGTTCCCTCGGCCATCCGGCGGAACGCGGCCACGAGGTGGCGGGGCTGGACGTCGTGCCCGCCCAGCCCGAAGATCGCCGTGGTCAGCCGGGGCATCCGGGCCAGCGCCGGGATGCCGGGGAACTGCGGGGCGTCGGCGTTGGACCGGGCCCGGAACAGCGCCTGGGTGACCATCCCGGTCAGGGCCGTCTGGTCGGAGCGCTCCAGCACGGTCACTGCGCGGGCGGTGCCCAGCGCGGCGACGAGCTCAGCCTCGGGGAACGGCTGGAGCATCTTGACCGACACCACGCCGACCTTGAGGCCCTGGGCCCGCAGGTGGGGCAGCACCGCGCGCACGTCGTCGGTGATCGAGCCCAGGCCGACCATCACGTAGTCGGCGTCCTCGCAGTCGTAGGTCAGCACCGGGGCGTAGCGCCGCCCGGTCAGGTCGGCGTACTCGGCCATCGCGCGGCGGGCCAGGTCGGGAACGGCGCTGGCGAAGTGGGTGCGGTGGTCGACCGCCCCGGCCTGGAAGTCGGGCTGGTTCTGCACCGCCCCGGTCAGGCCGGGGTTGTGCACGTCGACCAGCGCCGGGACCAGCTGCCGCGTGCCGCGCGCGTGCGCGTTGACCCACTGCCGCCGCCACGGGCCGTGCAGCTCCTCCGGCAGCCAGCCGAGGGTGGCCGGCACCAGCCGACCCGCCTCGTCGGCCTCGACCTCGTCGGCGCGGGTCACGAGGTGGGCCCGCAGCGCGTCGAGGTCGGCAGGGGCGAGGTCGTCGGCGTGGCGCACCAGGTACTGCTCGAGCTGGTGGACCCGACCCCTGGCTCCGAAGAGCACCTCCTGGGCCACGGTGGGGCAGGGGATGCGCCCGGCCGGGTCGCCCAGGAACTCGCGCAGCAGGTCGGGCTCGGGCAGGCGTGCCTCGCTGAGCATGTGGCTGGTGGAGAACCCGTCCATCGCGTTGGCCACCGGGATCAGCGACAGCGCGGCGGTGCGGTAGGAGATCGCAGCGAGGTCGGCAGCCTCCTGGGGGTTGGACCCGAACAGGATCGTGTAGCCCGCGGAGAGCAGCGCGTACACGTCGTCGTGGCCGGCCATGACGTTCAGGGAGTGCTTGGACACCACACGGGCGGCCACCTGCAGCACGAAGCCGCCGGTCTTCTTGCCCACCGTCACGTAGTGGGACTCCATCGCGTAGAGGATGCCCTGGCTCGACGAGGCGTTGGACACGAACTGCCCGCCGGTCAGTGCCGCGCCCAGGGCACCGCTCTGCGCGGAGTGCTCGCCCTCGGGCTCGAAGAAGAAGGGGTGCCGGCCCCAGACGTTGACCGCCCCCTCGGCACGCGCGGCCTCGAAGAGCTCGGAGATCTCGGTGGACGGGGTGATGGGGTACCCGATGACGCCGCCGCACACGTGGCGCATCACGTGCGCCAGCGCCGCGTTGCCGTTCACGACCGTCGGGACGCCCGGGTACTTGGGCTCCTCGTGAGTGACTGTCGTGTCCATGAGCTGGGTCATCGTGCTCCTCACGTCGTTCGGGCTCGGCCAGCGTAGACCTCTTGACGTCGAACGACGCGTGACGAAGGTCCCGTGGCGAAGCCCCGACTTCCCGGTCCACTGGTCCCGATGCCCGGGGCTGCTGGCGGGCCCCAGCGCCGCCGCGCTGTGATGGGATGCCCCCATGGTCGGTGCCGTGCGAGCTGTGATGGACGCCAACGAGGCGGTCGCCCGTGTGGCGCACGCCTACAGCGAGGTGATCCCGATCTACCCGATCACCCCAGCCTCGCCGATGGCCGAGCACGCCGACGCGTGGAGCGCGCGGCGGCGGGCCAACCTGTGGGGGACCGTGCCCGAGGTCACGTCGCTGCAGAGCGAGGCCGGCGCGGCGGGGGCGCTGCACGGCGCGGTGACCCGCGGGGCCCTCGGCACCACGTTCACCGCGTCGCAGGGCCTGCTGCTGATGATCCCGAACATGTACCGGATCGCCGGCGAGCTCACGCCGACGGTGATCCACGTGGCCGCGCGCACCCTGGCCACCCACGCGCTGAGCATCTTCGGCGACCACTCCGACGTGATGGCCGCGCGGCAGACCGGGTTCGCGCTGCTGGCGGCCTCCAGCGTCCAGGAGGCTGCCGACTTCGCCGCCGTCGCCCACGTGGCCACCCTGGCCAGCCGGGTGCCGTTCCTGCACTTCTTCGACGGGTTCCGCACCAGCCACGAGCTGGCCACGGTCGAGCTGATCGGCGAGGACGACCTGCGTGCCCTGGTGGACCCGCGCGACCTGGCGGCCCACCGGCTGCGCGGGCTGGACCCGGACCGTCCGGTCCTGCGCGGCACGGCACAGAACCCCGACGTGTTCTTCCAGGCCCGTGAGGCGGCCAACCCGTTCTACGAGGCGCTGCCCGGCATCGTGGCGCAGACGTTCGAGCGGGTGGCCGCGGTCACCGGTCGCCGGTACGGCCTCGTGGACTACGTGGGCCACCCGCAGGCCGAGCGGGTCATGGTCCTGATGGGATCCGGGGCCGGGGCCGCCCGGGAGGCCGTGCGCACGCTGGTCGGGCGCGGCGAGCGGGTGGGCCTGCTGGTGGTGCGCCTCTACCGTCCGTTCCCGGTGGCCGACCTGGTGGCCGCGCTGCCCGGCACCGTCACCACCGTGGCCGTCCTGGACCGGACCAAGGAGCCCGGGGCCCCCGCCGACCCGCTGCACCTGGATGTCCTGGCCGCGCTGGCCGGGCCGGAGGCGGCACAGCGGTTCCCGGCGCCGCCGCGCACCTTCGGCGTGCGGTACGGCCTGTCCAGCAAGGAGTTCACCCCGGCGATGGCCGCGGCGGTCCTCGACGAGGCTGCCGGCCCGCGGCCGCGGCGCCAGGCGGTCGTCGGCATCGTCGACGACGTGTCGGGATCCTCCCTGCCCGTCCCGGACGGCTTCCCCGCCGACCCCGCGCGGGTGCGCGCCGTCTTCTACGGGCTGGGCTCCGACGGCACCGTGGGCGCGACCAAGAACACCGCAGCGATCATCGGCGGAGCCACCGACCAGCAGGTCCAGGCCTACTTCGTCTACGACTCCAAGAAGTCCGGCTCCGTCACGGTCAGCCACCTGCGGGTCGACGACAGCGCCATCGACAGCACGTACCTGATCAGCCGGGCCAGCTTCGTGGGCGTGCACCAGTGGTCGCTGCTGGAGCGCCAGGACGTGCTCGACGTCGCCGCCCCGGGGGCACGGGTGCTGCTCAACTGCCCGCACCCGGCCGAGCAGGTGTGGGACGCGCTGCCCGAGGAGGTGCAGCGCGTCGTGCTCGAGCGGGACCTGGACCTCTGGGCCGTGGACGCCTCCGCGGTGGCCCGCGGCGCCGGCATCGGCGGACGGATCAACACCGTCATGCAGGCCTGCTTCTTCGCGATCTCCGGGGTGCTGCCGCTGGACGAGGCGATGCCGCGCCTCAGCGAGGCGGTGCGCAGCTCCTACGGCAAGCGAGGTGCCGTGGTGGTCGAGCGCAACCTCGCCGCCATCGCCGGGGCCACCGACCAGCTGGTCCGCGTGCCGGTGCCGGGGGCCGTCACGGCCACGCACCGCCGCAGGCCCGTCGTCCCCCCGGACGCGCCGGACTTCGTCACCCGGGTGACGGCCCGGATGATCGAGGGCCGCGGCGACCTGCTTCCGGTCAGCGCCCTGCCGGTCGACGGCACGTTCCCGACCGGGACCGCGGCGTTCGAGAAGCGCGCCATCGCCACCGAGATCCCGATCTGGGCCCCGGACCTGTGCATCGACTGCGGCAAGTGCACGATCGTCTGCCCGCACGCCGCGATCCGGATGACCGTGCTGGACCCGCAGGAGAACCCGGACCTGGGCGACCTGCCCACCAAGGGGTTCCGCAACCGGGAGCGCCCCGGCCTGCGGCTGGCCCTGCAGGTGGCCCCGGACGACTGCACCGGGTGCGGGGTGTGCGTGAGCCAGTGCCCGGCGTTCGACAAGTCCGAGGTGCGGCGCAAGGCGATCACCATGCAGCCGGTCGCGGAGCACCGCGATGTCGAGCGGGGCCGGTGGGAGTCGTTCCTGTCGATCACCCCGGCGGACCCCGCGACGTGGTCCCCGGACACGGTGAAGACCTCCCAGATCCGCCAGCCGCTGATGGAGTTCTCCGGGGCCTGTGCGGGGTGCGGGGAGACGCCGTACCTGAAGCTGCTCACCCAGCTGTTCGGCGACCGGCTGCTCATCGCCAACGCCACGGGCTGCTCGTCGATCTACGGCGGCAACCTGCCGACCACCCCGTACACCGCCAACCGCGACGGCCGGGGACCGGCGTGGTCGAACTCGTTGTTCGAGGACAACGCCGAGTTCGGCCTGGGGATGCGCATCGCCTACGAGCGCCAGCAGGCCCACGCCCTGGCCCTGCTGGCCGAGCTCGAGCCGGCCCTGGGCCCCGAGCTGGTCGCGACCGTGGCCGCGGGGTGCGCGGTGGGTGACGATCGGGGGATCCGGGCCCAGCGGGCCGCGGTGGCCGACGTGGTGCAGCGCCTGTCCGCGCTGGACGACCCCCGCGCCGTCGCGCTGGCCGACCTGTCCTCGGCGCTGGTCCGCCGCTCGTTCTGGATCGTCGGCGGCGACGGCTGGGCCTACGACATCGGGTACGGCGGACTGGACCACGTGCTGGCCTCCGGCCGCGACGTCAACGTGCTGGTGATGGACACCGAGGTGTACTCCAACACCGGCGGCCAGCAGTCCAAGGCGACCCCGCGCGGGGCGGTGGCCAAGTTCGCGGCGGCGGGCAAGGGCCTGACCAAGAAGGACCTCGGGCTGGAGGCCATGGCCTACGGGGACGTCTACGTCGCCCAGGTGGCCCTCGGCGCCAGTGAGATCCAGACGGTCAAGGCGCTCGCGGAGGCCGAGGCCCACCCAGGGCCGTCGCTGGTCATCGCCTACTCCACCTGCATCGCCCACGGGTTCGACATGTCCGAGTCGATGTCGCACCAGAAGCTGGCCGTGACCTCTGGGCACTGGCCGCTGTTCCGGTTCCGGCCCGGAGCCGGACCAGGGGCCCCGCTGCAGCTGGACTCCAAGGCCCCCAGCACCCCGTACGCGGAGTTCGCCCGAACCGAGGCGCGGTTCGCGATGCTGCACCGGACCGCCCCCCACCGGGCCAAGGAGCTGCTGGCCCGCGCCGAGGCCGACATCGCCGAGCGGTGGAGCCACTACGAGCAGCTGGCCGGCGTGCAGCGCTCCGCACCCCAGCCCGACCCCGAAGGAGGCGCCCGATGAGCGTGGACCTGACCAGCCGGTACCTGGGGCTGACCCTGCGCACGCCGGTGATCGCCTCACCGGGCCCGGTCACCGGGGATCCCGACACCTGGCGCCAGCTCGAGGATGCCGGGGTGGGGGCGATCGTGCTGCCCAGCCTGTTCGAGGAGGAGATCGAGTCCGAGTCGTGGTGGGTGTCGGACGTGCTCGACGAGGGCCGCGACGTCGTGGCCGAGGCCGCGGACTACCTTCCCGAGTTCGAGGACTACTCCGTCGGCCCCGACCGGTTCCTGGACCTGGTCACCCGGGCCCGGGCGACGGTCGGCGTGCCGGTGATCGCCAGCCTCAACGGCACGACCCGGGGCGGCTGGGTGACCTACGCCTCCCGCCTGGTCGACGCCGGCGCCAGCGCGATCGAGCTGAACGTGTACGACATCGTCACCGACCCGCGGGTCACCGGCGCCCAGGTCGAGCAGCGGGTGCTCGACCTGGTGGCCGCGGTGCGCGCCGAGGTCGCGGTCCCGGTGGCGGTCAAGATCGGGCCGTGGTTCAGCGCCCTGGCGCACATGGCCACCCGGCTGGCCGAGGCCGGGGCGGACGGGCTGGTCCTGTTCAACCGCCTCTACCAGCCGGACATCGACCTGTCCGGTCCGGCAGTGCGACCCCGACTGAGCCTGAGCACACCGGGCAACGTGCGCCAGTCCGTGGCCTGGATCGGGATCCTGTCCGGGCAGGTTCCGGTCACCCTGGCCGCCAGCGGCGGCGTCGACAGCGCCCACGACGTGGTCAAGCTGATCCTGGCCGGCGCTGACGCGACGATGACCACGGCGTCGCTGCTGCGGCACGGCCCCGGGCACGTCGCGGCCCTCGTGGCGGGGCTGGAGACGTGGCTGTGGGAGCGGGGCTACACCTCGGTGGCGCAGGCCAAGGGGTCGGTCTCGCTGAGCAAGGCCGCGGAGCCCGAGGCCTACCAGCGGGCCAACTACTACCAGACCCTGCACTCGTGGGGTCCGCTGCACTGACCCGGAACGCCGACCGGGCCCGCCGGGCGCCGCTGCGTGCGGTGACGGGGGGTCAGCGGGAGTCGGTGCTGGTCGCGCCCGGGGTGCCCCCCGTGGGGGGTGGGGCCGTGCCAGTGGCCGTGC
>JBDHZV010000081.1:0-12635 GCA_039812125.1 Candidatus Nanopelagicales bacterium
AGCCGCCGGGTCGGGCCCGGGAGGCGCGCCCCGGGGTGTCGGGGCGTCGGACGCGGCTACCCTGTCAGCCATGTGCGGAATCGTGGGTTACGTCGGGCACCGTCAGGCTGTCGACGTCGTGGTGGGGGGGCTGCGCCGGTTGGAGTACCGGGGCTACGACTCGGCGGGCGTCGCCGTCGTCGCCGGGGGCCAGCTGCAGGTGCGCAAGAAGGCCGGGAAGCTGGCCAATCTCGAGGCGGTGCTGACCGACGACCCCATGCGGGCGGCGACCACCGGGATGGGTCACACCCGGTGGGCCACCCATGGTGGCCCGACCGACGTCAACGCCCACCCCCACGTGTCCTCGCGGGGGCGGGTCGCGGTCATCCACAACGGGATCATCGAGAACTTCGCGGAGCTGTCGGCCGAGCTGGCCCAGCACGGGGTGGTGATGGCCTCGGAGACCGACACCGAGGTCGTGGCGCACCTGCTGGAGTCCACCCTGGAGACCGAGCCGGACCTCGCCGCGGCCATGCGCGCGGCGTGCCGCCGGCTGTCCGGGGCGTTCACGCTCGTGGCGGTCCGCGCCGACGAGCCGGACCGGATCGTGGCGGCCCGGCGCAACTCCCCGCTGGTCGTCGGGCTGGGCGAGGGGGAGAACTTCCTGGCCTCCGACGTGTCGGCGTTCATCGACTTCACCCGGGAGGCCATCGAGCTCGGGCAGGACCAGGTCGTCGACATGCACGCCGACTCGGTCGTGGTGACCGACTTCTCCGGTCGGGACGTCGAGGTCAACCGGTTCACCGTGACCTGGGATGCCGCTGCCGCCGAGAAGGGCGGGTATGACCTGTTCATGCTCAAGGAGATCGCCGAGCAGCCCAAGGCGGTGGCCGACACCCTGCTGGGCCGGATCGCCGACGACGGGCTGCTGCGGCTGGACGAGATCCGCATCCCGGTGTCCGAGCTGCGGGAGATCGACAAGATCGTCATCGTGGCGTGCGGGACGGCCTACCACGCGGGCATGGTCGCCAAGTACGCCATCGAGCACTGGTGCCGGATCCCGTGCGAGGTCGAGCTGGCCAGTGAGTTCCGCTACCGCGACCCGATCCTGACCCGGCGCATGCTCGTCATCGCGATCAGCCAGTCCGGCGAGACCATGGACACCCTCATGGCCGTCCGGCATGCCCGGGAGCAGGGCGCCCGGGTCCTGGCCATCTGCAACACCAACGGCTCCACGATCCCGCGGGAGTCCGACGCAGTGCTCTACACCCAGGCGGGCCCGGAGATCGCCGTCGCCTCCACGAAGGCGTTCCTCACCCAGATCGTCGCGGTGTACCTGGTCGCGCTGTACCTCGCACAGGTCCGGGGCAACAAGTTCGGCGACGAGGTCGCTGCCATCGTCGGCCAGCTGGCGACCATGCCCCAGAAGGTGGACCTGGTGCTGGACACCATCGAGGGCGTCCGCGCCCTGGCCCGGCAGTTCGCCGACGCGCGCTCGGTGCTGTTCATCGGCCGCCACGTCGGGTTCCCGGTGGCGCTCGAGGGGGCGCTGAAGCTCAAGGAGCTGGCGTACATGCACGCCGAGGGGTTCGCCGCCGGCGAGCTCAAGCACGGCCCCATCGCCCTGATCGAGGACGGCCTGCTGGTGATCGTGATCGTCCCGCCGCCGCGAGGGCGCGGCGTGCTGCACGAGAAGATCATCTCCAACATCCAGGAGGTCCGGGCCCGGGGGGCGCGAACGCTGGTGATCGCCGAGGAGGGCGACGACGTCGTCACCCCGTACGCCGACCATGTCGTGCGCATCCCGGCCTGCCCGACGCTGATGCAGCCGCTGGTGGCCACCGTGCCGCTGCAGGTGTTCGCCTGCGAGATGGCCACGGCCAGGGGCCACGACGTCGACCAGCCCCGCAACCTCGCCAAGTCCGTCACCGTCGAGTAGCCACCGTGCGCCCCGCCTGCTCCGTGGCCACGGTCCGCCGGGCCGAGGCAGGTGCTGGCGTACCGGAGCCGGTCCTGATGCAGCGGGCCGCGACCGCCCTGGCCGGGATGTGCCGGGACCTGCTGCGCGAGCAGCGCGGCCGGGTGCGGGGTGGCCGGGTCGTCGCCCTGGTCGGGTCGGGCAACAACGGCGGCGATGCGTTGTGGGCCCTGGCCCAGCTGGCCGCCCGCGGGGTGGCCGGCACCGCGGTCGGTGATCCGGACCGCATGCACCCCGAGGGAGCCCGGGCCGCGCGCGGGGCCGGGGTCCGCCTGGTGGGCTGGGCCGCCCCGGCAGCCGCGCGGGCCCTCGCGCAGGCCGACCTCGCCCTCGACGGGATCGTCGGCATCGGGGGCAGCGGCGGGCTGCGCGGCCCGGCGGCTGACGCGGTCGCCGCCCTGGCCGCGGCGGCGGTCCCCGTCGTCGCCGTGGACGTGCCCAGCGGCGTGGACAGCGACACCGGGGAGGTCGCCGGGGCGGCGGTCACCGCCCAGGTCACCGTGTGCTTCGGCGTGCTCAAGCTCGCAGTGCTGGTACCCCCGGGCCGGCAGCACGCCGGGACCGTCGTCGTTCCCGACATCGGGCTGCCGACGGACCTGCTCGACCCTGCGGCGTGGGTGCTCGACCTGGCTGACCTGGCCGTGGCGCCGCCCGCGCCGCAGGCTCACAAGTACCGCCGGGGGGTCGTGGGCGTGGTGGCGGGCAGCCCGGCGTACCCGGGTGCGGCGCTGCTCGCGGTCGGTGGGGCACGCCGGTCCGGCGCGGGGATGGTCGCCTTCCGGACCGTCGACGGCCCCGGGCCCGCCCCCGACCCGGTCACCGCGCTGGTCGTGGCCAGCGGACCCGACGTCGTGGCCGCCGGGCGAGCCGTGGATGCCGCGTGCGTGGGTCCCGGGCTGGGCATCGGACCGGCCGCGGCCGACGCGGTGCTCACCGCCATGGCGGACCCGGCGCCGCTGGTCCTCGACGCCTCCGCCCTGGCCGTCCTCGGGCGGTGGGAGGGGCGTGCCGCGCTGGCCCGGCGCCGGTCGGAGGGCTTGGTCACCGTGCTCACCCCGCACGCCGGGGAGTTCGAGCGGATCGGGCTGGGCCCGGCCTCGGACCCGGTCTCGGCGGCGTCTCGGGCTGCGGCGGCCACCGGGGCAGTCGTCGTGCTCAAGGGGCCCGGGACCGTCGTGGCCGACCCCGAGGGGGGACCGGTCCACGTCGACACGTTCGGGGGCCCGGAGCTGGCGACCGCGGGAACCGGGGACATCCTGGCTGGGCTGCTGGCGGGCATGCTGGCGGCCCCGGGGGCGGCGGGGGACCGGCCGGCTGCGGCGCGCGTGGCCGCCCGGGCGGTCGGCCTGCACGGCCTGGCGGGCCGTCTCGCGGCATCCGGCGGCGGCCCGGTGACCGCCTCGGATGTACTGGCCGCCCTGGCCGCCGCGCACGCCCGGGCCCGGGCCGCCGCCGACGCGGTGACAGGCGATGCCTGAGGCATCGGGCAGCGGGGTCGTGCGGCAGGATGGGCTCGTGCCCGTCCGTGCCGTCATCGAGGTCGACCTCGACGCCATCTCGGCCAACGTCGAGGTCCTGCGCGCCCACGCCCCGGCCTCGGCCCTGCTGGCCGTGGTCAAGGCCGACGCCTACGGGCACGGACTGCTGCCCGTCGCCCGCGCCGCCCTGGCCGGGGGCGCGCACTGGTTGGGCACCGCCCTGCTGTCCGAGGCGGCGGTCCTGCGCCAGGCCGGCGTGAGCTGCCCGATGCTGGCGTGGCTGTGGTCACCCGGCGATCCCGACCTCGTCGAGTGCGTCAGCCGCGACATCGACGTCACCGCCAGCTCCCGGTGGCAGCTCGACGCGCTGACCGCGGCCGCCCATGCGGCGGGCGTCCGGGCCCGGGTGCAGCTCAAGATCGACACCGGACTGGGTCGCAACGGGGCCACGGCGCAGGAGTGGCCGGCCGTGGTCGAGCACGCCCGCCGGCTGCAGGACGCCGGGACGATCGTGGTCACCGGGGTGTGGTCGCACTTCGCGCTGGCCGACGCCCCACGCAGCGCGCTCAACGCCGAGCAGCTGACGGCGTTCCGTGCCGCGCTGGAGGTCGTCGACGCAGCCGGGCTGACCCCCGCGGTGCGCCACATCGCCAACTCCGCGGCCACCCTGGAGCTGCCCGAGGCGGCCTTCGACCTGGTCCGTCCCGGGATCGCGATGTACGGGGTGTCGCCCGGTGGCGAGGTCGGGCCCCCCGAGCAGTACGGCCTGGTGCCGGCCATGACGCTGCGCGCGCGGCTGGCGGCAGTCAAGGCGGTGCCGGCGGGGCAGGGCGTCTCCTACGGGCACGAGTACGTCACCGACCGGCCCACCACCCTCGGCCTGGTGCCGCTCGGGTACGCCGACGGGATCCCGCGGTCCGCGGGCGGGCGCGGCCCGGTCCTGGCCGCGGGAAGGATCCGCCCGGTCGCCGGACGAGTCTGCATGGACCAGTTCGTGCTCGACCTCGGTTCCGACCCGGCCGAGCCCGGCGACGAGGTCGTCCTGTTCGGACGTCCGGAGCGCGGGGAGCCCGCTGCTGAGGACTGGGCCCGCGCCGCGGGCACGATCGGCTACGAGATCGTCACCCGGCTGGGACCGCGGGTCACGCGGCGCTGGGTGGGCCAGGGGGCGTCGTGAGCAGCCCGCTGGACCTGCGCCGCGTGGCCTCGGCGGTCGGGGCCGCCGCGGGCCTGCTCGCCGTGGGGGCGGCCGCGGGTGTCGTGGCCGAGCGCACCGTCGTCGCGCGATCCGGGCGGGCTGACCCCGAGGGCGACGAACCGTTCGGCAAGCTGCACACCGCGCCGGTCGTCGTGACCGACTCCTCGGGCATGCCTCTGCACGTCGAGGTGGAGGAGTGCACCCGGGACAACCCGGACGACCTCACGATCGTGTTCTGCCACGGCTACGCGTTGAACCAGGACTGCTGGCACTACCAGCGCCGGGACCTGCGCTCGCAGGGCAGGCTCGTGCTGTGGGACCAGCGCAGCCACGGCCGTTCGCACCGTTCGGTCGCGGAGACCAACACCATCGACCAGCTGGGCCGGGACCTGCGCGCGGTGCTCGACACCGTCGTGCCGTCGGGTCCGGTCATCCTCGTCGGGCACTCCATGGGCGGCATGACGATCATGCAGCTGGCGCTGGACGCACCGGAGCTGTTCGGCACCCGGGTGCGCGGCGTGGCCCTGCTGTCCACCTCGCCGGGTGGGCTGCAGGACGTCTCCCTGGGGTTGCCGCAGTTCGCCGCGAAGCCGCTGCACCGCCTGCTGCCGGTGACCGCTGCGGTGCTCATGCGCAACGCCGACCTGGTCGAGATGGGCCGGTCGCGGGTCAACGACCTGAGCCTGCTGTTCACGCGGTACTACTCGTTCGGGTCGACCGCCTCCCCGGCGGTGGCCGAGTTCACCCACCGGATCCTGTCCCAGACCCCCATCGACGTGATCTCGGAGTTCCTCCCCACGCTGCAGCAGCACGAGCGGCACATGGCCCTGGCCACGATCTCGGCCGTCCCGAGCCTGGTGATGGTCGGCGACATCGACCGGATGACCCCGCCCGAGCACTCCCGGCTCATGGCCGCCCAGCTGCCCGGCACGGTCTTCGAGGAGGTGCCCGACGCCGGGCACATGATGATCCTGGAGCGCTACGAGCTGGTCAACGACCGGCTGCGCCAGCTGGTGGCCCGGGTCCGCGCCCGGATGCAGGTGGATCCCTACGTCGAGATCGGACCCACGGCCACCGACGCCGAGGTCGTCGCCGACACCCGAGCGCCCCACCTGCGCACGCGGGGCCCGGCCATGGACGGGTCGGGCGACGACGCCGGGCCGGGCGCATGAGCGGCTGGACCCGCCAGGACGGGACCTGGCGGGCCACCGCGGCCGATGCCGAGCACATGCGCGCCCTCGGCCACCACCTTGCCGCCGTCCTGCGCCCCGGTGATGTCGTCGTGCTCGACGGGCCCCTCGGAGCCGGCAAGACGACGCTGACCCAGGGGATCGGCGAGGCGCTCGGGGTGCGAGGGCCCGTGACCTCCCCCACGTTCGTGATCGCGCGCCAGCACCCCGGGCCCCGCGTGGGCCTCGTGCACGTCGACGCGTACCGCCTGGGCGGCTCGGTGGAGGTCGACGACCTCGACCTGGAGGCTGACCTGGCCGGCTGCGTGACCGTGGTGGAGTGGGGCGTGGGCAAGGTCGAGGGCCTGGCCCCCGACCGGCTCGAGGTGGTCATCGAGCGGCCCACCGGCGGTGTCGACGGGCAGCCCGGGGGCCCCGCCGGCCTCGCGGGCAGCCCGGCGGAGGCCGCCGAGGACGCGTCGGCGGGGGTGCGGATGGTTCGGGTGCGCGGCGTCGGCACCCGATGGGCCGACCTGGACCTGCCGGCCCCCTTGTAGGTTGGGCCCGTGCTCATCCTCGCCCTGGACACGGCCACCCAGGCCGTCGGTGCAGCTGTCCTCGACACGGACACCGCCGTGGTGCGAGGCCGGGCGGTCCACCTGGGTCCCGCGGCGCATGGCGAGCAGGTGGCCCTGCTGGTCGCCGCTGCCCTGTCCGAGGCGGGAGTCGCGCCCCGCGACCTGGGTGCGGTGGGCGTGGGTCGCGGCCCGGGGCCCTTCACCGGGCTGCGGGTCGGTCTCGTGCACGCCCAGGTCCTCGGCTGGGCGCTGGGCATCCCGGTGCACGGCGCCTGCACCCTGGACGTGCTGGCCGCGCAGGCGGTGGCCTCGGGACTGGCTGAACCGTTCCTGGTGGCCACCGACGCCCGGCGCCGCGAGGTCCACTGGGCCCGGTACGACGCTTCCGGCCGTCGGGTGCAGGGCCCCGAGGTGGGCGCAGCCGACACCATCCCCGACCGTGACGTGCCGGTGGTCGGGGTGGGCGCCCGCCTCTACCCGGCGGCACTGCCCGACGGGCGCGACCCGCTGCACCCCGACCCGGCCGCGCTGGCCCGGCTGGTGGCCCCCCAGGTCCTGGCCGGGGCCGCGCCGGATGTCACGCCGATGTACCTGCGCCGGCCGGATGCGGTCGCTGGCGGGCCCCGCAAGCGGGTGACCCCGGCATGACCGTGCCGATGGGGAAGCCCGCAGCGGGTCCAGTGGTCACGGTGGAGCCGATGCGGTGGTGGGACCTGGAGGCCGTGCACGACCTCGAGACGCAGCTCTTCACCGATGACCCGTGGACCCTGGGGCAGCTCTGGTCCGAGCTGGCCCGGGTCCCGGCGACGCGCTGGTACCTCGTGGCACGCCATGAGGGTGACCTGGTCGGCTACGCCGGGGCGTTCCTGGCCGGCGACGAGGCGGACGTCCAGACGGTGGCCGTGGCCGGGCCCGCCCAGGGCCGGGGGATCGGCGCCCGGCTCGTGCGCTCCCTGGCCGACTGGGCCCGGTCCCGGGGCGCCCGGGTGCTGCACCTCGAGGTCCGTGCCGACAACGACCCGGCGCTGGGGCTGTACGGACACCTCGGCTTCACCGTCGTCGGCCGGCGGCGGGACTACTACGGTCGGGGCCGCGACGCGGTCCTGATGACCCTGCCGCTGGAGCGGGCCGAGGAGGGCGAGCATGGGTGACGAGCCCCTGGTGCTGGGCATCGAGACGTCCTGCGACGAGACCGGCGTCGGCATCGTGCGGGGGATGACCCTGCTGGCTGACGTCGTGGCCTCCAGCGTGGACCAGCACGCCCGGTTCGGCGGGGTCGTGCCCGAGGTCGCCAGCCGGGCCCATCTGGAGGCCATGGTGCCGACCCTCGAGGCGGCGTGCGCGCGCGCCGGCGTGCGGCTCGAGCAGCTCGACGCGGTGGCCGTCACCGCCGGACCGGGACTGGCGGGCGCGCTGCTGGTCGGCGTCTCGGCTGCCAAGGCCCTGTCCCTGGCATTGGGCATCCCGCTGCTCGGCGTGAACCACCTGGCCGCGCACGTCGCCGTCGACACGCTCGAGCACGGTCCGCTGGCCGAGCCGACGATGGCCCTGCTGGTCTCCGGTGGCCACTCCTCGCTGCTGCTCGTGCCGGACATCACATCGGACGTGCGCCCGCTCGGTGCGACGATCGACGACGCGGCCGGTGAGGCCTTCGACAAGGTCGCCCGCGTTCTCGGGCTGCCGTTCCCGGGCGGACCGCACATCGACCGAGCCGCTCAGGGCGGGGACCGGGCCTATGTGACGTTCCCGCGGGGACTCAGCGCGCCCAAGGACCTCGCACGCCACCGCTTCGACTTCTCGTTCTCCGGGCTGAAGACCGCGGTGGCCCGGTGGGTCGAGGCCCGCCAGGCCGCGGGGGAGCCGGTCCCGGTCGCGGACGTGGCGGCGGCGTTCCAGGAAGCCGTCGTCGACGTGCTCACCCGCAAGGCGATCGATGCCTGTCGCGAGCACGCAGTGGGCGACCTGCAGATCGGCGGTGGGGTCGCCGCGAACACGCGGCTGCGCGCCCTGGCCGCGGCCCGGTGCGAGTCCGCCGGGATCCGGCTTCGGGTCCCCCGGCCCGGGCTGTGCACGGACAACGGGGCGATGGTCGCGGCGCTGGGGTCCCAGATGGTGGCCCGCGGCCGGCCCGCCTCCGACCTCGGGATTCCCGCGGACTCCTCGCTGCCCGTCGAGGTGGTGTCGCTGTGATCTCGCGACCGGGGCCAGCCGTCCCGGTCGAGGCCGGCGCATCCGAGGATCCGCAGCTGCCACCGGACGGCGCGGGGCCGGGGGTCATCGACGTCGCCCACGAGGGCGTCTCGGTGCTCGTGCACTGGCTGGTCGTGCTGGCCCTGATCGGTCAGGCGATCGCGCTGGTGCTGCGCCCACCGGAGGGTGCGGTGATCGTGGGTGTCTGGGCCGGTGCGGTCTGCCTGCTGTGGGCGATCTTCTGCCTGGGCATGGGTGTGCTGCGGGGCACCCGGGCCGACGGCCGGGACCTGCCCCCTCCGGTGTGGCTGGCGGTCGTCTCGACCGCCGGCTGCCTGGTCAGCCTCGCGGTCGTGCGCCAGGCCGCCGGGCAGGTCGGCCCGTGGCCGGCGGAGGTTGTCGTCGGGGGCCTGCTGGTGGGGTCGGTGACGGTATGGCGGGGGCCGGTCCCCGGTGGCGTCGCCGGGGGCATCCTCGCCCTCGCGGCGGTGGGCACGTCGCTGGTGGGCCGCCCGCCGGGGGCCCTGCTGCGCACCCCGGCGGCGGGTGCGATCCCCGGCATCGCCCTGCTGGCCACCGCCCTGGCGGTGGCCCTGGCGCTGGGTGTGCTGATGCGCTCCGCCGGGCAGCTGCAGCGCACCCTGGACGCCCGCGACGAGGTGCTGGTCCGGGAGCAGGCGGTGCGCGCCGCCTCGGAGGTCGCCGCCGAGGTGGAGCGCTCGCTGCACGACACCGCGCTGAACACCCTGGAGACCGTGGCCGCGCACGGCGACCTGCTCGACTCCGCGGCCGTTGTGCTGCGGTGCCGGTCGGACTCCGCGCAGCTGGCCCAGTGGCGATCGGGGCGCGCGCTGGCCAGCCTGGCCGACGTCGTCGCCGGGCTGCGCGCGCACGCCCTGCTGGTGGGGATCGCGCTGGAGGTGGTCGAGCGTGCCGATCCCGCGGCGCCGCCGCCGCCCGAACCGGTCCTGCGGGCCCTGCTGGGAGCCGGTGCCGAGGCCCTGACCAACGTCGCCAAGCACGCCGGGGTCTCCGGCGCGGGGGTGCACGTCCGGGCCGACCGGGACGAGGTCGTCGTGGTCATCGCCGACGAGGGGGTCGGAGGTGCGGTGACCAGCCCGGCCCCGCTGGTCCCCCAGGCAGGCGCCGCGTCGGGGTTCGGGCTGGGCCAGTCGGTGGCCCAACGCATGAGGGAGGTCGGGGGGACAGCCCTGGTCACTTCCGGCTCGGCCGGGCGGGGGACCCGCCTGGTGCTGTCCTGGCGTGCAGCGCTCGCGGCGCCGCAGCCCGTCGACAGCGGGGAGGCGACCCTGGGCGACGACCTGCTGCTGCGCACGGCAGGGGTCGGCGTGCTCATCGCGGCGCTCCTTGCGGTGGCGGACACCGCCCTCGTCCTGGTCGGGTGGGACGCGTACGCGCTGCCCTGGGCGGCGCTGGCAGCCGCGGGCGCGCCCGTCGCGGTGGGCGGCTGGATCCTGGCCTCGGCCCGGGCGGGGCACCGCGTCGGCCCGGCGCACGTGTCGGCCGGGGCTGGCGCGTACCTGCTGGCCGGGGCGCTGGACATCCTCGCCGACCCCTATTGCTCGTCCCTGCTCGGCGAGGGCGTGATGCTCGACGCCCGTGCCCCGATGCTGGCCACGGTCCTGGTGCTCGCGCCGCGCCCCCGGGTGCTGGCGGGCCTGGTGGCGACGGTGCTGGTCGGCCACGCGGCGGGCGCGGTGGCGTGGCACCTGAGGTGGGCCCCGTGCGGAGCCTCGACGGCGATCGCCGGGGCCTTCGCCCTGGCACTGCTGGCCTCCACCTGGCTGCTGGTGCGCCGGATCCAGCAGGTGTCCGCCCGCGTCGCGCGGGTCCGTTCGCAGGCGATGGCCGCGCAGGTGCGCATCGCGGCCCAGCTCAGCGTCCGTGCGGAGGAGGAGCACTGGGTGGCTGCCACCCTCGCGTCCGCCCAGGCGGTGCTGGCCGACATCGCCGACGGGCGCCTGCCGCCCGCCGATCCGGCGACCCGTCAGCTGTGCGCCGACGAGGCCGCGTTCCTCCGGGGCCTGCTGACAGTCGGGCGCGCCCCGGACGTGGTGCGCCGGCCCGCCCGGATCTGGTTGCGGCTGCTGCACGCGTCCGGGTGCCGCACGCAGGTGCGCGGCGCGTTCGCCGGCTGCCATCCGACGGTGGGCACGGTCCGGCAGGTTGGTGCCGTGATCGACGCGGTGTGCCGGGTGGGCCGGGGCAGTGAGGTGACGCTGTTCGGCTGGTCGGGCGCCGGCGAGGCAGGCCTGTCGGTCACCGCGCGGGGTCAGGGCGTCGAGGCGGCCGGGGTCCGGCTCGCCGAGGCGTCGGCACGGGTGGCGCCGGGAGCCTGGTGCGACGTCGAGGGCGACACGGTGTCGGTGCAGTGGCAGTGGGACGTTCCCCCGGGACCGGTCGGGAGCTAGGTTGACGCCATGAAGGGCGCCCTGCGCATCGTGATCCTCGATGACCACGCCCTGTTCCACCACGCGCTGAGCACCTGGCTGTCGGCCAGTGACCCGCAGATCGAGGTCGCCTACGCGGGGGACGACGTGGCCGCCGCGCTGGCCCGGGCCCGTGGGTGTGACGTGGTGCTTCTCGACCTGGACCTCGGCCCGCAGGCGCCGCCGGTCACCGAGCTGGTCGACGGGTTCGTCCGGGCGGGCTGCGGGGTGCTGATCGTCAGCGCGCTGGGCAGCCCCCGGGTCGTGCGCCAGGGCCTGGCAGCAGGTGCGTTGGGCTACATGTCCAAGCGGGAGAGCCCGGAGGACCTGCTGCGGGCCATCCGCTCGGTCGCGGCTGGCATCGGGTTCCTCACCCCGGAGATGGCGGCCATCCTCGCCGAGGCGCCCGAGGACGTGCCGAGCCTGAGCGCCCAGGAGCTGACGGCGCTGCGGCTGTACGCGTCGGGGATGAAGCTGGACTCCGTGGCACGGCGCATGAACGTCGGACCGGCGACCGCCAAGGAGTACCTGGACCGGGTCCGCGCCAAGTACGCCCAGGCCCATCGGGTCGTGCGCTCGAAGTCCGACCTGCACCGGGCCGCCGTGGAGGACGGGTTCCTGCCTGCCGAGGGCGTGCAGGCCGGCGGGACGCGGTGATCGCCCCCGCGAGGTGGATCGCGGGAGGCGTGGGGATTCTGGCCGTCGTCGGCTGGTCGGTGGTGATCCTCACCCCGAACCTGCCGGTCGGCCCGGCGACAGGTGCCTGCCCGGCCCGGGCCCAGCTCGAACGGGCGATGGCCGGCACCTCGGTGGCCGACCAGGCGGTGGTGCGGGCCCGGGCAGCGGCGCTCGCCGACGCGCTGCACCGGGAGGGCACGCCGTCATCGAGTGCCCAGGCCGCGCGGATCACCTCCCTGCTGGCCCGGCCCTACGCCACCACGGCGGACCTGCGCGCGGCGATCGCGACCCCGAAGCCCACGTGCAGCGGTCCCTGAGCTCCACCGGTCGCCCCCACCGGTCGCCCGCCGGCGCTGACCGACCCTGCGGATGGGGCGCTGGGCAGGTGGTGATGGTGTGCGCCGCGGGGTCAGCGGGGTGCGACCAGCAGGGCGAGCGGGCCGGCGTCGGTCCGGGTCAGGACCAGCGTCGCCGTGGGACCCTCGCCCCCCAGCCGCAGGGCCGCGCGCAGCTGCTCCGGGACGATCGCGACGCCCCGCTTCTTGATGACCACGTCGGCGAAGCCGCGCGCCCGCAGCCAGCCGCGCAGGGCCTTGCGGGCGAACGGAGCCTCCTCGAGGACCTGGAACCGCGCGTGCAGCGGGCTCGTCCCGGGGTCGTCGTCCAGGACGATGTAAGCGATCCGCGGATCCAGCAGCCATCCTCCCAGCCGCTCGGAGAGCACGGAGACCAGCCCCGCGCGGATGACTGCGGGATCCGGTTCGACCACCCATGAGCCCACAGGCCCGGTCGCCGGCAGCGGGATCCCGGCCCCGTCGTCGAGGGACGCGCCTGCCTCGAGGATCCGTTCGGAATCGTCGTCCAGGGACGGCGGTGCCGCGGCTCCCGACGGCGGTGCCGCGGCTGCCCCCCGTGAGACGGCTGCCCCCGGCCCGGC
>JBDHZV010000082.1:0-12594 GCA_039812125.1 Candidatus Nanopelagicales bacterium
GCGGGCGCAGTGACCGCCGGCGGACCGGTCCGCGCTGCGCGGAGACCGCCCAGCCCCGCGACCACCAGGGCGCACGGGACGACCGCCCGGCCCGCGGGCCGCAGCAGCAGCTCGCGGACGCCGGTCGGACCGAGCAGGCCGGTCGGGCCCGGGCGGTGGGCGAGCATCCCCATGCGGTTGGCCGACAGCACGACCCAGGCGATCGCGACGGCGACCGCCAGGGCCACGAGTGTGGACCCGAGAGCCAGGGGCCACCAGCGGCGCGGCAGCAGGCCGACGGCCACGACACCGGCCACCGCACCCGCGACGAGCATGCCCGACTCGACTGCCCGGCCGAGGGCCACGGCCAGGGCGTCCGACTGGCGCACCCGAGGGTCCAGCACCTCCCCGGCAAGGAGCACTCCCAGCGGCAGGAGCCCGGCGATCACCCCGGCACCCAGCCCGGGCAGGACCACCGGTGACGGCGACGGAACGGTCCGGGCAGCCTCCGGCTCGGCCGGCAGGTCCCCGGGCAGCGTGGGCCCCCGATCCCGCCAGAACCACCCGGCCATCGGTGACCCCGATCGCAACCGCCGCCACGCGAGGATCGGCGGGCCCAGCAGCAGCGCGAGGAGCACCAGGGGAGCACCGACGGCTCCCCCGCCCAGCACCAGGGCGGGCAGCAGCGCCCACACCGGCACCTCCATCGCGGCCCCGGGCCCGAGCGCCGCCAGCAGCAGGAGCGCCTGTGCGCCGGCCGCCAGCCACACGACAACCATGACGCTGGTCGCGGCGACGTGGGCGAGCACGTTCCCCACGGCCCCGCCCCGGCTCCTCACCGCGGCGGTGACCCCGAGCCGGGCGGTCGCCGTGACCCATTGGGCCAGCAGCACGCCGACCCCGACCATGGCCGCGGCCCACACCCCGTACCCGGCCCAGCCGGCAGCGTCCGACGCGACGCCGCCGACGGCCGCCTCGATGGACAGCAGGGGCGCCACGGCCAGGCCCACCCCGGCACCGACGCCGAGCGGTGCCGCGGCCGGTCGGGAGCCGTCGCGGACGACCTCGACGAGGGCGACCCGCCAGGCGACCAGGCACAGCACCGCGGCCAGCAGGGGGGCCACGAGCAGTGCCGCCACGGTGAACGACGCCGTCGTCGGCAGCACGAGGTAGGCCAGGTCGGCCAGGCTGGCGAACGCGGTGCCCGTGGCGATCCCCGCCCCGAGCGCCACCCAGCCCGACGCCGAGAACAGCCCGTCCGGGTCGGCCAGCAGCGCGCGCCGCTGGTCCGGTCGTGGGTGCAGGCGCAGGGCGCCGGGACGCCGCCACCCCGGGCGCGCGCGCACCGGGCGGTCCCCCGTCGCGAGCAGCCGGTCCAGCGCAGGACCCGACCCCCACTCGTGGGCGCGGGCGTCGGCGTAGAGCTCCCGGGTGCGCAGCAGCGCGGTGATGCTCATTCCGACCAGCAGGGCCAGCGCGACCGTGCGCCACCCCAGCCGCAGCAGGTAGGCCGCGTCGCGGGTCGCGAAGGACACGACGACCGGGGACAGGGCGACGACGACGAACGACCACCAGGCGCAGATCGCGTAGCCGGTCCACCGCACGTCGCGGTCTGCCACGTGACCGAGCTCATGGCGGACCACCGCGTCGAACGCCGGCGGGTCCAGCACCTGCGTGACGACCAGCCCGCCCGACAGGCCCAGGCGCATCCGGCGACCGGCCCCGTAGGCGAACCCGGCTACCGCCGGGTCGGTGGCGGCCACCCGGAGCAGCGGGACCGGGCGCACCCCCGCCGCGTCCGCGAGCCCCTCCACCGCGGCGCGCAGGGGCGCCGACTCGGGGTCGTCCAGGGCGACCAGGTGGCGCCGCCGCTCCCGCCACCCCGGCCAGGTGCGGTACAGCGCCCACGCCACGACGAGGACGGCCAGGACGCCGAGCAGCACGGCCCCGGCCTGTTCCCGGGACACGTCGGCCCGGCACGCCTCACCCCGCCCGAGCAGCGCGTCGAGGGCCTCGCTGGTCACCACCTGGTCGGTGCCCGCCCGATCCATGCACGCCACGACCACGTCGAGGAAGGTCCGGCCACGGATCAGGAACCACATCGCCTGGAACAGGTAGAGGCTCGCGGCGACCACCGCCGCCAGCACCAGCGCGAACCGCAGCGACGTGTCGCTGGGCAGGGCGCCGGGCCGCAGCGGGCGCATCAGCCGGGCCTAGGTCCGGGTGGCCAGGGTGGACACGATGGCGTCGGCCAGCCGCTCGGCCTGGTCCGCGGGCAGCGCCAGGGACGCGGCCTCGATGCGGGCCGTCTCGGCGATCAGCCGCAGCTGCTCGGGGCTCAGCGGGTCGGTGTGGACCTCGGTGGGCCCGGCGGCACCGGTCGGGCGACGCATGAACCACGCGGTGATCCGGCTGGCGAGGCTGTCGCCGGCGCTGTCGCCGAGCTTCTCGGACAGCCGTCCGAGGATCCGGCGCACCAGGTCCAGCGCGAACGGGGTGACCAGGACGACCGCGGCCTCGGCGCCGAACCCCAGCACCTCGTCGCGGGGGTGGGTCGCGGCCAGCGTCCCGGCCGGGTCGGCCCGGTAGCGCGCGGCCGTGGCCGCGAACAGCGGGAGCTCGGCGGGCGAGATGTCGGCGACGACCTGGCGGGCCAGGGCCTCCACCGCTGCGTCACGGACCGTGGGATCGCTCACTGTGCCTCCCGGGGAGCAGGTCCCTCGACGGTACTGCGCCGTTCCCGTCGAGGGAACAGGGAAGCCTTCCCCACCCGCCGACCCGCGGCCGGTTGGTCGGTCAGCGCCCCAGCGCGAGCGTGCGGATCACCCGCAGCGCGACCGACAGCGTGACGAGGTCGAAGGTCTCCGCCTGGCCGACCTCGGTGAGCGTCGCCCGGGCTCGCCGCAGTCCCTCGGCGTTTCGCCGCTCCCAGGTCAGGACCCGTTCGATCGGCGATCCGTCGTCCGGGGTGGCCCGGATCACCCGGTGGGTGAGGGCCGCCAGGGCGCCGTACAGGTCGCTGCGCAGCGCGGCCCGGGCCAGCGCCGACCACCGGTCGTCGCGCGGCAGCGCGGTGATCCGCACCAGGTAGCGGTCCACCTCGAAGCGCTCGGAGATCGTGAAGTACAGCCGGGCGACATCCTCGGGATCGGCGGCGTTGCGCCGCGCCACCTCGACGACGTCGAGCAGGCAGAACACGTCCAGCAGCGCGGCGACCTCACCGGCCAGCGCCGGGGGCGCCCCCACCGAGACCAGCTCACGGGCGCGGCGGTCCAGCCGCTCCCGCTCGACACCGATCAGCATCGAGGGGATCGACCCGGACAGCGCCCGCACCGGTCCGGCCATCCGGCGCACCTCGCCCAGGACGTCGAGCCGGCCACCGCGGTACTGCAGGAACCAGCGCGTGGCGCGGTCCAGCAGCCGCTCGACGTCCATCCGCAGGGCGTTCAGCGCGGCAGCGGGCACCTGGCCCTCATGACCCTCGATGCGGGCCCACAGCCCGGGCAGGTCGAACACGTCCCGGGCGGCGGCGAACGCCCGGGCGACCTCGGGCAGGGTCGCGCCGGACTCCTCCGTCGCGCGCAGGGCGTAGGTGAGCCCGCCGCGGTTGACCAGCTCGTTGGCCAGGCCCGTCGCGATGATCTCCCGGCGCAGCGGGTGGCGCTCGAGCAGGTCGGGGAACCGCTCCACCAGGGTGGCCGGGAAGTAGGCACCCAGCCAGGGGGCGGTGAACGCCTCGTCGGGGATCGTGGAGGCGAGCAGGGCGGCCTTGAGGTCCAGCTTCGTGTGCGCGCTGACGACAGCCAGCTCCGGGGACGTCAGGCCCCGACCCTCACCGGCCAGCGCGGCCAGGGCGGAGTCGCTGGGCAGCGCCTCGAGGGAGCGGTCCAGCCCCGCCGTTCGCTCCAGCGAGGCGATCAGCCGGGCCAGGGCGGGAACCAGCCCGGCGCCCGCGAACTCCTTGAGGTGGATCAGGACGTTCTGCTCCACGTTGTCGCGCAGCACCAGCGCGGCGACCTCGTCGGTCATGGCGGCCAGCATCGCCCTGCGCCCGGGCCGGTCCAGCCGGCCCTCCGCGGCGGCGAGATCGAGCAGGATCTTGATGTTCACCTCGTGGTCGGAGGTGTCGACCCCGGCGGAGTTGTCGATGGCGTCGGTGTTCAGGGTCACTCCGCTGCGGGCGGCCTCGATGCGGCCCCGCTGGGTCAGGCCCAGGTTGCCCCCCTCGCCGACCACCCGGGCCCGCAGCTGCCGGCCGTCGATCCGGATGGCGTCGTTGGCCCGGTCGCCGGCCTCGGCGTGGGTCTCCCCCGAGGCCTTCACGTACGTCCCGATGCCGCCGTTCCACAGCAGGTCCACCGGGGCCATCAGGATCGCCCGGATCAGCTCCGCCGGTGTCAGCGCCGTCACGTCGACGCCCAGGCCCAGCACGGCGCGGACCTGCGGGCTGATGGGCACCGACTTCGCCGACCGGGGGTGCACGCCGCCCCCGGGTGAGATCAGCGCCGGGTCGTAGTCCGCCCACGACGAGCGGGGCAGGCAGAACAGCCGCTGTCGCTCCCGGTGGGAGTCCAGCGGGTCCGGGTCCGGGTCCAGGAACACGTGGCGGTGGTCGAACGCCGCCACGAGGCGCATCGTCGTCGACAGCAGCATCCCGTTGCCGAAGACGTCGCCACTCATGTCGCCGATCCCGACTGCGGTGAACGCCGACCCCTCGATGTCGCGGCCCAGCGCCCGGAAGTGGGCCCGGACCGACTCCCACGCGCCGCGCGCGGTGATCCCCATCGCCTTGTGGTCGAACCCCTCCGAACCGCCGGAGGCGAAGGCGTCGCCGAGCCAGTACCCGTACCCGGCCGCGACCTCGTTGGCGATGTCGGAGAAGGTCGCGGTGCCCTTGTCGGCAGCCACCACCAGGTACGGGTCGTCCCCGTCATGGCGCACCACCCGGGGTGGGGGCACCACCGCGCCGGCGACGCGGTTGTCGGTCAGGTCCAGCAGGGACCCGACGAAGTCGCGGTAGGCGCCCACTGCCTCGGCCAGCCACGCCTCCCGGTCGGACGGGTCCGGGAGGGCCTTGGCATAGAACCCGCCCTTGGCTCCCACCGGCACGATGACGGCGTTCTTCACCGCCTGGGCCTTGACCAGCCCGAGGATCTCGGTGCGGAAGTCCTCCCGCCGGTCCGACCAGCGCAGCCCGCCGCGGGCGACCCGGCCGAACCGCAGGTGCACCCCCTCGACCCGCGGGGAGCACACCCAGATCTCGAACGCGGGCCGGGGCTCCGGCAGCTCACGGATGGCCGCCGGGTTCAGCTTGAGCGCGAGCGCGGGACGGTCGGGCTGGAAGTGGTTGGTGCGCAGCGTCGCCCCCACCAGCCCCAGGAAGGAGCGCAGTATCCGGTCCTGGTCGAGGCTGGCCACCGCGTCGAGCCGGGTGAGGACCTCGGCGCGCAGGGCCTCGGCGGCAGCGTCCCGGTCGCCCTCGAAGTCCGGGTCGAACCGGGTGAGGAACAGCTGCACCAGCAGCCCCGCGATCTGCGGGTTGGCCAGGACCGCCGCCTCGACGTACTCCTGGCTGAACGCCGAGCCGGCCTGCCGCAGGTAGCGCGCGTAGGCCCGAAGCACGCTGATCCGCCGCCAGTCCATCGCGGTCGCGCCGACGAGGGCGTTGAACCCGTCCCGCTCGCAGCGGCCCTCCCAGCACGCCAGGAACGCGTCCTCCCACGCGGGCGCCACCAGGTCGCGACGTTCGGCCGCGGCCATCCGCAGCCCGATGTCGAACACGAACACCGGCGCGGCGGTCCCGGCGTCGTCGACGCGCACCAGCTCGAACGGGCGCTCCGACACCACCTGGGCGCCCAGGCTGGTCAGCACCGGGAGCACCTGGGCCAGCGGGAAGTCGCTGCGCGAGTAGAGCCGCAGGCGCGCGTTGGCCTGCGACCCGCCCCACTGCGACGGGGGCAGCAGCGCGACCTCGGTGGGCTGCGCGGGCGTCAGCCGGTCCAGGGCGGCGATGTCGAGGACCGCCTCCTGGGGGGTGGCGCCGGCCCGGTAGGACTGCGGGAAGCCCTGCGGGAACCGGCGCAGGATGTCGTGGGCGCCGGACTCGGAGGTGCGCTCGACCAGCAGCTCGGCCAGGTCGTCCTCCCACGACCGGACGATCCGCGCGATCCCCGCCTCGAGCGCCGCGGCGTCCACCTGGGGGACGGGGACTCCCGCCGGCATCCGCACCACGATGTGCAGCCGGGCCAGCACCGACTCGGTCACCCGGGCGGTGTAGTCCACCCCCTCGGCACCGAGCTGGTCGGCGAGGAATGCCTGGATCCGCAGCCGGACGTCGGTGGTGTACCGATCCCTGGGCAGGTACACCAGGCAGGACAGGAACCGCTCGTACGGGTCGCGGCGGAGGAACAGCCGGGTCGCCCGCCGCTCCTTGAGGTTCAGGGCAGCCTCGGAGATGGCAACCAGCTCGTCGACCTCGATGGCGAACAGCTCGTCGCGCGGGAACGTCTCGAGGAACTGCATGAGGTCCCGGCCGCTGTGGGAGGAGCGGCTGAACCCCAGGGCGATGCGCGCGGCGGTGACCTTCCGGTCGATGACCGGGATGCGGGCCACGGACTGCGTGTACGCCGAGGCGGAGAACAGCCCGATGAACCGGTGCTCCCCGATCACCCGACCACTGTCGTCGAAGCGCTTGACGCCGACGTAGTCCAGGTACACCGGGCGGTGCACGGTGGAGCGGCGGTTGGCCTTGGTCAGGATGAGCAGCCGGGGCTCCAGGGCCCGCCGGCGGACCTCGGGCGGCAGGTCCGCGAACGAGGTGGACTCCGCCCGTTCGGAGCGGAGCAGCCCCAGGCCGCTGCCGGGCTCGCTGACCAGGGCCAGGTCCTCTCCGCCGTTGCCCAGGCCGGACAGGCCGTACTCCCGGTAGCCCAGGAACGTGAAGTGGTCGTCGGCGAGCCAGTTGAGCAGCGCCACGACCTGCTCGACCTCGTCGCGGGCGATCCCCCGCGGCGGGGAGACCACCAGGGCTGCGGCCAGCTCGCGGGTCACCTCCACCATCCGCGGCCAGTCGGACACGGCCCTGCGCACGTCGGCCAGGACGCGCCGCAGGTTCTCGCCGATGGCCTGGCGGGCTGCGGGCTCAGCCTGCCAGTCGACCTCGATGTGCATCCACGACTCGAGGATCCCGGCCCCCCGGCCCGGCTCGACGTCGCCGGCCGGTCCCGGGGACCCGGCCTCGACCAGGCGCCCGGCGTCGTCGCGGACCACGGCCACGATGGGGTGGACCACCAGGTGGATGCCCACCCCCAGCCGGTTGAGCTCGGCCGTGATCGAGTCGACCAGGAACGGGGAGTCGTCGGTGACCACCGTGACGACCGTGCGCCCGCAGCTCCACCCGTCGTGGGCCACCGAGGGGTTGTCGACCGCGACGAGGGCCAGCCCGAGCTGCCGGGCACCTGCGGCCGCCAGGAGGTGCTCGACGCACCCCACGACCGTCGCCGGGTCCCGGCTGGCCAGGTCCTGCGGGTCGAGGTGCCGGTAGAACAGGGCCGCCAGGTCGCGATCCCGCGCCGTCGGCCACGCGAACCCCTCGACGTACCCCACACCCGCCTCCCGGTGCTCGGCTCCGCCGACCACCCTGTCACAGCCGGCACGGTCTTGCCGTGCAGTCCCGCACGACCCTCCGGGGCAGGCGGGGCCGCAGCCACGGACGCTGCGGCCGGCCGGAAGGTGCGCCTATAGTCCCCTCGAGGCGGATGCCGGTCGGCAGCCGCGGACTGAGGGAGAACGATGGCCAGGAAGTTCAGCGGACAGATGCGCTTCGACGTCGCACCCGACGTGGTGTTCGCCGCCCAGTGCGACCCGGAGTACGTCGTCTGGAAGCACGAGCACATGGCCTCGTTCGACGTCAGCGCCCAGGTCGAGCACAGCGGGGCAGGCAGCCGCATCACGTCCTCCCGCAAGCTGCCGGCGGTCGTGCCCGCGGCGGCCAAGCCGTTCGTCGGCGACGCGATCACGGTCGACGAGGTGCACGTCTGGGGCGACGCCGACGCCGACGGCAGCCGCACGGGCACCGTGCAGGCGTCCTTCCCGGGGGCACCGATGTCGGTCAGTGGGACCCTGGCGCTGCGCCCCGACGGCGTGGGGTCGGTCCTCGCCGTCGACATCACCTCGAAGGCCTCGGTGCCGCTGGTCGGTGGCAAGCTCGAGGAGGTCGTGGGCGAGCAGTTCATGCGGGCCCTGCGCAAGGAGGAGCAGATCGCTCCCCAGTGGTTCGACGCCTGATCCGGCCCGAGGAGCACCGGTGGCCCGCGACCTGACCCACACGATCACCTATCCCAAGCCCATGGCGCGAGCGTGGTCCGACCTGTGCGACCCGGCCTTCCACGAGGCCAAGCTGGCCGATGCGGGAGCCCGCAACGCCCAGGTGTCGGTGGCGGTGGCCGACGACGGGACCGCCGAGGTCGTCCTCGAGCGCGACAACCCGGTGACCGGGCTGCCCTCAGCGGTGACCCGGATCATCGGCGACAGCGCGCACGTCATCGAGCGGATCAGCTGGTCGGCACCGCAGGACCCCGACGGCCACCGGGTCGCCCAGCACGTCACCGAGTTCGTCGGGGCGCCGCTGTCGATGACCGGCACGCTCACGCTGGCCCCCGCCGGCGAGGTGACGACGCTCACCCTGGCCACGGTGGTGCGCGCCTCGGTCCCCCTGGTGGGCGGCAAGCTGGAGCAGTCCGCCGTGGACCAGACGGTGCACGCGATGCATGCCGAGGAGGCGTTCTCCGGCCGCTGGCCCGGCTGAGCCGGTCGGGGTGCGACGGTTCGGCGGCGCCGTGGCGTGCCGTCAGCGGGTCAGGGGCTCGGGGCCGCGCGCTGCGCGAGCAGGTGGGGCACCTCCTGCAGGCCGAACCAGGCCAGGTCCGCGGTGAACACCGCCGCCACCGCGCGTCGCTGGATCGGCCCGGGCAGCTCGACCAGCCCGTCGTCCACGTGGCCCGGGACCGCGACCTCAAGCGCGAGCACCACGCCGCCGTGCTGGTCCAGGGCGTCGGCGGCCAGCTCCTGGGCCTCGTACTCCCATTCCTCCTCGGTGGCCCCGGGGTCGGCGGCACACCATGCCGGGTCGACCACGTAGGCCGCGCGCGGGCCGGGGAGGGTGCCCGAGCCGCTGAGCTCGTCGAGGTCCTCCCAGGTGACCGGGACGTAGGCGCGCATCAGCCGACCGTGGCCAGGTAGTCGGGGCCGTAGTGATCGGGGTCGCGCAGGGCCTCGATCGACGTGCGCACCGAGGTCTCGAGCACGAGGATCCGCTTGGCGTCCTCCATCAGGTTGCCCCCGATCGCCTCCAGGTCGTCCGGCCCCGGGCCCAGGACGGTCACCTCCGTGCCGCCGGCGCGGACCTTCTCGACCTCGGCCAGGCAGCGCTTGGTGATCTGCACCCGCCAGGTGCGCTCCAGCCGGGCCAGCAGGTGCCCGGGCCGGTCCATGTGGAAGCTCACCATGGGTGCGATCACGTAGACCTCGTCGAGGCCCATGTTGGCCACGAGGTCGACCGACGTGGTGGACCACGCCCCACCATCGACGTAGCGGTGGCCGCCGATCGTCACGGGCGTGAACCATGCCGGGATCGAGCACGACGCCTGCACGGCCAGGGACAGCGGCGCGGGCGGGGCGGTCGGCTGCCCGAAGGCGACCCGCTCCCCGGTGTCGTAGTCCATCGCCACCACCCACAGCTGCGGGTGGGGCGACCACTCGCCCATGGGCGTGAAGCCCTCGACCAGGTGCGCGATGCGGTCCAGCGACTTGGATCCCGTGGGCAGGAACGCTGACAGCACCGCGGTCGGGGGGATCCGCCGGAACTTGGAGATCCCGGTGCGCATCAGGGCCCGGGACCCCGGTGAGAGCTTCGGCCGCCCGGGCCGCGGGCCACCCGCCACCCGCGCGATGTCCCAGGAGAAGCCGGCGATGGGCCCGGACGTCACGGGCAGGCCGCGCTCCCGGTCCTCCAGCTCGGACGTGGTCGCGCCGGCACCCAGCAGGGCAGCCAGGACAGAACCGGCGGAGGTGCCCACGATCACGTCGGCCTCGCAGGGCTCGAACCCGTGCACCGCCTTCAGCGCGGCAAGGGCACCGACCGCCCACGCGCCACCGAGGATGCCGCCCCCGCCCAGCACGATCCCGCGGCGCCGCGAGCGCTCAGCCTGAGCCACGACACCACCTCCTGGGCCCGCCCCCGAACCTCAGGCCGCACCACCCTGCGGCCGACCCCTCAGCGTACCTCCGCAGGGCCAGGTCCGCCGGTCGTCGTCCCCGGTATGGCCTACGCCATGGGTCTTCTGGGGCGGCGCGGCCGGCCCGACGGCGTGACGGTGGCGAGCATGTCCGCCAGGGCGTCGTCGATGCACTGGGCGAGCACGTCCACGTCGGGCATCGCCTCCCGGTCGGCGTTCAGGCCGAAGAACAGGCCCCCGTCGTAGGAGGTCAGCCCGATCGAGACGGCCTGCCCGCGGGCCAGCGGGACGACCGGGTACGCGGTGAGCATCCGCGCCCCACCGGCGTACAGGGGGAACTGCGGCCCGGGGACGTTGGTGATGACGACGTTGTAGACCCGCCGGGACAGCTGGCTGACCACGCGTGCCCCGAGCGAGTGCAGGGTCGGCGGCGTGAACGAGGCCACCCCGACCAGGGCGGTCGCGCCGAGCATCTGGCCGCTGTCCTTGAGCATGTCCATCTCGAAGCGGACCCGCTCCAGCCGGATGACCGGGTCCGGCTCACCGATGGGCAGGTCGCACAGGAACGCGGCGATCTGGTTGCCGGAGGCGTCCTCGGACGTGCGCACGCTCACGGGGACCATGGCCCGTACGCTGCTGCGCGGCGTCACCGACTCGCCGCGCGTCATCATCCAGGACCGCAACGCGCCGGCCAGGACGGTGAGCACGACGTCGTTGATGGTCCCCCCGTGGGCCCGCTTGATCCGCTTGAACGACTCCAGCTCGGCCTTCGTCGTGGCGTACCTCCGGGCGGACCCGATGTCGACGTTGAGCGGGCTGGCGTTGGCCGGGCGGGCCATCGTCCGAGCCGCGGAGAGCACCCCGACCAGGTTGCGCCCCACGTGGGTCACGGTCTCCTGGACGTCGACCAGCCCGGTGCGGACGGTGTCGACCACCGCCTTCGGGGAGCGGACGATCTCGTTGAGGGCCCCGGCGACCAGCTCGGCCGACGACGGCTCCCGGCGCGGCCGCCACGTGTCGGCGACCACCTCGTCCGGCAGGTCCGGGCTGGTGTCCAGGATGACCTGGCCGATGTCGACCGCGCCGACGCCGTCGACCATGGCGTGATGGGTCTTGCTCAGGATCGCGAACCTGTTGTCCTCGAGACCCTCGACGAGGTACATCTCCCACAGCGGCCGGCTGCGGTCCAGGGGCCGCGACATGATCCGGGCCACCAGGTCGCGCAGCTGCTCGTCCGTGCCCGGCCGGGGCAGCGCCGAACGGCGCACGTGGTAGGTCACGTCGAAGCTCTCGTCGTCCACCCACACCGGGTTGGCAAGGTGCCCGGGGACCCAACGCACCCGCTGGCGGTACCGCGGGACCAGGGCGATCCGGTCGCGGATGAGCCGGACGAGCTTCTCGTACAGGAACCCGGTCTCGGGCACCTCGAAGATCGCCACGCCGCCGACGTGCATGGGGGTGGTCGACTCCTCCATGTAGAGGAAGGAGACGTCGAGGGGGCTGAGGCGGTCGGGCATGTGCGGGCTCCTCGGTCGGGCGGCTCTCCGGGCGGGCGGCGCCGTCGTCGGCGCCATCTTGCCCCACTCCGGTCGACCGCGACCACCCATCGGGCCCGGTCCCCCGGCAGGACGATGGCGGCTCAGTCGATTTGGGGAGTTCGCGGACCCTCCCGTATGATTTCACCCGTCCCCGACCAGACAGTCAGGGTCGGAACCGGAAGGCACAACCAGTCCCGGCCCCATCGTCTAGCGGCCCAGGACGCCGCCCTTTCAAGGCGGTAGCGCGGGTTCGAATCCCGTTGGGGCTACGACCAGCCCGACGGGTTGGGGATGCACGAAAGCGGCTCCGGCCGCACAGCACGACAGCCTCACGGCAACGCGAGGCCCCGTAGCGCAGTTGGTTAGCGCGCCGCCCTGTCACGGCGGAGGTCGCGGGTTCGAGTCCCGTCGGGGTCGCTCCGGTAGTCCGGTGCGTCATGCACATCGGCCAGGTAGCTCAGTTGGTACGAGCGTCCGACTGAAAATCGGAAGGTCGGCGGTTCGACCCCGCCCCTGGCCACCCAGAACCCCCTCGTGTCTCCCCCGTCGCGAGGGGGTTCTGCTGTGTCCGGAGGGTCCGGGGGGCATGACCGCCCGACCGGGCAGGCGCCCCACCCTCCGGGCGCCGTCGCCGCCACGGCTGGCTACCCTAGACGCACGATGAGTGGCAGTCCCCGCATGACGATTCCGACGCAGCTGGTGCTCGCGGCTTTCCTCGAGGACCCGCAGCGGGAGTTGTACGGCCTCGAGGTGTGCCAGGCGGCGGAGCTCCCCAGCGGGACGGTGCACCCGATCCTTGCGCGCTTCGAGGGACTCGGGTGGCTGGAGTCCCGCTGGGAGGA
>JBDHZV010000083.1:0-12491 GCA_039812125.1 Candidatus Nanopelagicales bacterium
GACCCCCCGCACGTCCCCGACCCCCCGGCGGCCCCCGGGGCCAGGGCGTCCAGGCCGAGGGCCACGAGCAGCAGGCGGTGCAGCCCGGCCAGCGTCCCGCGCAGGTCGTACAGGCGCGCCGACTCGGCGACCAGCTGGCGCTGGACGTGCTCGGGGAGCCGACGGTCGGGGGTCATCCCCACCATCGAGGCCAGCCACGCCAGGTGCTCGGTCGCGTGGGGGTCGAGCAGGGCCGGCACCGCGTCGACCCGGTCCTCCACCCCGCGCAGCTGCCGGTCGACGATCGCCAGGAACCGGTCGACGAAGTCCGCGCTCACCGGCTCCTGGCCGAACACGGCCGGCAGGTGGCGACGCAGGCTGATCCGGGGGAACTCCACCCGGGCCTCGGCCAGGCGCGGCGTGGCCGTGCCGGTGCCGACCAGGCCCAGGCGGAGCCACAGGTACCGGCCCGGCCCGCCGCGCACCAGGGCGTCCCAGTCGGGGTCGGTCATCGCGGTGCAGACCTGCCCGGTCGCCCAGGCGGGCTCCGGGGCCGCCGCCACCTCCGCGGCAGTCAGCGCGACCTGGGCGGTCAGGGTGTCCACCCGCACCGAGCACCCGTCCGGGACCTCGCCGCGCAGGCTGATCCGGTCCCACACGCAGGCGTCGAGCTGGCTGTCCAGCGGCCCGACGAGCACGGACCCGGAGCGCAGCAGCGGCACGGGACCCGGTCCCGGGGCGGCCACCGGGGCGCCGTCCACGCCGAACCACCCGTCCCCCGGGGGCTGGCAGGACGGGCCCAGGTGCAGCGCGCCCTCGCGGCTGACCGCGAACGGCAGCGGGACCACCCGGTCGGCCAGGTCCTCGCCGGTGCCGGTGAACGGCCGCGCGGCGCCCCCCTGCGGGTCGACCAGCCACGCCCCCGCCGCACCGCCGCCCACGAGCAGCCACCCGTCGGCCAGGACCGCCACCGAGGTGGCGTCGCCCACCCCCTCGGTGCGGCCCAGGTACCGGCCCGACCAGCCGAAGTGGTGCAGCGAGCCGGTGGCCGGGTCGGTCACGTGCACCCGGAACCGCGCGTCCACCGCCAGTCCCATGGGCTGCCAGGGCACCGGCGCACGCCACACCCCGGAGACCACGCCCTCGGGCATCAGCACCACCTGGATGCGCTGGTTGCCGGTGTCGGCGACCAGGAGGTGCCCGGACGCCACAGCCAGTCCCTCCGGGCGGGCCAGCTGGCCGACCGCGCTGCCCGTGCCCCCGAGGCAGGCGACGTCGTCGAAGCGGCACGCGCACGGGTCGAACCGGCGCACCCGGGCCCGGGCCCGGTCCAGCAGCCAGGTGGTGCCCTGGGCGTCGACGGCCACCGTGCGGGGCAGGCGCACGCCGCCCAGCGAGCCCGACGGCTCGTCCAGCCGGCGCAGCGCAGCGGGGTCCGGCGGCAGCGACAGGGTCGCCGGGCCGGTGGTCGCAGCCGGGTCCGACGTGCCCACGGGCGCGAGGACCGGCCACCCGAGCCGTCCGCCGAGCAGCAGCGTGAGCGGATCGTGCGGCGGCCGGCGCAGCTCGGGGACGGTGGCAGTCATCGCGCACCCGCCACGGGGTAGGACACCGACACCCGGTGGGCGGTGGAGTACGCCAGGGCACCGGGGCGCAGCGCGACGTCGCGGCACTCCGGCGCGGGCGTGCCGTCGACGGCGATCACGGCGCTGGGCACGCTGGACACCCCTGGCACGGAGAACACCCGGTGCAGCGTGCGGGAGAACGACACGGTGCCGCCGAACGGCCAGCCCCGGCCGTCCTCGCCGCCGTGCAGGGGGTGGAAGTAGCCCAGCAGCGCCGCCTCGACGTCGCGCTGCACCTGGGCGAGGTCGGCGGTGGCATCGGCGACCACGTCGACCTGCACGCTGACCCGCTGGTAGTCCGGCGGGGCCACGAACACCTCGGTCGTCAGCAGCCGGCGCTGGTCCAGGTAGGCGCACACCGTGCGCAGCGTCCCCTCGCTGGGTCGCGGCGCCGGGTCCTCGGAGTCCGGGACCACGACCACGGTGACCACACCGGGGACGTCCACGCCGGGCACGTCGGGGTGGTGCAGGGGCAGCGCCCGGGCCCGGGCGATCGCGGCGGCCTCCCTGGCGAACAGCTCGAAGTCCTCGGCCGTCACCGCCCGGCAGCGCGACCGGATCGAGGCGGGCGCCCGCTCCAGGGCCTGGTCGAGCAGCTCCTCGTCGCGCCCCCCGAAGCTGGCGACCAGGTTGACCACGCCGTTCTCGTCGATGCCGGGCACGGCGCTGCGCAGGGCGCGCAGCGCGCCGGCGGGCACGTTGCCCTTCGTGCCGCCGCCGTAGCGGTACCGGCGGGCCACGACATTGGCACCCGGGTTGTGCACGTTCGCGATCGGGATCGCGCCGTGCCGGCCGTCACCGAACCGGACCTCACCGGTGGTCCGGTTGAGCACGTAGTGCGGGTCGCGCGGTGAGGACGCCAGGAAGTCGGTGACCGGCTGCCACACCTCCGGGCCCGAGCCCTGGTCGACCTCGAGCTGCAGCGAGCCGGCGAGCACCGGCACGTTGGACAGCCGGAACACCTGGTCGGGCCGCCCGGTCGAACCGCCGAGGACCTCGTCGCGGACGGTCTCCATCTGGGTCAGCGTCATCGTGTTGGTGCGGATGGCGGCCAGCAGCGGCGGGCGCTCGTAGCTGCTGGTGACCAGGTCGGCCCGCAGCCAGTACAGCGGGGCCGGCTCCGGGGGGACCACGGTGGTGGCCAGGGTCGCCGGGGTGCGCAGCACCACCGCACCGGTGCGGGTGAACGCCAGGGTCTCGTCGACCAGCACGGTCAGGGCCGACCACTCCGCCCCGGTCCACGCCGACCACCGCACGGTGGCCGACGCGTACGCCGGGGTCGCGGGCAGCGCGCAGCTGACCGCGGCGCTGCGCCCACCGCCGGCCACCCACGCGTGCAGGGTCAGCTCGGTGGCCGGGAACGGCGCCGACGCGTCGAAGCCGAGAAGGAGGCTGGCGCCGGCCGGGGCACTGGGCCCGAACGGGGCGAACCCGCTGGCCCGGGCGTTGGCCTCCGTCGCCGGGGCCCAGGAGGACCCGCCGTCATGGGCCACCACGGCGACCAGCGGCGGGCGCAGCACGGTCAGCGCCCGGTCGGCCTCGAACACCAGCGGCGGGCCGCCGCCCTCGGTCTCGGCGATCACCTGGGTGCCCAGGGGGACGATGGTGGTCGCGGTGGGGTGGGTCCGGCGCATCGGGAACGTGATCTGCACCCGGGCCGGTTCCGCCGGGCGCAGCTCCATCCCGAGCAGCTGCAGCAGCTTGAGCTGGACCAGGCTGGGCACCTGGTTCATCCGGTAGGCCAGCATCTCGCCGAGCCAGGCCACCACCTGCAGCATGGTGATGCCGGGATCGGAGTCGTTCAGGTCCGACCAGATCGGCTTCCACTCGGGGGTGTACCGGGACACCCGGGAGCGCATCTCCGCCACGATCGAGTCGTAGGTGTGGTCGTCCAGCTGGGGGACGTGGTCCTCGATGGGCATGGGTCACATCCCCTCGGTGATGAAGAAGGGGTAGACGACGTTGCCGCGGGCGTTGTTGGCCCGGACCCGGTAGTCCACCCGGATGAGCAGCACGTTCGGGCTGCCCGGCCCGGCGGACACGTCGATGCTGAGCACGTCGATGCGCGGCTCGTGGGCCACCAGGGCGTCGCGCACCGCCGCCGACACCTCGGCGAGGGTGCCCGGGCTGTCGGGGGCGAACACCAGGTCGTGGATGCCGCAGCCGAACCGGGGCAGCATCGGCCGCTCCCGCGGCGAGGTGCCCAGGATCAGGTAGATCGACTCCTCGATCTTCTGCTCCTCGCGGGAGGTCGCGATCGCCCCGCTGGGCGTCACGTGCGGCGGGAACGCCCAGCCGACTCCGAGGAAGGCGCGGTCCATGGCCTACCCCAGGTCCCGCTTCGGACCGCCCCCGGCGGGGCGGTAGCGCAGGTGCTCGACCTCCAGGTCGGAGCCGACCAGCACCCCCCGGCCGGGGGCCGGGTGCAGCTCGATGCCGCCGTCGGGGCGCAGCACGACACGCGCCCCGGCCGCGTTGGACACCGTGACGGTGGCCCCGGGGGCGTCCCGGCGCACCTCGACCCCGCCGATGACCTGCAGGCCGGGGTCGCGCAGCAGCAGTCGGGCCTGGGTGGCCCGGTCCGGACGCTCCCCCTCGCCGGGGCCCAGCACGACCAGGGCGCGGTCGGCCACGGCGGCGAACCGCAGGGGCGCGCTGTGCCGGCTGAGGCCGGACTGGCCGCCGCGGGTCACCACCCGGGCGCGCAGCGTGTACCAGGGCAACCCGCCGGCGACCGCGCGCGCGAACTGCGGCTGGCCGGCGGCGTCGGTACCCCCGGCCGCGACCACGATCGCCTGCCACGGGGTGGCCGGGGGACCGGTGGGGGCCAGGGCGGTGGCAGCGGGCGGCACCGCCTGGCCCTCCGGGCGCCACTGCCTGCCGGCGGGGTCCCACACGTCGACCGCGACGCCGGCAGCGCGCTGCCGGCACAGCACGATGCCGGCCTCGGCGACCTGCCGGGGGTCCAGCGCCTGGCCGTCGAGGCGGACCGGACCCACCGAGGCCGTGATCGGCAGCTCGAGGGCGGCCAGGCCCGGTGCCAGCGGCTCGTAGCCGAGCAGGGGGGTGGGGACGGTCAGCATGCGCACCTCACAGGATGTTCCCGACGCCGGGGGTGTACGCCGCGCTGACGACCGAGGTCGCCATCAGGGTCTGGCACGCGACCACGCCGCTGAACGTGGCCATGGCCGCGTTGACCGAGACCACGGGCGCGGTCAGGGTCAGGGCCGAGGCGGTCACCTGGGCGGTCGCCGCCGCGGCGACCTGCGCCGACAGGCTCGACACCGAGACCGACCCGGTGGGGGCGGAGATGCTCACGCCGCCGGTGTCGGAGATGGTCACGCTGACCCCGGCGGTCGTGGTCAGGGTGATCGCGCTGGGGGTGGCGTCCAGGGTGACCGTCGTCCCGGTCGCGGTGGCCACCTGCACCTGGCCGGGCTGGTCGGTCATCCGCAGCCGCTGGCCCCCGGACGTCGTCAGCTCCACCCGGCCGTCGGGGTCGTGCAGCTCCAGCTGGTGGCCCCCGTGGGTGCGCACCCGCACACCCTCCTTGCCGGCGCGGTCGTCGAGCTCCACGTCGTGCCCGGCCACGCTGCGCAGCCGACGGACGTGCTCGTCGATGCCGTCGTCCGGCGGGGTGTCGACGCCGTTGTGCAGGAAGCCCAGCACCATCGGGTGGTTGACATCGCCGTGCTCGAACGCGACGAGGGCCTCGTCGTCGACCTCGGGCATGTAGAAGAAGCCGCGGCCCCGCCCGGCCATCGGTCGCACGATCGGGGTCCAGGAGCTCTGCGCGCCGTCCTCGGCCAGCCACGGGTAGCGCAGCCGGACCCGGCCCTGACCCTCCGGGTCGGCCACGTCGATGACGACCCCCACGACGACGCCGGTCACCGCGGCCATCAGTCGGCGCTCCCCTCGCGCCGGGCGCTGAACGAGGTGACGTAGCCGCTGTCGTCGATCGTGTGCGTCGACTTCGTCACCACGTACTGCCCGCTGAGCCGGGCGCCGAGCTCGCGGATGACCACGACCTGCCCGGCCCGCAGGTCCGGCAGCCCCACCGTCTTCACCTCGGCGGTGACCAGCTCCTTGGTCTGGTCCAGCAGGATCGCGATGGCCCGCTCCCGGGCCTCGCAGTTGGTGAACACCGGCTCGTCGACGACCATCTCCTCCCGGGCGTCGCAGGCGTTGACGATGCGGTGCAGGTCCTTGTTGGCGGTGATCCGCTCGTCGTCGAGGGTGACGGTGCGACTGATGGGCTCCTTGCGGGTGCGGTGCCACCCGCGCACGGTCACGCTGCGGACCTGGTTGGCGGTGCGGATGCTCGGGACGAACTCGATGAGCGAACGTCCCCACGCCAGCTCGAGCACCACGTCGCGGATGCCCGGGATCATCCCCGGCCGGGACGGCCCGAAGTACAGCCGGCGCGGCCGGCCGGCGACCGGGTCCTCCTCCTGGACGAACAGCACGTACCCGCGGGTCCGGGCCCGCTGCACGAGGAAGTCGATGTCGTACTGGTTGTCCTGGGTGACCAGCGGGATCGGCTTCTCCTTGCCCAGGGCGTCGTCGTCGATCGCGATGGGCAGCGGGAACCGGGGCCGGCCGTTGTCGGTGCGCCCCGCGATGTCGCGGGCGATCTCGCTGTCGCGCCTGTCGGTCCAGTGGGTCGTGTACTGCTTGCGCCGCAGCTGGTGCAGGGCGTTCAGGGCGGTGACGGTCAGCTCGGGGGCCCCGGAGTCGAACCGCGGCTGCATGGTGGTGAAGGTGCCGCGCATCATCGTGACCAGGTCGTTGCCGTAGCCCATCCGGACCACGACCTCCTTGGAGCAGGGCTCGAACACGGTGACGCGACCGTGGTCGGGGTGCCCGGGCGTGAGCTGCGCGGCGGTCTCCGAGCCGATGTACTTGAACGCCCGGCGGGAGTCGTCCCAGTTGTTGACCACGAGCTCGACGCTGTCCAGGGCGTCCAGGTCGTCGCGGTAGGTCAGGCTGCGCACGTCGAGCAGCACGTCGCGGGGCAGGTTGGCCCCCTCCACCTTGACCTCGAACCGGGGGACGTAGAACCCGCCGGCCGTGCGGGCCTCCTGCGCCAGGGTGCTGGTGGTGGCCACGTCACACCGTCCGGGGGATGGTCAGGACCTGGCCGGGCACCAGCCGGCGGGGGTCGTCGATGCCGTTGGCCCGGGCGATGTCACGCCACGCCCGCGGGTCGTGCAGGTGCTGCCAGGCCACCTGCGCCAGGGTCTCGCCCTCGGCCAGGACGTGGCTGCGGGTGTGGTCGGCCGACTGCAGGTTCAGCCGCTCCACCTGGGTCTGCAGGGGGACGTACTCCTCGAGCTTCACCGTGAGCACCGCGCGCAGCGGGGTCCCCGCGGGGCTGAACAGGGTGAACTCCTGCTTGACCGAGGTCACGATGCACGGGAACGAGGTGCGCCGCTGGTTGCCGTAGCGCTCGGGGAGCTGGTCGCCGGGGAACCGCTCGCCCCACAGGAACGTGCACACGGGGGCGGCGTGGGTCTGCGGGTCGATCTTGACCAGCCCGTAGAACGCGTCGGTGAGCGTGGTGACGCTGGTGGCCTTCGCTCCCATCCCGTGCTCGGTGGTGTCGAAGAACAGCTCCACGGTCGCCGTCTCGGTGCCGCCCCGGATGAACTGGCGCAACGGGCTGTCCAGGCCGGGGATGGCGATCTCCGCGACGTGGATGGGCTTCTCGAAGGCCAGCGAGCTCGGGTTGTACTGCACCGCGACCTGCTCGGTGGACCCGTCGGCCCGTCGCACCGCGAACCGGGCCTTGGCCAGCTCAGCCATCGAGACCACCCCGCCCGCGCTGGCGTGCCACCACGGAGCGCACGTCCTGCTCGTCGGCGCGCACCCGGGCCTGCTGGGCGCGGGCGGCCAGCCGCTCCACGACCGCCTCCACGATCCGGTCCAGGACCGCGGGGGTCAGCATCGCCTGCGGGTCCACCACGCGGACCGAGGCGTGCAGCTCCTCGATGTGCACGGCCATCAGGTGCTCACCCCCAGCGCCTCGGCACCCAGCTTGAGCACGGACAGCTGCCACAGGCCCTCGTGGGCGATCTCCAGGGTCTCCACGGCGACCTCGCTGGAGGTGGCGCGCAGCTTCGGGCCCTCGAACCGGACCGGGAACCCGCGGCGGAACTTCCAGATGTTGTGCGGCAGCCGCGCGGAGTCCAGCAGCACGACGATGCCGTCCATGCGGCGCACCCGGCCCTCGCCGAACCCGTACAGCCAGTCCCACCCGCTCTGGCTGATCCGCGACACCCCCCGGGTGAGCACGAGGTTGGGCCAGGTGATCCGGGTGGGGAACCGGTGCTCGGTGCTGTTCAGGCCGCCCTCGTGGCGCCGGGCGTCCTCCTGCAGCATCTTCAGCCCGTCGCACTCGGAGAACCCGCCGAACAGGGCGTCGCCGAGCAGAGACGGGATCCCGGTCTTCAGCAGGGACCCGGGGCTGGAGGTGTCGGCCATCATCACCAGGAAGCTGTGCGTCAGCGGGGGGTCCAGCCGGATCCCGGTCGCGCTCTCCAGTCCGCTCAGGACGCTCATTCAGACCCCCGTCCCCGTGGCGCCGAGCGGCGGGGCGCCCGGCAGCACCGTGAGGGCGTCACGGACCCGGCCGACCCGGACCACCACGAACTCGAACGGCTGGCTGGGCGCCACGCCGACCTCGACGACGAGCTGGCCGAGGTCGCGCAGCTCGGGCGGGTTGTTGTCCAGGTCGCACCGCACGTAGAAGGACTCCTCGGCGGTGGCGCCGGCCAGCATCCCGGCCTGGTGCAGGGCGTCGAGCAGGAACGTCGCGGTCATGGTGGCCCGCGCCCGGGTGAGCAGCCCGTTGGGCTCGAACACCGCCCACTGCAGCCCCGTGACGAGGGCCTGCTCGATGAGGATCATCAGGCGGCGAACGTTGAGGAAGCGCCAGTCGGGGTCGCTGGACATGGTCCGCGCGCCCATCAGTCGCAGCCCCCGTCCGGCGACGGTGCGCACCACGTCGACGCCGGCGGTGTTCAGGATCGCGTGGTGCTGCTCGTCGACCTCGACGCTGGGTGCCACGGCCCACCCGACGCGGCGGTTGGCGGGGGCCCGGTGGATGCCCTGCTCCCGCTCGCTGGCGGCCACCAGCCCGGCCACGTGCCCCGCGGGTGGGACCAGGCGCAGCGTCCCGACCGGGCGGACCGGGTCGCTGACGGCCAGCCACGGGTGCACCAGCGCGGCGTACGACGTGTCGAACCGGGCCCGCCAGTCCAGCACCCCGCGCAGCCCGGCCCCGACGTCGAGGGCGACCCCGCGCGGCGGGTCCAGCAGCGCCACCCGGTCGCGGCGGCGCTCGCACTGCCCGACCATCTCGGCCTGGACGGCGTGCACGTCGACCATGCTGAGCACCGGGGGAACCTCCACCTCGGCCACGAGGGTCGGCCCCGGCCCGGGGACCGGGGGGTCCAGGCACGGGTCGGGCACGCAGGCCGGGGCGGGGACGACCGGGTTGGGCAGGTCGGGGTGCACGTGGACGTCCGGCACGACCAGCATCGCCACCTCCGCCACCGCCTCGAGGGTGCGCAGCCCGCGGGTTCCCCGCGCCCGGGCCAGGTCGGAGTCCTCGGGGGCGACCTCGTGGCCCACCAGGTCGTGCGGGGTGAGGGCGGCCAGGCCGGCCCGGCCCCCGGCCAGGGCTCGGGGCATGGCCTCGAGAACCAGGGCGGACGGCCGGTCGGTGGCCGGACGCAGCTCCTCGATCACCACCGGCTCGGGTGCCGCGGCGCCGTCCGGGTCGCCGGGGCGGACCGGGGCCAGCACGACGGGGCCGTACCGGGGGTGCTGGGGAACCAGCGACAACCCGTCGACGACGCGGACCAGCCGCCCGGCCTCACTGACCAGCACCCGGTACTCCAGCACCTCCAGCAGCAGCGGCCGGGCCGGGTCGGGGGCGATCAGCCGGCCGTCGCCGGGCAGCCCCGCCCCCGGGTCGGGGTGGACCCAGTGCAGCCGGGACCGGGCCGGGTCGAGCGCGGCGAGGACCCGGACGGCGACCGTCGCCCCGTCCTGGCTGGCCCGGACCAGCGCGGCCCGGGTGAACCCGGCGACGCTGGGCACGTCGCTCCACCGGCCCTCCGGGTCGTGCCCGACGCTGCGGACCTGCGCCGGCACGGCCTCGCGCACGTCGACCACCAGCCGGTCGCCCCAGGTGCCGGGGCTGGAGGCCCGCACCGCCCACGCCGGCCCCGCCGCGTCCTGGAGCAGGGTGCTGGCTGCGGCCGCGCCGACCACCGGGTCGTCGGAGGCGACCCGGACCACCCAGCACCGTCGCCCCCCGTTCTCCAGGAATCCGCGCACCGCGTGGGCCAGGAACGCGTACCCGGTGCAGCCGCCGAACCACGAGGTGAACTGCGCCCACGTCTCGACCGGCACCGGGACGTCGACCGGGCCGCGCTCGGCGATCCCCACGAAGCCGGCGACGTCGCCGCGCAGTGGGGTGACAGGCGGGGCACCGGCGTCCACCGTCTGGTGGAGCACGCCCGGGGCGAGGTCGGCGGTCAGCATGGTCAGGCTGCCTCGAGGGTGATGCTCTCGACGACCAGCTCGATGGACTCGATGGCCACCTCGTTGCCCGCGGCCTTCAGCTCGGAGACCGAGATCTTGTTCGGCCAGGCGCTCTCGAAGTTCCACCGCAGCACGTCGTTGCGCTGCTCGTCCATCAGGATCACGCTGCCGTTGCGCCGGTCGGGCTTGCCGTTGGCGATGTTGCGGTACCAGTCCCACAGCGTGGTGTCCTTCACCATCCCGCGCTTCAGCCCGATCGGGCCGAACTTGCGCAGCCCGGGCAGCTTGCGCGCGGTGAGGGGCAGGTCCATCCCGGTCCGGTAGTCGGCGACCTCGCCCTCGGACTGCAGGCCGGTCACGTCGCTGAACGCGGCCACGGGGATGTCGTCGATCTCGAGCCGGAAGTTGAACGTCCGGAACGGGTCGAGGCGGTCGTCAGCCATCGGGGGTCTCCTCGCTGTCGGCGGCTAGCTGTCGGATCGGGCGGTCCACAGGCCGATCCGCACGATCACGAACTCGGCGGGCTTCACGGGGGCGACGCCGACCTGAACGATCAGCCGGCCGTTGTCGATGTCGGTCTGGGTCATGGTCGTGCGGTCGCAGCGCACGAAGAAGGCCTCCTCGACGCTGGTGCCCTCCAGGGCGCCGTTGCGCCAGACGACGGTGAGGAAGTTCGCGATGACCCGGCGCACCCGCGCCCACAGGGGCTCGGAGTTGGGCTCGAACACGACCCACTGCAGGCCGCGCTCCAGGGACGCCTCGATGAAGATCATCAGCCGGCGGACGTTCACGTACTTCCAGTCCGGGTCGGAGGTGATGACCCGGGCCCCGTAGACCCGGATGCCGCGGGAGTTGTCGCGGAAGTCCCGGATCACGTTGATGTTGACCGGGTACGGGTTGAGGATGTCCTGCTGCTCGCGGGTGACCGTGCGGCGCAACCCCACGATGCCGCGCACGACCTCGTTGGCCGGCGCCTTGTGCACGCCGCGCTCGATGTCGGTGCGGGCGAACACCCCGAGCAGATGCCCGGACGGCGGGATCGCCACGTCCCGGACGTCCCCCAGGCTGGCCGGGAACGGGTCGGGGATGGCCAGCCACGGGTAGTACAGGGCGGCGTGGGTGGTGTCGTACTGCTGGCGCTGGGCCCGGACGTCGGCCAGCGTGTCCGCCGGCTCGGGGCGGCTGTCCAGCACGGCGAACCGGTAGCGCATCAGCTCGCAGTGGTCGATCACGCCCTGCTGGAGCCGGGCCCCGACCCGACCGGGCACCGCCACCAGGCTGATCTCCTCGACGTTGCGCAGGGACTGCAGGCCGGTCCGGGCCCGGGGGTCGGGGGTGTCGTCGCCGAGGTAGTGGTCGTCGGTCAGCGTCCCGACGGAGTCGTCTCCGATGACCGACTCGAGCCGCTGCCGGGCCGGGGACAGCCGGCCGTCGGGCAGCCGGTCCACGAGTGGCTCGGGTCCGAGCCGGACGGCCTCGCGGGCGGCCCCGACCGCCCGGTCCGCCACGCGCACGTACAGCGAGCCCCCCTCCGGCCGGCGGTCCCAGAGCCGCAGGGTCCCGGTGGTGGCACCCACCACCTTCTCGATGTAGTTGCTGTGCCGGGGGTCCAGGGACAGCTGCCGGAACACCTCCCGGTCGATGACCTGGTTGTCCCGCGACGGGGTGACCGGGTCGGGCTGGCGCAGCAGCGCCACCTCCAGGGTGAACTCCCGGGAGCGCACGACGGCGCCCACGACCTGCTGGGCGGGGGCCAGGCCGGCGCCGGCCAGCAGCAGGTTGCCGGTGGCCCGGTCCACGGCGCGCACCTTCACCTGGCCGCCGAGGACCTGCCCGGTCACCGGGTCGGCCAGCTCGAGCACCGTGCCGGGCTGCACCCCGGCCCGCGAGGCCAGCCGGATGGTGGTGGCGGACACGATCGTGGCCAGGGTGGTGCGGGCGACCAGCCCCGGCTCGTCGTCGGTCACGCTGACCCGCAGCCGGTTGCCCCACGACCCGGCGTCGAGCGCCTCGACGTCGACCAGCGGGGCCCGGCCCACCACCCCGGACCCAGCCGGGTGGGAGCGGGCCAGCGCGGTCTGCAGCGTGAGCACCTCGGGGGCGACCGCCGCTGCGCCGGACACGGTGTGGAACGAGACGTCGGCCCCGGCCGTGGTCACGCGCACCAGCTCCCCGGCGGCGAACGCGTCGCCGTCGCTGACCAGCAGGCCACCGGCCCCGGCCGCGACGGGCAGCACGAGGGTCGCCGCCTGGCGGGCCGGGTCCGGGGTTGCGGCGCCGAGCACCGCGACGGCCGTGCCGGTGCGCAGGTCGGCGGCGACCGGTGGGGCGACG